>NZ_JBFASK010000022.1:0-97650 GCF_040677675.1 Streptomyces sp. NPDC053755 | reverse complement strand
GTGCGGGGGCGTGGCCCTGGTGCGGGGGCGTGGCCCTGGTGCGGGGGCGTGGCCCTGGTGCGGGGGCGTGGCCCCGCCTGGTGCGGGGCGTTACGGAACGGTGGCGCCCGGCGGGGGTCCGGGCGCCGTCTCCCCGCGGCGAGGGCTACTTGCCGAGCGCCTCGGCGCCGGCCCGGGCGAACTTCTCGTCCAGGTCGCCGCTGGGCGCGCCGGCCACGCCGATGCCGGCGATCGGGGCTCCCTTGGCGGTGACCGGGACGCCGCCGCCGAGGAAGAGGGTGCCGGGGATGTCCTTCAGGTTCGGGGCCTGGGCGAGGCGCCCGGCCAGGACCGAGGTCGGGGCGTTCCAGGAGACCGCCGTGAACGCCTTGCGCTCGGCCGACTCGTAGGACTGCGGTCCGGCGCCGTCACCGCGCAGGGTCACGATGGTGTTGCCGTTGCGGTCCACGACGGCGACCGTCACACGCTGGTTCTCGTCCTCGGCGGCGTCCAGGGTGGCCTGCGCGGCCTTGGTCGCGGCCTCGACGGTCAGGTGCGTGGACTGCTGGAGGTTCTCGTTCGCGGCGTCGGCCTTCGCCGCGGCGGCCGGGGCGGCGGCGGGCGCGGCCGGGGCGGAGGCGGGCGCGGCCGGGGCGGAGGCGTTCGCGGAGACGGCGCCGAAGGTGCCGGCGGCGAGGGCGGCCGCCGCGGTGGCGCCGATGAGGATCTTCTTCATGGGAACTCCCTGGATCGCTGCGTGAATCGCTCTGCCATCGATCCTCCGGCCGCTTCCGGCCCTGTGCGGTCGACGGAGCGGATGCGTCCGCCGCGCGGTACGGACGACACGCGGGTCAGCCGATCGGTTGATGCCGGTGTGGTCCCGCCGGGTCACCATGGATGCGTACACCCAGGTCGGATGGATCCGTGCACCCGGGGCCGCCCGCGGCCGCCAGGGCACGGGGCGCGTCGGGAACCGGCCGCCGGGACGCCGGACGGACCGAGACCGGCCGTCAGGCACCGGCGGACCGGAACCGGCCGCCGGGACGCCGGACGGACCGGAACCGGCCGTCGGTTCACGGTTGCCGCCACCCCGGCGGACCGGCCCACCCGGCGATCCCCGGCACCCGGCACCCGGCCACGGCCGGAACGACCCCCTCGACACCCGGCCGCCCCTGCCGGAACGACCGCACGAGACCGGAAAGGCCGGAGAGGCACGTGAACGCGCAGGACCCGGACGCCCGCTGGCTGGCGCGGGTCATGCACGTCGCCTTCTTCCTCCTCCTCGGCGCCTCCCTCGCCCGGTTCCTGCTGCGGCACCCCTGGGAGGACCGCGGCCCGTGGGTCGTCGCCCTCTCCTGCGCCCTGGCCTCCCTCTACCTCCTCGGGCCGGTGCTGGGGGGTGTCCGGGAAGTATCGGCGTCCGCCCGAAGGGCGGGGGCCGAGGCGTCCGGTGCGTGCGACCGCACGGCGGAGCAGCGAGGCATGGCGGAGCCAGGGCGGCCGACGACGCGGCGAGCGAGCGTGCGGAGCGTCGCGGCCCAGGCGAGACGCCCCGGACACGACCCGGGGACCCGCGCCACCCCCCGCCGGATCGCCTGGCTCTTCACCGTCGTCGCGGTCTGGATGCTCCTGGTCGTCCTCGCGCCGAGCTTCGCCTGGTGCGCCGTACCGCTCTTCTATACGGGTCTGCGCACCCTGCCGCCCCGGGCCGCCCTCGTCCTGGTCGCCCTGCTGACCGCCTTCGTGGTGACCGCCCAGGTCCAGCTCTCGCACGGCGGCTGGGACCCGAACCTGGTCATCGCCCCGCCGGCGGTCGCCGCCATCGCCACCGCCGTCTTCGTCCACGCCCAGCGCCAGGCCGACCGGCAGCGGGCGCTGATCGACGACCTCATCCGCACCCGGCGCGAACTGGCCGCCATCGAGCGCCGCCAGGGAACCCTCGCCGAGCGCCAGCGGCTGTCGATGGAGATCCACGACACCCTCGCCCAGGGCCTGTCCAGCCAGCAGATGCTGCTCCAGGCCGCCGACCGCACCTGGGACGGCGACCCGGCGACCGCGCGCCGCCACGTCCGTACCGCCGAGTCCATCGCCGAGCGCAACCTCGCCGAGGCCCGCCGCTTCGTGCACGACCTCGCCCCGGCCGATCTCGCCGAGGGCGGCGGTCTCGAGGAGGCGCTGCGGAGCCTCGCGGCCCGCGAGTCCAGCGCGTTCCGGGTCGACGGCATGCCGGTCCCGCTGCCCGACCGGGTGCAGTCGGCGCTGCTGCGGATCGCGCAGGGCGCCCTGGCCAACGTCCGCGAACACGCCGCCGCCACCTCCGCCGCCCTGACCCTGACCTACCTCGACGACCAGGTCGTCCTCGACATCGCCGACGACGGACGCGGCTTCGAGCCCACCCCGCCGGCCCGGGAACCGGGCGTCCGCGGCCACGGCCTGCCCGCCATGCGGGTGCGCGCCCGGCAGCTCGGCGGCAGCCTCACCATCGAGTCCACACCCGGCGAGGGCACCGTGCTCTCGGTCGCGATCCCCCTGTCGGCACCCCCGGAGGCCCGTTCATGACGGTAAGAATCCTGCTGTGCGACGACCACGCCGTCGTACGCGCCGGACTGCTCGCCCTCCTCGGCAGCACCCCCGACATCGAGGTCGTCGGCGAGGCCGGCAGCGGCGAGGAGGCCGTCGCGATGGCCGCGAAGCTCACCCCCGACGTCGTCCTGATGGACCTCCAGCTCGGCCCGGGGATCGACGGCGTCGAGGCCACCCGCCGGATCGCCACCCCCGACGTGCACGTGCTGGTCCTCACCACGTACGACACGGACGCCGACATCACCCGCGCCATCGAGGCCGGCGCCACCGGCTACCTCCTGAAGGCCGAGCGGCCCGAGGAGCTGTTCGCGGCGATCCACTCCGCCGCCCAGGGCCGCACCGCCCTCTCCCCGCCCGTCGCCAGCCGCGTCATGGACCGGATGCGCGGAGCGGCCGGACCGACGCTGACCGACCGCGAACGGGACATCCTCGGGCAGCTCGCCCACGGCCTCGGCAACCGCGAGATCGCCCGCGCGCTCTTCATCAGCGAGGCGACGGTGAAGACCCACCTGGGACGGATCTACGCCAAACTCGGCGTCGACACCCGGGCGGGTGCCGTCGCCGTGGCCAAGGAACAACGCCTCCTCCCCTGAGCCCGCGCCTCCCCCGCCACCCACCTCACCCACTGCTACCCTGCGTCGCTCATCCATCACTACGTGTGAGAAGAAGTGGGAGCGCGCGTGAAGATCGCCTGCGTCGGCGGTGGCCCGGCCGGCCTGTACTTCTCGATCCTGATGAAGCGGCAGGACCCGTCCCACGACATCACCGTCTACGAACGCAACCCGGCCGGCTCCACCTACGGCTGGGGCGTGACCTACTGGGCCGGGCTCCTCGACAAGCTCCGGGCCGGCGACCCCGAGTCCGCCGACGCCATCAGCGCCGCGTCCGTGCGCTGGACCGACGGCGTCGCCATCGTCCGCGACGAGCGGACCGTCCACCGGGGCGACGAGGGCTTCGGCATCGGCCGGCGCCGGATGCTCGCCCTTCTGGCCGAACGGGCCGAGGCCCTCGGCGTGCGGGTGGAGTTCGAGCACGACATCACCGGCGCGGACGGTCCCGAACTCGCCGACGCGGACCTCGTCGTCGCCGCCGACGGGGTCAACAGCGTCCTGCGCGAGGCCCACGGCGACCACTTCGGCGCCACCTTCGCCACCGGCCGCAACCGCTACATCTGGCTCGGCACCACCAAGGTGTTCGACTCCTTCAGCTTCGCCTTCAAGGAGACCGACCACGGCTGGATCTGGTGCTACGCCTACGGGTTCAGCGGCGAGCAGTCCACCTGTGTCGTCGAATGCTCCCCGGAGACCTGGTCGGGCCTCGGGCTCGACACCATGGGCGAGGCCGACAGCCTGAACCTGATGGAGAAGCTCTTCCACGACCTCCTGGACGGCCACCGGCTGATCGGGCGGGCGCAGGCCGACGACGCCGCCCAGTGGCTGCACTTCCGTACCCTGACCAACCGGGTCTGGCACCGCGGCAACCTGGTCCTCCTCGGAGACGCCGCCCACACCACCCACTACTCCATCGGCGCGGGCACCACCCTCGCGCTGGAGGACGCCCTCGCCCTCGCGGCCGCCCTGCGCGAGGCCGGGGCCGGGACCGCGGGCGGGCGGGCTGCGGAGAACGGGGCCGGAGCCGGAGCCGGCGGCAGCGTGGCGGGCGTGGATCTCGACGGGGCGCTCACCCGCTATGCCCGGCGGAGACGGGCGGAGCTCCTGTCGGCCCAGAGCGCGGCCCGCTACAGCGCCCAGTGGTACGAGAACCTCCCCCGTTACATGCGTCTGGATCCGGCCCGGATGTTCGCGCTCCTCGGCCAGCGCCACTCCCCTCTGCTCCCGCACATCCCGCCCCAGCTCTACTACCGGCTCGACCAGGCCACCGGACGG
The DNA here is from genome assembly GCF_040677675.1 of Streptomyces sp. NPDC053755. Taxonomy (NCBI): domain Bacteria; kingdom Bacillati; phylum Actinomycetota; class Actinomycetes; order Kitasatosporales; family Streptomycetaceae; genus Streptomyces; species Streptomyces sp. NPDC053755. The sequence continues at coordinate 93,202 of NZ_JBFASK010000022.1, read as the reverse complement.
CTGGAAGCCCTGCGCCGCCTCAAGCGCTGGCTCGGCCCCCGCCTGGCCCGCACCCTCCACGCCCGCACCCGCCCCCGCACGCACGCCTGACACCGGGAGGGCCGGGGCGACCTCCGACCACCGGGGCCGAGCACCCACCCCCGCCCGGGGCCGAGCACCCGCTCCCGCCCGGGGCGCCCCCGCCGGCCGGGGGCGGGCCCCTCGCCCCGCGTCGTCCCCCTCCCCGGGCGTGGGACCATCGACCCGTGCTCGACATCGGCTACTCCCTCTCCCGTCGCTTCCCCGACCCCCCGCAGACCGACTACCGCCGCGCGGACGTCCGCGCCCTGCGCCACGACCTCTTCTGCGGGGACGTCTACCTCGCCGACCCGAAGGCCGACCGGGAGCTGTCCACAGCCTGGGGATGGGTGCCGGTGCTCGACTTCGCCTGGGCCCTGTGCGACATCGTCGAGCAGCTCGACCGGGACCCGCGCGGCAACCGCTCCTCCCGCCCTCAGTACGCCGAACTCGACTTCACCGAGTCCTCGGACCGCATGCTCTTCGAGCGCCGCTTCGGCTGGGTGGACGTCGAGGCCGACTGGATGCCCGGCGACGAGCCCCCGCTCACCTTCAACCACCGCGAACTGCGCCGCGAGGCCCGCGACTTCCTGCACGACGTGATCGCCGACCTCACCGACATGCACGAGGGCCTCGGCGACAACCCCGTGATCTGGGACCTCCAGGCCCGCTTCCCCCGCGTGCCCTAGGGCGCTCCGCCAGGAGGACCCCCAGGCACTCCTCCACGCCTCCCGGAACGTCCCCGCCCGACCGCCGCAGCTCAGTCCTCCACCCGCACCCCCAACTGCGCGGCGAACACCGGCGCGAGGTCCAGCAGCTGCCCCGTACCGATCACCGCACCGGCCAGGGCGTCCACCCCGCGCGCGATCTCCAGGCGCTCCACGGTCCGCAGATCCACGTCCTTCATCACGGCCCCGCCGAAGTCCACCCCCGCCAGGACACAGTCGCGGAACTCCACCCGCTCCAGCCGCGCGCCCCCGAAGTCCGGCTCGCTCAGCACGCACCCTTCGAAGAGCACGTCCTTCAGCTTCGCCATCCGGAGGTTCGGATAGTCGATCTTCCCTCCCCTCACCCACACCCGCTCCAGGACCGCCCCGTGCAGCTGCGTCCCCCCGAGCCGCGCGTCCCGCACCTCCACGTCCCGCAGCGTCGCCCCCGCGAGATCCGTGCCCACCCCCCGCAGTTCGCTCCACACACAGTCCAGGACACGGGCCGAGGCCAGCCGCGTCTCGTCGAGCACGCACTCCCGCAGCGCGCAGTCCATGAACCGCGCACCCGCCCCCTCCTGCCCGGCCAGGTCCAGACCCCGGAACTCGAGACCGTCATAGTCCCCGTCCGGCTCCAGTCCCCCCGCGTGCGCGGTGAGGGGCGGCAGCCGCACCTCGGGCCGCCGCACCGCCGCCACCCCCGCCGTCTTCCTGCCACTCCGTGTCGCCATGACCCCATCGTGACGTGCGCCACTGACAACGCCCCCGATGTCACAAACCGCGGACCCCGGCCCGTCCCCTCCGTAGGGCCGGTCCGCACCGGCCGCACCCCACCGACATCAAGGAGAAGCACATGAGGCAGACGAAGCACCTCACCGTCATCGGCGGCGGCTTCGCCGGACTCACCGCGGCCGTCACCGCCGCCGAAGCCGGAGCGCGGGTCACCCTCCACGAGGCCCACGGCACCCTCGGCGGCCGCGCCCGGACCGCGGAGGGCCCGTACCGCACCAACGAAGGACCGCACGCCCTCTACAGCGGCGGCCCCCACTGGACCTGGCTCAAGCAGCGCGACCTCCTCGGCCCGCTCGCCCCGCTGCCGCCCCTCGAAGCCGCCCGGCTGCGCTTCCACCGCGACGGCGCCCTGCGCCGCACCCCGCCCCTCGGCTTCCTCCGCCTCAGCCGCCGCACGCCCGAGGAGGCCCCCGTCGACGTCGACTTCCTCAGCTGGGCCGACCGCGTGGCCGGCCCCCGTGCCGCCCGCGACGCCGCCGCCTTCAGCGGAGTCGCCCTCTTCCACCACGACCCGGGCGCCCTGTCCGCACGCTTCGTCCAGGAACGGCTCCGCCGGTCCACCTCCCTGCCCCCCGAGGCCCACTACCCCCGCGGCGGCTGGGGACGGCTCATCGACCGGATGGCCGCCCGCGCCTGGGACCTGGGCGTACGGATCGAGACCTCCTCCCGCGTCGACGCCCTGCCGGTCGCCGACGGTCCCGTCGTCGTCGCCACCTCCCTCGCCGCGGCCGCCCGCCTCCTCGACGACCCCGGCCTCACCTGGGAGAGCGGCCGCACCGTCCTGGTCGACCTGGTACTGCGCCACCGCGCGGGCGACCCCTTCGTCATCTCCGACCTGGACGCCCCCGGCTGGATCGAACGCTTCACCGCCCAGGACCCCGGCCTCGCCCCGGCCGGCGAGCAGCTCCTCCAGGCCCAGCTCCCCATCGGCCCCGACGGCTCCAAGGCCGACGGCGTCGCCCACGCCGAACGCCTCCTCGACCTGGGCTTCCCCGGCTGGCGGGAACGTACCGTCCAGCGACGCGTCGCCGTCTCCCACGGCCGCACGGGAGCCGTCGACCGCCCCGGCACCACCTGGCGCGACCGGCCGGCGATCGACCGCGGCGACGGCGTCTACCTCGCCGGCGACCAGGTCGCCGCACCCGGCGTGCTCTCCGAGGTCTCCTTCACCAGCGCCGTCGAAGCGGTGTCCCTGGCCCTGCGCGCCACACGCCTTGACCTCAAGCGAGCTTGAGGTTGAAAGCTGGGGCTCGCCCACGGGGCACACCGACACCCACCGGGTGCCGGCCGACCCGGCCCCCGGGCTGCCGCGGGACCCGCACCACGCACCACGACCGCCCCACGCGACCACCGGACAGGGGAGCCCACCATGCACGCCATCCGCCTCCACGCCTTCGGCCCCGCCGAGAACCTCCGCTACGAGGAGACGCCCGACCCCGTCCCCGGACCCGGCCAGGTACGCATCGCCGTCACCGCGGCCGGCGTCCACCTCCTCGACACCGCCCTGCGCAGGGGTTTCAGCGGCCCCTTCCCCGCCCCCGCCGAACTCCCCACCATCCCCGGCCGCGAGGTCGCCGGAACCGTCGACGCACTCGGCGCGGACACCGACCCCGCCTGGCTCGGCAAGCGGGTCGTCACCCACCTCGGCCTCGCCCCCGGCGGCTACGCGGAACTCGCCGTCGCCGACGCCGACCGGCTCCACGCCCTCCCCGACTCCCTCGGCGACGCCGAGGCCGTCGCCATGATCGGCACCGGCCGCACCACCCTCGGCATCCTCCGGTTCGCCGAACTCGGTCCCGACTCCGTCGCGATCGTCCTCGCCGCCGCCGGAGGCATCGGCACCCTCCTCGTCCAGTACGCGAAGAACGCCGGCGCCACCGTCATCGGCCTGGCCGGCGGCCCCCGGAAGGTCACCCTCGTCGGGAAGAACGGCGCCGACCTCGCCGTCGACTACACCCTCCCCGACTGGACGGCCACGGTCCGCGACTTCCTCGGCCCCCGCACCGCCACCATCGTCTTCGACTCCGTCGGCGGCGACACCGGCCGCGCCGCCGTCGGCCTCCTCGGCCGCGGCGGCCGGCACCTGGTCTTCGGCTGGTCCGGCAAGGGCCCCCACGACGGCGAACCGCTCACCTTCACCGACGCCGAACTCACCACCCGCGGCATCACCTCGGAGAACGTCCTCGGGCCCGCCATGCTCCGGAAGGCCGGCGGCGACATCCGCACCCTCGAACTCGCCTCCCTGGCCGCCGCCACCGCCGGCCACCTCCGCCCGGCCGTCCACCGCTTCCCCCTCGCCGAGGCCGCGGCCGCCCACCACGCCCTGGAAACCCGAGGGACCACCGGCAAGGTGGTCCTCGTCCCGTAGCCCCCGGAGCACACCCGTGCCGACGGGGGCACCCGCCCCCGCCGGGCCCACCCGCCCTCACACCTCAGGCGCCCGTCCCCAACCGCCGCAGCGCCCCGTCCGTCAACCGGTACACCGACCACTCGTCCTGCGCCCGCGCCCCCAACGCCTCGTAGAACTCGATCGCCGGCGTGTTCCAGTTCAGAACCGACCACTCCAGACGCCCGTACCCCCGCTCCACACAGATCCGCGCCAGCTCCGTCAGCAGAGCCTTCCCGTGACCACCACCCCGGCACGACGGGCGGACGTACAAGTCCTCCAGATAGATGCCGTGGACACCCCGCCACGTCGAGAAGTTCAGGAACCACAGGGCGAAGCCCACCGGCTCCCCCTCCGCGGACTCCGCGATGTGCGCGAAGACCGCCGCCCCCGGGCCGAAAAGCGCGTCACGGAGCTGCGCCTCCGTCGCCCGGGCCTCGTGCGGGACCTTCTCGTACTCCGCGAGCTCGCGGACCATCGCATGGATCACAGGGACATCAGCCGGTGTGGCGGTACGAATCATGACCCCAGCCTGCCCCCATCAGCGCCCCGCGCTCAGAAGCGTCCGCGCGATGGACACCTGATCCGGATCCAGCGCCGGCTCCCCGTCCTCCACATCCCACAGACCGTTCTGCAACACCCTGCCCAACGTCCACGCCCGCGCCCGCGCCCGGTCCAGCCCCAGCCGCTCCGTCAACAGATCGAACCGCCACCGCGTCCCGGCCGCCGGATCCGCCTGCCACAGGTCCGTCAGCGCCGGAAGCAGCTCGAACCCCGGATCCCCCGCCAACGGCTTCGGATCGATCGCCAGCCACGGCTCCCGCTGTCCCGCCAGGATGTTGTCGTAGTGCAGATCCCAGTGCAGCAGCCGATCCCCCGGCTCGTCCATCACCTCCCGCACCGCCGCCGCACAGTCCCGCAACAACGCCCCGTCCTCCGCCCCCAGCCGCGCCGCCGCGGCCGGAGCCGCCGCCACCATCCGCGCCGCGATCTCACCCAGCCCCCGCATCCCCTCCGGTGCCGGTGCCGCCGCCAACCGGGACAGCAGACCCGCGAGAACCTCCACCGCCGCCCGCACATCCCCCGACGCCGACAGATGCCGGCCCTCGTCCAACCGCTCCAGCAGCATCGCGCCCGCCCCCGGATCCTCCGCCAGCAGCCGAACGGCCCCGTTCCCGTCCCAGACCCGCAGCGCCACCGGCTCGCCGGCACTCTCCTCGTCCGGCAACTGCAGCTTCAACGCCGCCCGCACACCATCCGCACGCCGCGTCACCGGCAACACCAACGACGCCACCCCGTGCATCGACGGCCCCGTCACCCGCAACCCCCAGCGCCCCAGGAACTCCCGCGCCCGCCCCGGCAACGCCGCCACGAACGCCCGTCCCGCCTCGCCGTTGAACCTCGCCTGCGACGCCGCCAGTTCCGCCGGAATCTCGATCACACGACGACGCTACAGGCGCGCCTCCCGCGGCACAGCCGAGAGAACCGGCCGCCCCGACAACGAAATCCGCAACCCCGCACACCCCTGCCGCAGCCCCACCCCACACCCCGGAACACGCCACCCCGTCCAGTACCCTCCCGCCACCGAACCCCAAGGCCCGCAGGGACAGAGGACACCATGAGCAGCACGGTCAACGGCGGCATCTCGTTCTGGTACGCACAAGAAGGCACCCCCGCCCCCCGCGAACCGCTGCCCGGCGACACCACCGCCGACATCTGCATCGTCGGCGGCGGCTACACCGGCCTCTGGACCGCCTACTACCTCAAGAAGGCCGTCCCCTTCCTCGACATCACCCTCCTCGAAGCCAAGTTCTGCGGCTACGGCGCCTCAGGACGCAACGGCGGCTGGCTCTACAACGGCATCGCCGGACGCGACCGCTACGCCTCACTCCACGGCCACGAAGCAGCCGTCCGCCTCCAGCACGCCATGAACGACACCGTCGGCGAAGTCATCCGCGTCGCCGCCGAAGAAGGCATCGACGCCGACATCCACCGTGGCGGCGTCCTCGAGATCGCCCACACCCCCGCCCAACTCGCCCGCCTCAAGCACTTCCACGCCCTCGACATCGCCTTCGGCGAAAAGGACCGCGAACTCTACGGCGCCCGCGAGACGGCCGACCGCATCCGCGTCACCGGCGCCGTCGGCTCCACCTGGACCCCCCACGGCGCCCGCATCCACCCCGTCAAACTCGTCAAGGGCCTCGCCGCCGCCGTCGAGGCCCTCGGCGTCACCATCCACGAATCGACCCCCGTCACCGAGATCAAGCCCAAACACGCCATCACCCCCTACGGCACCGTCCGCGCCCCCTATGTCCTGCGCTGCACGGAAGGGTTCACCGCCACCCTCACCGGCCAACGCCGCACCTGGCTCCCCATGAACTCCTCCATGATCGCCACCGAGCCCCTCACCGACGCCCAATGGGAAACCATCGGCTGGAACGGCCTCGAAACCCTCGGCGACATGGCCCACGCCTACATGTACGCCCAACGCACCGCCGACGGCCGCATCGCCCTCGGCGGCCGGGGCGTCCCCTACCGCTACGGCTCCAGGACCGACAACGACGGCCGCACCCAACCCCGGACCGTCGAAGCCCTTCGCGACATCCTGACCCGCTTCTTCCCCTCCCTCGCCGGCATCGGCATCGCCCACGCCTGGTCCGGCGTCCTCGGCGTCCCCCGCGACTGGTGCGCCACCGTCACCCTCGACCGCACCACCGGCCTCGGCTGGGCCGGCGGCTACGTCGGCTCCGGCGTCGCCACCACCAACCTCGCCGCCCGCACCCTGCGCGACCTCATCCAGCAGGACTCGGGCCAGTCGGGCCCCACCGACCTCACCACACTCCCCTGGGTCGGCCACAAGGTCCGCAAGTGGGAACCAGAGCCCCTCCGCTGGCTCGGCGTCCAGGCCATGTACGCCGCCTACCGCACCGCCGACCACCGCGAGACCACCACCCACAGGGCAACGACGGACCGCATCGCCACCCTCGCCGACCGCCTCAGCGGCCGCTGAGCCCTCCACCCGCCACCCCGTGAAACACGAGTGTCCCGGACCAAGGTGGTCCGGGACACAGGATTCGGAGAGCCCCCTGTCGGATTCGAACCGACGACCTACGCATTACAAGTGCGTTGCTCTGGCCGGACTGAGCTAAGGAGGCGTTGCCCGCATACGTCGAGCGCGCGCGGCTCCCACTTTACACAGCGCCACGAACCACCAGCCAAGAAGTAACGAGGACCGTGAGCGCCCGCCCGCACCGCCGCCGACCGGACTGTCGCGTGCTGGTCAAAAGTGCGTCGCTCCGCCCCTCGGGACCGAGCGCTCTCGAAAACTTCTCCGCCTCCGACTGCTGACAGATCGGACACCGCCAAGGTAGCGTCACGTGCGGTTCACTCCGGTGGACTACACCACATCCTTCCTTTACAACGGATCGTCCGGCACGTTCCTGCCGGTGAAGGGACACATCACCATGGCCTCCGTCACTTTCGACAAGGCGACCCGGCTCTACCCGGGTTCCGACAAGCCCGCCGTCGACCAGCTCGAGATCGAGATCGAGGACGGCGAGTTCCTCGTCCTCGTCGGCCCCTCCGGCTGTGGCAAGTCGACCTCCCTGCGCATGCTCGCCGGTCTCGAGGACGTCAACGGCGGCGCCATCCGGATCGGCGACCGTGACGTCACGCACCTGCCGCCGAAGGACCGGGACATCGCCATGGTGTTCCAGAACTACGCGCTGTACCCGCACATGACCGTCGCGGACAACATGGGCTTCGCGCTCAAGATCGCCGGCGTCAACAAGAGCGAGATCCGCGCCAAGGTCGAGGAGGCCGCGAAGATCCTCGACCTCACGCCGTACCTCGACCGGAAGCCGAAGGCGCTCTCCGGTGGTCAGCGTCAGCGTGTGGCCATGGGCCGCGCCATCGTGCGTGAGCCGCAGGTGTTCCTCATGGACGAGCCGCTGTCGAACCTCGACGCCAAGCTCCGTGTCTCCACCCGTACGCAGATCGCGTCGCTTCAGCGCCGTCTCGGCATCACGACGGTGTACGTCACCCACGACCAGGTCGAGGCGCTGACCATGGGCGACCGTGTGGCGGTGCTGAAGGACGGTCTGCTGCAGCAGGTCGACTCGCCGCGCAACATGTACGACCGCCCCGCGAACCTCTTCGTCGCCGGCTTCATCGGCTCCCCGGCCATGAACCTGGTCGAGGTGCCGATCACCGAGGGGGGCGTGCGGTTCGGCAACAGCATCGTCCCGGTCTCCCGTGACGCGCTCTCCGCCGCCTCCGCCAAGGGCGACACGACCGTGACGGTCGGCATCCGCCCGGAGCACTTCGACGTCTCGGGTGCCACCAGCAAGGAGGGCCTGGCGGTCTCCGTGAACGTCGTCGAGGAGCTCGGCGCCGACGGTTACGTGTACGGCTCCGCTCGGGTCGGCAGCGAGGACAAGGACCTGGTGGTCCGAGTCGGTGGCCGCGCGGTGCCGGAGAAGGGTTCCACGCTGCACGTCGTGCCGCGCGCGGACGAGCTGCACGTCTTCTCGACCTCGACGGGTGAGCGTCTCTCCGGCTGACGTCCCGCCCCGTGCCGTACGGCCCCGCGTCGCTCGCCGACGCGGGGCCGTTCGCGGACCTTGATCGCCCCCGGTGGACGCTGTCGACAAATACCCCGGCAGATCCGTCAATTCGGACTGCCTCGACGCGTCGGCGTCAACATGGGATTCGAAAAGACACCTCGAACCGTCCCTCGCGAGAGTGACTAAATGTCGCCATATCTGTACGGACCGCTACGCTCGCCTGCGTGACGCACACTGCCCGCCGTATCGGCCGCTCTCTCGCCCTCGTCCTGCCCGTCGTCCTGGTGCTCTCCGGAACGCTCGCGGTGTCCGCCGTTCCGTGGGCCGGCCAGGGCTCCGGGACCCAGATGCTGACCGCATCCTCCAAGGACGTCTCCGCCCCCGCCAAGGCCCGTGCCCCGCAGGATATTCTGCGCGACCGCCTCCTCGCAGAGCTTCAGGAGAAGGACCCCGGGACGGCTCTCACCCACCTCCAGCGTGAGGTCGAGAACCGCCCGTCGCTCGCCCGGCACTGCATGTCGATCGCGCGCGCCCTGGGCCGTGCCGCCGTGCAGCACTACGGCCCCACGCGCGCCCAGTCCTACTCCCGTCCGGTCTGTGACACCTCGTTCGCGACGGGTGTGATGTACGCGAGCTGAGCCGCCGACGCCGACAGCGGTTCCAGCCTCACGAGGTACGCATATCGTTCCGGTATGCACACCACCCCGACGCAGGCCGTGGTCCTGGCGGGCGGCCAGGGCTCGCGCCTGCGCCCCTACACCGACGACCGCCCCAAGCCGATGGTCGAGATCCCGGGTACCGGGACCCCGATCATCGGCCATCAGCTTTCCTGGCTCGCCGCCGAGGGTGTCACCGACGCCGTCGTGTCCTGCGGCCATCTCGCCGAGGTGCTCCAGGAGTGGCTGGCCTCCGCCGTCCTCCCCCTGCGCGTGACGACGGTCGTGGAGACGGAGCCGCTGGGCCGCGGCGGCGGTCTGAAGTACGCGGCCGCGCACCTGCCCGAGCCGGGGCAGCCCTGGTACGCCACCAACGGCGACATCTGGACCCGCTTCTCCCTGCGGGAGATGGCCGAGTTCCATGCCGAGCGGGACGCCACCGCCACTCTGGCGCTGGCCCGCCCGCGGATCCCGTGGGGCGCTGTCGAGACCGACACCTTCGGGCACATCACCGACTTCATCGAGTCGCCGCCGTCGCCGTATCTGATCAACGCGGGCGTGTACGTCTTCTCCGCGGCCTTCACGGACCTCCTGCCCGAGTTGGGCGACCACGAGCGCACCACGTTCCCGCGGCTGGCCCGTGAGCGGCGTCTGGCGGGCTTCCCGCTGCCTCAGGGGGCCTACTGGCGGGCGATCGACACGGCGAAGGACCTGACGGAGGCGGCGAAGGAGCTGGCCTCTCAGGGGACCTGACAGCCCGGTGCGGGGGCGCGGCCGGCGTGGAGGCCGGCGGACGGGATCACGGGGACGGGTGAGGCACCCGCCGGGCTGGGCCGTCCTCGGGCGGGCGGCGGACATGACGAAGGGGCGGCACCGCTCGTGCGGTGCCGCCCCTTCGTGGTGTCCGAAGCCGTGGGCCGTCGGTGAGGGCGGGTCAGCCGAGGAGGCCGCCGATGGGGTTGCGGTTGCCGCCGCCGCTGGAGGAGCCGCCGTCGGTGCTGCCGCTGTCGCCGCCGGAGCCGCCTCCGGTGGTGCTTCCGCCGGTGCTGGTGGGGCCGGAGCTGGTCGACGTCGGGGGCGCGGGCTTGGACTGCGTCGGGGAGCTGTCGGTGCCGCGGGTGGCGGTGGGGCGGCTCTCCTCGATGCGGCCGGTCTCGCGGGCGGTCTCGGTCGGCGCGGCGCTCTCCTCCTCCTCGCGCTCGCCGACGGCGCCGGCGGTCTCCGACGGCGTGGGGCGGACGGAGGCGGACTTCGAGGGGGTGCGCCGGCCGGGTTCCTGCGGGAGGGGCTGGCCGGGGAGGTGGTTGATGGGGTCGTCGTTGGGGCCGGGGACGGTGACCATTTCGGTGGAGCGTACGGCTCCGCCGAGCATGGAGCCGACGAGCAGGGTGAGGCCGACGACGACGGCGGTGACGACGCCGCCGCGGCGCAGGACGCGGCGCCGGAGGTCCCAGAGTTCGGAGCGCGGGCCGAGGGTGCGCCAGGCTTCGCCGGCGAGTCGTCCGTCGATGGAGTAGACGGGGGCGCCGGCGATGACGAGGGGGGACCAGGCGGCGAGGAAGATGATGTCCGGGGCGTCGTAGACCGGGACGCTCTTCCAGCTGACGGTGAGGATGAGGGCGGCGGAGAGCAGGGCGCCGAAGACGGCGGCGACGCGCTGCCAGAGTCCGAGGACGGTGAGGACGCCGACGACGACCTGGAGGAAGGCGACGGTGAGACCGGCGCCGACGGGGTGCTGGAGGGCGAAGTCGCGGAGCGGTTCGGCGAGGGGCCAGGGGTGGAGCGAGTTGAGCCACTTGACCATGGAGCCGCGTTCGCCGCCGTCGAAGTAGACGGGGTCGCAGAGCTTGCCCATGCCGGCGTAGATGGAGATGAAGCCGAGGAAGACGCGCAGGGGGAGGAGGACGACACCGAGGTTCATGCGGCGTCCGGGGTAGTAGGCGTGCCGGACAGGGTCGGCGCCGTGGCGGTGCGGCCGGGCGCGGTCGGCGTCGGTGTCCTCCTCGCCGTGGGCGGGCCGGTACGGCGTGTCGTACGGGTCGTCCTGCGGGGGGTCGTAGGCGCCTTCGGCGCGCCGCATGGGGGGCAGCAGCGGGGGCGCGCCGGAGGGGACGACGGGGGTCGGCATGGTGTCGTCGACGCGCGGGATGGCCTGCGTGGCGCCGGCGTCGTGGGACGCGGGGGGCTCCAGTGTGGAGACGGAGGACTCGCGCATGGCCTGGAGGAGTCCGGTGGCGCCGGGGTCGCCCGGCGCGGACTTCCCGGTCCAGACGACGGGGCGGCGGCGGCCCGCGGCGCCCGCGGCCGCACCCGCGGTCGCGCCCGCGGCGGCTCCGCCGAGTACGGAGAGGCGGGGGGCGACGGCGAACTTCGGCTGCTGGGCGGTCGGCGCGAGCCGCACACGGAAGCTGGCGTGGTTCACGATGACCTGCGCGGGGTCGGAATCCACTTTGACCATGCTCAGCGCGGGCTGATCGTCGAACCCCGGCCGGGGCGTTCTGGTGTCCACACTCATCTAACCGAGTGACGCGGGATAAGGACACTGCCTTGACGGGCTCGGAATGTCCGAGACCCGTCAAGATCGCCCGATACGGGAAAGGGCCCAGCTCAGCGAGGTGGGCCCGTTCCCGGTGTACGCCGATCGAGGGGGCGTACGGAGTGCCGGCGCGCGCGCCGAGGGCGGGCGGCGCGGCGGCGGCGCCGGCCCGGAACCGCCCGGCGCGGGGCCGGGTGGGGTGGCCCCGCGCCGGTGCGGCGGTGGGTCAGCGGGTGCGGCGGCGGGCGACCTCGTAGAGGACGATGCCGGCGGCGACGCCGGCGTTGAGGGACTCGGCGCCGCCGGGCATGGAGATGCGGACGCGGTAGTCGCAGGTCTCGCCGACGAGGCGGCCGAGGCCCTTGCCCTCGCTGCCGATGACGATGACGACGGGCCCGTCGAGCGCTTCGAGGTCCTCGACGGTGTGCTCGCCGTCGGCGGCGAGGCCGACGACGGTGAGGCCTTCCTTCTGGTAGCCCTCCAGGGCCCGGGTGAGGTTGGTGACGCGGGAGACGGGGGTGCGGGCGGCGGTGCCGGCGGAGGACTTCCAGGCGCCGGCGGTCATGCCGGCGGCGCGGCGCTCGGGGACGACGACGCCGTGGCCGCCGAAGGCGGAGACGGAGCGGACGATGGCGCCGAGGTTGCGGGGGTCGGTGACGCCGTCGAGGGCGACGATGAGCGGGTCCTCGTGGGCGTCGTAGGCGGCCGCGGTGAGGTCCTCGGGGTGCGCGTACTCGTAGGGCGGGACCTGGAGGACGAGGCCCTGGTGGTTGAGCCCGTTGGTCATCCGGTCGAGCTCCTGGCGCGGGGCTTCCATCAGGTTGATGTTGCCGCGCTCGCCGGCGAGCTTGAGGACGTCGCGTACGCGCTCGTCGTTGTCGATGAACTGCTGGACGTAGAGGGTGACGGCGGGGACGCCGTCGCGGAGGGCCTCGAAGACGGGGTTGCGGCCGACGACCATCTCGGAGGTGCCCTTGGGGCCGCCGCGGCGGGGGGCGGGACGGCGGGCGGCGGCGTGCTTGGCCTGGGCGTTGGCGATGCGGTTCTTCTTGTGGCCCTTGCGTGCGGAGGCGGGCGGGGTGGGGCCCTTGCCTTCGAGGCCCTTGCGCCGCTGGCCACCGCTGCCGACCGTCGCACCCTTCTTGTTGGACGTGCGACGGTTCCTGCGCTGGCTGTTCCCGGCCATGACTACCTAATCCTCGGTGTTGCGTGCATAGGTCTGTAGATGAAGTGTGCCGCCCGGTCGCCCGGGCGGCATGTCTTCAGCGGTTGCCGAGCGTCCAGCGGGGGCCTTCGGGGCTGTCCTCGACGACGAGTCCGGACTGGGTGAGCTGGTCGCGGATCGCGTCGGCGGTGGCCCAGTCCTTGCGCTCGCGGGCGGACTCGCGCTGCTGGAGCACGACGCGTACGAGTGTGTCGACGACGCCGTGGAGGTCTTCGCCCCGGTCGGCCTCGCCGGCCCAGTGCGGGTCGAGCGGGTCGAGTCCGAGGACGCCGAGCATGGCGCGTACCTCGGCGAGGCGGGCGATGGCCTCGTCCTTGTCGTCGGCGGCGAGGGCGCTGTTGCCCTGCCTGACGGTGGTGTGGATGATCGCGAGGGCCTGCGGGACGCCCAGGTCGTCGTCCATGGCCTCGGCGAAGGCGGGAGGGACGTCGGGGGCGGGCGGGACGGTCTTGCCGGCCTTCTCGGTGACGCGCTGGACGAAGCCCTCGATCCGTGCGAACGCGGCCTCGGCCTCGCGCAGGGCGTCCTCGCTGTACTCGATCATCGAGCGGTAGTGCGGGGTGCCGAGGTAGTAGCGCAGGACGATGGGGCGCCAGTGCTTGACCATCTCGGAGACGAGGACGGAGTTGCCGAGGGACTTCGACATCTTCTCGCCGCTCATGGTGACCCAGGCGTTGTGGACCCAGTACGAGGCGAAGTCGTCGCCGTAGGCCTTGGCCTGGGCGATCTCGTTCTCGTGGTGGGGGAAGATCAGGTCGAGGCCGCCGCCGTGGATGTCGAAGGCGGGGCCGAGGTACTTGTGGGCCATGGCGGAGCACTCGAGGTGCCAGCCGGGACGGCCGCGGCCCCACGGGGTCTCCCAGTCGGGCTCGCCGGGCTTGCTGGCCTTCCACATGGCGAAGTCACGGGGGTCGCGCTTGCCGGTGATGCCTTCCTCGGCGGGCTGGCGCAGGTCGTCGATGTCCTGGTTGGACAGGGCGAGGTAGCCGGGGAAGGAGCGGACGTCGAAGTAGACGCTGCCGTCGGCCTCGTAGGCGTGTCCGCGTTCGATGAGGCCGCGCATCATCTCGACCATCTCGGTGATGTGGCCGGTGGCGCGGGGCTCGTAGGTGGGCGGCAGGCAACCGAGGGCGTCGTAGCCGGAGTTGAAGGCGCGCTCGTTCTCGTAGCCGATGGACCACCAGGGGCGGTCCTGGTCGGCGCCCTTGGCGATGATCTTGTCGTCGATGTCGGTGACGTTGCGGATGAACGTGACGTCGTAGCCGCGGTGGTCGAACCAGCGGCGCATGATGTCGAAGTTCAGCCCCGAGCGGATGTGACCGATGTGCGGGGCGGCCTGCACGGTGGCACCGCAGAGGTAGATCGAGACACAGCCCGGTGTGAGCGGGGTGAAATCACGGATCTGCCGGGCGCTGGTGTCGTACAGGCGAATAGTCACCACTCCAGGGTAGTGGGCGTGTGGTAGTGCCCCGCGACCTATACCGGCCGCGGGGCGTCTTTTTCGCGCTGTGGAGGTCTCCACGCCGGCGGGCGGGGGCCTATGCGGTGTGCGGGGGCCGTACGCGGACGACGAGGGCGGTCGCGAGGGCGGCGAGGCCCTCGGCGCGGCCGGTGAGGCCGAGGCCGTCGGTGGTGGTGCCGGAGACGGAGACCGGGGCGCCGGCGGCGGCGCTCAGGGCCTTCTGGGCTTCGTCGCGGCGCTTGCCGACCTTGGGGCGGACGCCGATGACCTGGACGGCGATGTTGCCGATCTCGTAGCCCTCGGCGCGGACGATGCGGGCGGCCTCGGCGAGGAGGGTGACGCCGGAGGCGCCGGACCACTCGGGGCGTGAGGTCCCGAAGTGGGCGCCGAGGTCGCCGATTCCGGCGGCGGAGAAGAGGGCGTCGCAGGCGGCGTGTGCGGCGACGTCGCCGTCGGAGTGGCCGGCGAGGCCGTGGCCGCCGCTGTCGGCCTCGTCCCAGAGGAGGCCGGCGCACCAGAGTTCGCGGCCCTGCTCGAAGGCGTGGACGTCGGTGCCGATGCCGACCTGCGGCATGAGGGGCCGGTCAGAAGCCATCGTTGGCCCTCCTGCGGGCGAGTACGGCCTCGGCGAGGACGAGGTCGAGCGGGCGGGTCACCTTGAACGCCTCCTCGTGGCCGGCGACGACGACGACGGGTGCGCCGAGGCGTTCGACCATGCCCGCGTCGTCGGTGGCGCCGTCGCCGGTGAGGGCGATGGTGGCGTGGGCGTTGACGAGGGTGTCGCGGTCGAAGCCCTGCGGGGTCTGGACGGCGCGGAGCCGGGAGCGTTCGGGAGTGGCGACGACCTGTTCGGGCCGGCCCTGCTCCTCGGCGGGCTCGACCTCCTTGACGGTGTCGGCGAGGGGCAGTGCGGGGACGACGGCGACCGCGCCGTCCCGTACGGCCTCGATGACGGCGTCGACGGTGTCGACGGGGACGAGGGGGCGGGCCGCGTCGTGGACGAGGACGGTGGTGATGCCCTCGGGGAGGGCTTCGAGGCCGAGCCGTACGGATTCCTGGCGGGTGTCGCCGCCGGGGACGACGAGGTAGTCGGTGCGCTCGGGGAGCGCGTGGGCGTCGAGGAGGTGTTTGACCTCGGCGGCGCCGTCGGAGGGGGCGACCACGACGACGAGGGAGACCGCCCGGGAGGCGGCCATCGCGCGGACGGCGTGGATGAGCATGGGGGTGCCGTTCAGCGCCCGGAGCGCCTTGGGGGCTCCTGGGCCGAGCCGTACGCCCCGGCCGGCCGCGGGGATCACCACGGCGGTACGGACAGGACGCGCTGGGTCTGTCATTGGTTGCACTCCGGCAGGTTTGTTTCCTCGGCCGACATGGGTATGGCCTCACCGTGCCGGACGCGACGCCTTGACCGGGCCCTTTCCGTGACGACGGTCGGGGCGTTCCGCGGCGGGCACAGGGGATGTGGCGCGAGGGGACCAAGGGGACAGGGACTGCGGGTTTTTCCGTGAAACACGTGATGCGGGTAGCCGTCCGGGCCTCGTGCGGCTCCACGCTTCGTACGTCTCCGTACGCCGGTGACGCATCCGGGGTGTCGCGTACGTCTCCGTGCGTCGCGTACGACTCCGTACGTGTCAGCTCCGGTGGCCTGGGGCTCCAGCGGCCGGCTCTGCGGTGCGAGGCCGTCCGTCGAGGCGGACGGGTCGACCGCAGACGGACATGCCGCAGCGCCCGGCGACGGCACTGTGGTCTTCACAGCACGTCAGCGGGCACCGCGGCATCGCTGCACTCAGGACGCGAGGACCTCGTCGAGGAGAGCCTCGGCCTTGTCCTCGTTCGTGTTCTCCGCGAGGGCGAGCTCGCTCACCAGGATCTGCCGAGCCTTGGCGAGCATGCGCTTCTCACCTGCGGAGAGTCCGCGCTCCCGCTCCCGACGCCACAGGTCGCGCACTACTTCGGCGACCTTGATGACATCGCCGGAGGCGAGCTTCTCGAGATTTGCCTTGTAGCGACGGGACCAGTTCGTCGGCTCTTCGGCGTACGGCGCGCGCAGCACCTCGAAGACCCGGTCCAGCCCGTCCTGACCGACTACGTCGCGAACTCCGACGAACTCCGCATTGTCCGCCGGTACACGCACCGTCAGGTCGCCCTGAGCGACCTTGAGCACCAAGTAGGTCTTGTCCACGCCTTTGATCTGGCGAGTTTCGATGGCCTCGATCAGCGCGGCCCCGTGATGGGGATAGACCACGGTGTCGCCAACCTTGAACGTCATGTGACAGGTACCCCTTCCGTGGCTATCCAGGGTAACACGGATACGGCTTCTTCTGAATGGCGTTTTCGCAGGTCAGGGCATATCTCGGGGCTTGACAACAGCGACACGAACGTGCTGCGGCGGGCTGCCCGGAGGGGGTATTCGCAGGTCGGAGCCGCTGCGCGGACGCAGAGAAACGCGCACGTTACACCCGTCCGAGGTCGCGCGAAGAAGGCGTGATGTCCCGGTTTGTCGGGTTCGGCGCGGGTCTCTATGCGTACTCCGTTCGAGGGTCGCTCACTCGTACGGATGCATGCCCGAGCGAATCCCGAATTGATCACGGGGAGGCCGCTCCGGGCTTTTTCACGGGGAGGCCCGGGAAATGCGCGGACGGTCACCGAATTGATCAAGGCGGTTATGTGAACGGCGGGTCAATGGGTCGTGATCCGGCCGTGGCGCGAAACATCCGGGACGGGAGCCGGGAGTGTCGCCGCCTCCGTCTCCGGGCGAAGCCGAACCCACCGGGAGGCCGTAGGGGCGGGTCGGGTGCGGGACGGAGAGTGCGGCTCGGTAACCTAAGCGCGCCGACGCACCTTCGGCTCGTCCTCGGCCGGCTGCTCCACGCTCCACCC
Organism: Streptomyces sp. NPDC053755; assembly: GCF_040677675.1. NCBI lineage: Bacteria > Bacillati > Actinomycetota > Actinomycetes > Kitasatosporales > Streptomycetaceae > Streptomyces > Streptomyces sp. NPDC053755. The sequence goes on along the minus strand of NZ_JBFASK010000022.1, from coordinate 75,936 downwards.
CCGCCGGCCTGTCCCTCGCCCGTCCGTACGTCCTAGGAGTTGCCGCCGCCGTGAGCCGCAGCCTTCGACGCGGCGCCCTCGCCGCCACCGCCATCGTGTTCTCGATCGCCTCACTGTCCGCATGCGGCGCGGGTAACGACGCCCAGACGCTCGGCGTCCGGCCGGACAACGCCGCCGTCTCCGTGGACGACGTCAAGATCCAGAACGCGCTCGTGATCACCCAGCCGGACGCCGCCGTGAAGGGCCCGGCCGTCGTCTCGGCCACGGTCTTCAACAACGGCAGCGCGCCGCAGACGCTCGACTCGATCACCCTTCCCGGCACGACCGCGACGGTGAAGCTGAAGGCCGCCGAGGGCACGGGCCCGATCACCGTCCCCGCGATGGGTTCGGTCATCATCGGCGGCAAGGGCAACGCCTCCGCCACGATCGAGACCGGCGCCGAGGCCGCCAAGAACGGCAACGCCCAGGAAGTCGTCTTCAAGCTGAGCAAGACCGGCGACGTGGGCCTCCAGGCGTTCGTCGTCCCGGCGACCAGCTACTTCAAGGACTTCGGCCCGGTCGAGGTCCCCAAGCCCCCGGGCGCCGAGCCCACGCCCACGGGCGAGGCCACGCCGTCGGGTGAGGCCAGCCACGAGGCGGGTCACTGACGGACCGTACGGGCCGTACACCGGCGGTCCGTACGCCATACGCCTGAAGGGGCGCCCCCGTGTCGGGGCGCCCCTTCAGGCGTGTCGTGGGCCCTGCGGGCCTGTCGGGCCTCCGGCCACGTCAGGCGGGCGGTCCGGCGCTCGGCCGCGTCAGGCCGTCAGGCCGTCAGGCCGTCGAGAGAGCCGGCCGCGCACGTCCGGCCGTCAGGAGATCCGGGCCCGTGTCGGGCACCCGGTCGCCCCCGGACGCGGGGCCGGGGCCCGGGCCGGCCTACGGCTCGAACTTGTAGCCCAGGCCGCGCACCGTCACCAGGTAGCGCGGCGCGCCCGGGTCCGGCTCGATCTTGGCGCGCAGGCGCTTGACGTGGACGTCGAGCGTCTTGGTGTCGCCGACGTAGTCCGCGCCCCAGACGCGGTCGATCAGCTGCATGCGGGTGAGGACGCGGCCGGCGTTCCTCAGGAGCATCTCCAGGAGGTCGAACTCCTTCAGCGGCAGGTCGACCTTGCCGCCCGCGACCGTGACGACGTGGCGGTCCACGTCCATGCGGACCGGACCGGCCTCCAGGGCCGCCGGGGTGACCTCCTCCGGCTCCCCGCGGCGGCGCAGGACCGCGCGGATGCGGGCGACCAGCTCGCGCGAGGAGAAGGGCTTGGTGACGTAGTCGTCGGCTCCTATCTCCAGACCGACGACCTTGTCGATCTCGCTGTCCTTGGCGGTCACCATGATGACCGGGACGTTCGAGCGGCCGCGCAGCTGGCGGCAGACCTCGGTGCCGGGCAGCCCGGGCAGCATCAGGTCGAGGAGGACGAGGTCCGCTCCGTTGCGCTCGAACTCGTCGAGGCCGTCGGGCCCGGTCGCGGCGACCGCGACCTCGAAGCCTTCCTTGCGGAGCATGTACGACAGGGCGTCGCTGAAGGATTCCTCATCCTCGACGACGAGCACTCGGGTCACGGAAGGACCTCCGGGGCAGGGAGCGGTTCGGTCATGAGATCGGGGGTGGGAGAGGCGGAGCCGTTGGCGCGGCGTTCCCGCACGGCGCCCGCCTCGGGCAGCCGCAGGGTGAAGGTGGAGCCCTGGCCCTCGGTGCTCCACACGGAGACCTCCCCGCCGTGCGAGGCGGCCACGTGCTTGACGATGGCGAGGCCCAGGCCCGTACCGCCGGTGGCTCGGGAGCGGGCCGGATCGACGCGGTAGAAGCGCTCGAAGATGCGCTCCTTGTCCTTGTCGGGGATCCCGATGCCCTGGTCGGTGACGGCTATCTCGATGAGGTCGCCGCCGGGTGCGGCGATCTTGCGGGCCGCGACACCGACGCGGGTGTGGGCCGGGGAGTAGTTGACGGCGTTCTCGACGAGGTTGCCGAGGGCGGCGGCGAGCTGGCCGCGGCTGCCCCAGACGTAGAGGTCGGCGGAGCCGCCGGACGCCATGGTGATCTGCTTGGTGGAGGCGGTGTGGCGGGAGCGGTCGATGGCCTCGGCGACCAGCTCCTCCACGCGCACCGGCTCGGAGTCCTCCAGCGGGTCGTCGTTCTGCACCCGGGACAGGTCGATGAGCTCCTGGACGAGGTTGGTGAGGCGGGTCGCCTCGATCTGCATGCGGCCGGCGAAGCGGGTGACCGCCTCGGGGTCGTCCGAGGCGTCCATGACGGCTTCGGAGAGCAGGGAGAGCGCGCCTACGGGAGTCTTGAGTTCATGACTCACGTTGGCGACGAAATCACGTCGTACCGCTTCGATACGGCGGGCTTCGGTGAGGTCCTCGACCAGGAGGAGCACCAGGCGGGAGCCGAGCGGCGCGACGCGGGCGGAGACGGCGAGGGCTTCGCCGCGTCCGGTGCCGCGCCGGGGCAGGTCGAGCTCCACCTGGCGTATCTCTCCGTCGCGGCGGGTGTCCCGGGCCATGTTGAGCATCGGCTCCACGGCCAGCTTTCCGCCGCGGACCAGGCCGAGGGCGTACGCCGCCGAGCTGGCCTTGACGACCGAGTCGCTCTCGTCGAGGACGACCGCGGAGGAGCGCAGCACGGAGAGGACGGTGTCGACGCCGGGCGGGAGCACGGCGTCGGTGTGCAGGGAGGTACGGGTGGGTCGCGCCTGGTCGCGTTCGCTCCAGCGGAACGCCAGCATGGCGATCACGCCGGTGCACACCCCGGCGATCGCTGCCAATGCGGCGACTGCCGCGTTCACGTCCATGCCATCCAGGTTATGCGGGGTGGCGGACACTCTCCCAGCCGTGCGAGTGGCTGCTCGAACAGTCGTCGCCCAGAGTTCACCGTGGGGACGGTGGTGGTTCATTTGACCCGCGCGGAGCGCTGACGTGCGTCGCCCAGAGTTCACCGGGGAGAAAGGGCCGGTTCATGTGAGGTGGAGGAACCGGACGCGTACGGGTCCGAACGTGGGAGCGTGGGGGTCCGAGCCCCACCCGGACCCCGGACGCTTGTGAGAGAGGGACATTCGATGCGGGACGCGTACCACGAGGAACTTGACTCGATCGGCGAGGCCTTGGTCGAGATGGCCCGGCTCGTCGGGTCGGCGGTCGGACGCGCCACGACGGCGATGCTCGACGCGGACCTGAAGCTGGCGGAGAGCGTGATCGCGGCGGACCAGAAGGTCGACGATCTCCAGCACGACCTGGAGGCCCGGGCGATAGCACTGCTCGCCCGGCAGCAGCCGGTGGCGACGGACCTGCGGATCGTGGTCACCTCGCTGCGGATGAGCGCTGACCTGGAGCGGTCGGGCGACCTGGCGCAGCACGTGGCCAAGCTGGCGCGGCTGCGGTTCCCGGACACGGCGGTGCCGCGGGACCTGCACGCCACGATCCTGCAGATGGGGCAGCTGGCGCAGCGCCTGATGGCGAAGGCGGCGGAGGTCATCATCACGAAGGACGTCGACCTGGCGCTGCAGCTGGAGCAGGACGACGACGAGATGGACCTGCTGCACCGGACGCTGTTCAAGCACCTGATGGACGACCGGTGGAAGCACGGCATCGAGACGGCGGTCGACGTGACGCTGCTCGGCCGCTACTACGAGCGCTTCGCGGATCACGCGGTGTCGGTGGCGAAGCGGGTCGTGTACCTGGTGACGGGTGAGCACGCGGACGAGCTGCAGCAGTCGGACGTGCCGGTGGAGGGCGCGTAAGCCGACCGGGGTCGCGGGTCGCACTCCTGTGCGCCGTTGATGCGCCCGGCCTGCCGGGCGTGCAATGGGCGGAGGCGACGTACGCCTTCGAGGAGGGACCCATGGCAGCCGATTCCGCTCCGACCGATTCCCAGCAGGAGGCACCGCGCGACGCGGTGTTCCTGCCCGTCCTCGGCGCCTGCGGGTGCGGCTCGGGCTGCGGCTGCGGCTGCCAGTCCGGGGCGCCGTGCCAGTGCGGGGGCTGAGCGGGAGAGCCGCGGGACGAGGGGCCCCGCCCGGTGAGCGGGCGGGGTCCCTCGTCTCGTACCCGTCTCACACCGACGGCGGGCCCTGGACGTCGAGGACGCCGACGATCTGGCCGCCGGTCGTCTCGCCGGTCGTGCGGAAGCCCTGCTTGACGTAGAAGTCCCCGGGCCCGTCCTCCCCCGGTTCCCACGACACGTACATCAGCGTGCCGCCGCGTCGCCGTATCTCCTCGCGTACGGCCTCGACGGCGAAGCGCCCGTACCCCTTGCCCTGGTGGCCGGCGGCGATGTTGAGCCGCCAGAGGCCGCTCCGGTAGTCGTCGGGGTCCTTGTCCGGGGCCCACTGGATGTCGATGAAGGCCATCAGGAACCCGACGAGCGCGTCACCGTCGAAGAGGAGCCGGGGCCAGGCGGGGTCCCCGAAGGCGTACGCCTCGGCGAGCGATGTCGCGACCGGGGCGACGTTCTTCTCCTGGTGGGGGTGGACGCGCAGCGCGAGGGCGGCGTCGACGTTCGCGGGGGTGATCTTCTCCAGGCGGAGCGTTGCGGGCATGCGCGGAGGTTATCGAGGGCGGGGCGGGGGGCGCGCGGGGATATCCCGCAGGTCGGCACGGGTATGCGTTACTGGGCAGTTGAGAACTTATGTCGCAATTGCCGGAATCCCTTGACAGGTGTCGAGTGAGGCGACGAGCGTGACCCTCAAGACCTCGTGTCTGGAGTCGAGTCATGACGACCACAACCATCCGAAAGAAGAGGATCGGCGCGGCGATAGCCGCCGCAGCGGCAGCCTGCGCCCTGGGCCTCGGCACAGCCGGTACGGCCACGGCGGCGATCACGCCGCACGACGTCTCCTGCAGCAACAACGCGGGCCACGAGCCCGGCGGGCAGCAGCCGAACTGTAAGGGCAACTCGCTGACCCAGGAGACCGAGAACCGCAACCCGGCCGGCCACGCCCCCGGCGGCCACAACAAGTAGCGCGGCACCCTTCACCCATGGACGACCAGCTCCCTGCCCATCGGGCGACCGGCGGGAAGGGAGCTCCGAGGTGTCGGCCCCTCCACCCCCGAACCCCGGGTGGCCGGGGGCTTCTTGTCGTATGGGTGCCCACGCAGAGCCGGAAGGACCACTCCGCGCGCATTGCGGACGTGGTCGCCCCGCGGCTGTTGTCAGAGCCGTGGGGGATGATGCCGGCATGCTGCAGGCGAGAGACGAGCACGGTCGTCAGGTGAGGAATCCGGGGCCCACGGCCTTGAGCCGGATGGTGGCGAACCTCGGCCGGGGCAATGCCTTCGTGGTCGTGGAGCGGGTCGACGACGAGGCGGCCGGTGATGGGTACGTGCGGGTGTGGCTGAGGGACGACAACACCTACCAGTTGGAGTTCCGTGACGGCACGGCGGCAGAGCACTACCAGACCAGGACGCTCTCTCAGGAGAAGGTGATCGCCGCCCTGCGCGGCTGGGCCAAGGGGCGCCCGGACTGGAAGGACCCCTTCATGTGGAACGACATCGGCGCCCGGTCCGGGAACACCGACTGACCCCGCCGCCCTGTTCGGTGTCTGATCACTCGGCCTTCATGACATGTCCGATCGCGATGAGGCCCACTGCGATGACAGCGATGACCGGGGAGGAGAACCCGCCGACTGCCGGCGGCGGCGCGGCCGGTTCCCCACACACTCGGCTGCCTTACGTGCCGCCTGCCCGCGGACGGCCCGGATCCCTTCAGTCGCGAGCCCAGTCGAAGGGCATCGGTGCCTCCTGCGAAACCACCCAAGGGTGCGGGTAACGCGCCCGGCAGCCTGTGCACCGAGCGACGAACGGACCGACGTCGGGGTTCGTCAGGATGCTGTAGTGGCTCGAGGGCCGAGCCGGAACCATGTGTCCGTTCGCTGTCGACTCCAGGCCGGGCCACTCCGGTGAGCACTCACACGACCGCTCCATGGCGAACGGCTCACCGTCGGAGGCCTCGGCCGTTCGCTTGAAGAGCCTGGCGAGGTTCTCGCGTACCGACACCGTCGGCCTCCGTTTCAGGTAGCCCGAATCCCGCGTGGGCAGAGGCTATCCGAGGTCGTGGAAAGGCTTCGGGCGGAGCTGCCCCGGCTGCTGCTCTCCGCTGGGCGCCGGCGCGTACGCTCGCCGTCACCGAGGGACGGTCAGCAGAGGGGGACGCCGGGGACGGGTTCCCAGTCGTTGCCCTGGACGACGGCGGTGGCGGGGAAGGAGCCCCAGCCGGAGGCGCCCGGGCGGGTGACGACGTCGGCGAGGGTCGTGAGCCACCAGTTGTTCCGAGCACCCTGGATCACCGGGTTGTCGCGGCCCTTGAGCTGGCAGGTGAACCAGTTGTGGCCCGCGTAGAGGATGCCGACCTCGCGCGAGTCGCCCTCGAAGGGGGTGTTGCCCTGGGTGACGCTCGCGGTGACATAGGTGTCGCAGTAGACCGTCGGTTGCCCCCACGGCGTCGTCGGTCCCGCTCCTGCGCACGAGCCGCCGGCGGCGCCCGCAGGCGGCGCGAGGGCGAGCGTGCCGGCGAGAACGGCGGCGGTGGCGAGCGAGGTCGTAAGGAATCCGCTCTTCCTGGCTGTGGGCACGGTGGCTCCTCTCATCGCGGGCGCCGTCCGGCCGCCCGGGATGTGACTGTGCCAGCGCGTCCGCGCGATGTGACCCCGCAACGTTGCGGATTGCCGCCCTCGCCGCAGCCACGGGCACGCCCGGGCGGTCCCCATGCTGCGGACGAGAGCGCGTGGCCCCGGCCGGGGCGGGAGCTCACGCCGCGCTCGGGCCACCGCGCACGGCAAGCGCTCGGCAGGACCCTGAGGCCGGACGACTCTCCGCGCCGAGGGCCCAGGGTGGGCCCAGGGCATGAAAATGCCCCCGGTCTGCGCGGTGTGCGACGCAGGTCAGGGGCATGATCACTATGGCTACTTGTTCTTGCCCTGGTTCTTCACGGCCTCGATCGCCGCAGCGGCCGCGTCAGGGTCCAGGTAGGTGCCGCCCGGCTTGACGGGCTTGAAGGTCTCGTCGAGTTCGTAGGCGAGCGGGATGCCCGTGGGGATGTTCAGGCCCGCGATGTCCTCGTCCGAGATGCCGTCGAGGTGCTTGACCAGGGCGCGCAGGCTGTTGCCGTGGGCGGCGATCAGGACCGTGCGGCCGGTCAGGAGGTCCGGGACGATGCCGTCGTACCAGTACGGCAGCATGCGGTCGACGACGTCCTTCAGGCACTCCGTGCGCGGGCGCAGCTCCGGCGGGATCGTGGAGTAGCGGGCGTCGTGCGCCTGCGAGAACTCGTTGTCGTCGGCGAGGACCGGCGGCGGGGTGTCGTACGAGCGGCGCCAGAGCATGAACTGCTCCTCGCCGAACTCGGCCAGCGTCTGCGCCTTGTCCTTGCCCTGGAGCGCACCGTAGTGGCGCTCGTTCAGGCGCCAGGAGCGGTGGACCGGGATCCAGTGGCGGTCGGCGGCCTCCAGCGCGAGCTGCGCCGTGCGGATGGCGCGCTTCTGGAGCGAGGTGTGCAGTACGTCGGGCAGCAGGCCGGCGTCCTTGAGCAGCTCACCGCCGCGGACCGCCTCCTTCTCGCCCTTCTCGGTGAGGTTGACGTCCACCCAGCCGGTGAACAGATTCTTCGCGTTCCACTCGCTCTCGCCGTGGCGGAGGAGGATCAGCTTGTACGGTGCGTCGGCCATGCGTCCGAGCCTAATCGACGCCTGACACCGGACGCCCCCCAGCAATTCGCTGGCGTCCGACACGTGAGATGCGTAAGTTACGGAGTCGCCAAGAGGGACTTACACATGCCAGGGGGCCGGCCACACATGTCCATCGACTCGCTCAGACGATCAGCGCGTGCGACCGTCTCCGGGCTCCCCTGCGGTTTCTGGTGGCTCTGGCTCTCCACCCTCGTCAACCGCACCGGCGCCTTCGTCCTCACCTTCCTCTCCCTCTACCTCACCCAGGAGCTCGGGCACTCGGCCTGGTTCGCCGGGCTCGTCGTCGCCCTGCACGGTCTCGGCGGGGTCGCCGGCTCGCCGCTCGGCGGCATGCTCACCGACCGGTGGGGCCGGCGGCCCACCATGGTCTCGATGCACCTGGCGGCCGCGGCCTGCGCCGCCGCCCTCGCGTACGTCACCAGCGCCTGGGCCGTCGCCACCGTCGTCCTGCTCATGGGCGTCGCCATGCAGGGCGTCCGGCCGTCCATCAACGCCACGATCGCCGACATGGTCCCCGAGAACGACCTGCGCCGGGCCTACGCGCTCAACTACTGGGCTCTGAACCTGGGCTTCGCCATCGCCGCCCTCGGCGGCGGCGCAGCGGTCTTCCTCGGCTACCGGACGCTGTTCGTCGTCGACGCCGTGGCCACCGTCCTCTGCGCGCTCATCGTCTTCCTCCGGCTGCCGGAGACCCGGCCCGACGCCCGCCGGGACACCGCCGGCGAGATCGTCGAGGAACAGCGCCTGAGCGTCCTCACGGTGCTGCGCGACGCCCCCTTCCGCACCCTCGTGCTCCTCAACCTCCTCGTCTGCCTCGTCTTCACCGCCCCGTGGATCGGCCTGCCTCTCTCCATGGCGGAGCAGGGCCTCTCCACCGCCGCGTACGGCGCGGTCATCGCCGTCAACGGCGTCGTCATCGTCGCCTTCCAGCTCCTGGTCAACAAGGTGACCGACAAGCGGTCGCCGACGATGCTCCTGACCGTGTCCTCGCTGCTGTTCGCGTTCGGTACGGGAGCGACCGCCCTGGCCGGGTCGCCCGTCGCCTTCGCCGCCACGGTCGTCGTCTGGACGATCGGCGAGATGGTCCACGTGCCCACCAACGCCGCCGCCACCGCCAGGCTCGCCCCCGAGCACGCCCGCGGCCGCTACCAGGGCGTGATGGGCATGTCCTGGGCGGTGGCCGGCTTCGTCGCGCCGATCCTGGCCGGCTGGGTCGTGGACGGGCCCGGGCCCGACGTCCTGTGGGCGGCCTGTGCGGTCATCGGGGCGGTCGCGGCCGTCGGTTACACGACCCGCCTGCGCAAGGCCCTCGTCGACGACGAGCCGATCGCGATCGATCCGGTCCACGAGGACGCCCGCCCCGGCGACCTCCCCGACCAGAAGCCCGACCTGAAGCCCGACCTGGAGGACCTGAGGCCCGGGCCGGCCTCCGGGCCGAGGCCCGAGCCGGAACCCGGCCCGGAGGACCTGACGGCCGGTCTGGAGGGTCCGCACGGCCCGAACGGCCCGGAGTCCGGTCAGGGGCCCGGCCGGAGACCCGCCGTCAGCGCCTGACCCTCCGCTGGGCCTCGTACAGGTTCCGGGGGCGCACCGCCTCCGGTTCCCCGTACGCCTCCACGCGCGCGTGGAGGTCGCCCGCGAAGTCCGGCACGTCGATCTGGTCGAACTCCCGCACCTCGCTGATGCCGGCCGTCACGCTGTACGGCGCGACCGTGTCGATCCTGACCAGACCCGCCCGGCCGTTCGTGACCGTCACGTTCCAGTGCGCGAACCGCGCCCCGTAGAGCGGCCCGGCCGACGCGTCGCCGCCGTGCCGGCCGTTGTTCTCGACGGTGATCTGCGTCCGCACGTTGGCGAAGGGCATGCCCCGGTGCGTGTCGAAGGTGCCCATCTCCATCCGGCCCCGTGACCAGACGTTGTGGCTCGACAGCCCCTCGACGTTGATGCCGTGGAGCTGCGTCCCGGCCGGCGCCGGAACCGTGCGGGCCGCCACGCGGAAGTCCTCCACGAGGTTGTCGTGCGCTCCCTCCCGGCAGAAGTACGGGTGGTGCGAGCCGCGCCCCTCCACCCGCGTACGGCGCAGGGTGCAGGCGGAGGCGGCGACGAGCCCGAAGCCGTTGTCGACGTGGCGGACGACGACGTCGTCCGCCCAGCAGTCGTACGCGCACTGGAAGGTGACGCCGTTGTAGCCCTTGTCCAGCAGGTGCGGGGCCTGGGGCGTCTCGACCGCCTCCAGGGTCAGGCCCTCCACGCCCGAGTCGGTGAGCGGCTCGGCGAGGGTGGTCAGCCGGGCGTCCCATTCCGGTCGTACGTCCAGGGGCAGCGGCCGCTCGAAGGTGACCCTCCGGCCGCGTACGGAGGCGATCCGCACCGGCCATTCGTAGGGGACGTAGCTCGTCAGCTTCGTCTTGTCGTCCCAGGTGTACGCCTCCGGGCCCGGTCCGCCGCCCGCCATGTGCTCCAGCAGCGTGTGCCCGTCGTCGTCGGCCAGCCGGAGGAGAACGATCCGCCCCCGGTGCAGGGCTGACGGGTCGTCGACCGTCACCGTCCAGTCGCCGCGGCGGGCCGGGCGGACCGTCGTGAGGGTGGTCCACTCGTCGCGGGCGTTCCCCGTCCAGCCCTCGAAGGGCCAGGCGCGCGCCGTGATCGCGGCGAGGAGGGAGGCGTGGCGGGCGCGCGGGCTGAGCCAGATCAGTCCGCCGGCCCAGGACCAGGAGGACTTGTCGCCGCCGTAGCGGGAGCCGTACGGGCCGATCAGCTCCGTGAGGTGCCGGGTCGCCAGCAGGGTCGTCCGCTCCGAGCCGGCGCCGCGCAGGACCACGCCGCTGTGGCCGATGTGGATCAGCCCGTCGATCCGGTACGTGCCCGGCGGGACGATCACCGTGCCGCCGCCGCGCTCCCCCGCGTCGGCGAGGGCCCGGTTGACGGCGGGGGCGGAGTCCGTGGAGCCGTCGGGGGTGGCGCCGTAGTCGCGGACGTCGGCGACGGTCCTCGGCCGGGCGAGGCGGGTGGCGCCGCGGCGGGCGCCGGCGCGGCCGACGTAGGGGATCTGGGGGTGGGTGTAGGGGGCGGCCGTGTACTCGTCCCAGAGGGAGGGCCGGGAGGCCGGGCCGGGGACGTCCCCGAGGGAGGGCCGGGAGGCCGGGGCGAACCCCGTGCCCGCGGTGGCGCCCGCCACCGCGGCCGCGCCGCCCACGAACTGCCGCCTGCTGAGTGCCATACCCGAGCCCCTTTCACGTACATGAATGGTGTTCAGCTCTATGCCGGGCGTGAGCATGCCACGCCTAGGCCGGGGTGCGGAAGGCATGGGAAGCGGAATGGGGAAAGGGGGCGGGGGCCGGCCAGAGGTGTCGTGTCGGTCAGGCCCGGTCGGGCCGGAGGGCTGGATCAGGCCGCGAACCCGGCGAGAGGGGCAAGGATCGGCAAGAGAGCCTCGCGTGCCGGTCGGCGCTTCAAACCTGCGGGGCGGGCGGGCGCTGTACGGCCCGGGGCCAGGCGGGCGCCGGACGTAGCCGGGCGCCCGAGCCTCAGTCTGCCGGCCGCTGGGTCAGATGCGTGAACGCGTCCAGGTTGCGGGTCGACTCGCCGCGGGCGATCCGCCACTCGTACTCACGCCGGATCGCACGCGCGAAGCCGAGCTCCAGAAGCGTGTTGAAGGAACCGTCGGCCGCTTCGAGGACCGAGCCGAGCAGCCGGTCCAGCTCCTCGGCGGTGACGGCGGCCAGCGGCAGCTTGCCGGCGAGGTAGATGTCGCCGAGGCCGTCGACCGCGTAACTCACTCCGTACAGCTTGAGGTTGCGCTCCAGGAGCCACCGGTGGACCCCCGCCTCGTTCTCGTCGGGGTGACGGATGACGAAGGCGTTGAGGGAGAGGGAGTGGCGGCCGACGCGCAGCGAGAGCGTCGTGAAGAGCTTGCGCGTGCCCGGCAGTTTGACGACGTACGAGCCGGGCTCGGGGGACTCCCACTCCAGTTCGGCGTCCTTGAGGGTGTCCTCGATGACCTGGTGGGCGCGTGCGACGTCAGCCATGGTGCGAGCGTACGCGACGGCGGTGATCACGCATCCGGTGATCGTGCATCGCCGCCGTGTACACGTCCGCCGTACCGGACGCCGCCGTGTCCCAGCCGAACGAGCCGGCGTGCCGGGCGGCCGCCGCGCCCATCCGGGCGGAGAGGGCCGGGTCCTCGAGGAACCGGCCGAGCGCGCGGGCGTAGTCGGCCGGGTCGTGGCCCTGCACGAGGAAGCCGGTCACGTCGTCGCGCACCGCGACGGGAAGGCCCCCGACGGCAGCCGCGACGACCGGTGTGCCGGCCGCCTGGGCCTCTATCGCGACCAGCCCGAAGGACTCGCTGTACGAGGGCATGACCAGCACCGAGGCCGCGCGGAACCAGTCCGCGAGCCGTTCCTGTCCGACCGGCGGGTGGAAGCGCACGACGTCCGCGATGCCGAGCCGGGCCGCCAGCTTCTGCAGCTTCTCCGGCTTGGCCAGGCCGCTGCCGCTCGGCCCGCCCACGACCGGCACGACCATGCGGGAGCGCAGGGAGGGGTCGCGGTCCAGCAGCAGGGCCGCCGCCCGCAGCAGGATGTCGGGGGCCTTCAGCGGCTGGATGCGGCCCGCGAAGACCGGGATGAAGGCGTCGGCGGGCAGGCCGAGGCGGGCCCGGGCGGCGGCGCGGCCGTCCGCGGGGCGGAAGTGGTCGAGGTTCACGCCGGGGTGCACGACGGCGACCTTGCCGGGGTCGGCCTCGTAGAAGCGGACCAGCTCGTCGGCCTCCTCGGCGGTGTTGGCGATCAGCCGGTCGGCGGCGGAGACGATCTGGGTCTCGCCGATCACCCGGGCCGCGGGCTCGGGAGTGTCGCCCTCCGCGAGCGCCGCGTTCTTGACCTTGGCCATGGTGTGCATGGCGTGCACGAGCGGGACGCCCCACCGCTCGGCGGCGAGCCATCCGACGTGGCCGGAGAGCCAGTAGTGGGAGTGGACCAGGTCGTAGTGGCCCGGACGGTGGCCCGCCCACGCCTGCATGACCCCGTGCGTGAAGGCGCAGAGCTGGGCCGGCAGCTCCTCCTTGGCCAGACCCTCGTACGGCCCCGCGTCCACGTGCCGCACGAGGACGCCGGGCGCGAGCTCGACGACCGGGGCGAGGCCGCCGGTGGTGGCGCGGGTGAAGATCTCGACCTCGACGTTGATCGCGGCGAGGCGCTTGGCCAGCTCGACGATGTAGACGTTCATGCCTCCCGCGTCGCCGGTTCCCGGCTGGTGGAGGGGCGAGGTGTGGACGCTGAGCATGGCCACCCGGCGGGGCGTGCGGTGACGGCCGGGGAGCCGGAGCCTGGACGGTGTCGCCAGGGAGCCGGCGAGCCGGGACACGTACTGGCTCACGTCGACGGTCCTTCCGCTCGGAGCGAGGCATAGCGGTCAGCGGGGGCGTTGCGGAGCGGGTACGGCAGGCCGGGCACGGCGAACCGGGCGGCCCACGTCGCCCTCCTGGCGGCACAACACCGGAATGACGCCATCCATTTCCGTTTTGCCAATTCATTGCCCGCGAGGGGCCACGTGGCTCACCGCTTAGGCTCGTCCCATGGCCCCGCGCACCCCCCTCCCCGACGGCTCCGGCCGGGGTCGCCCCGCCCGCGCGTCGCTCGCCGTGACCCGACCGGTCGGCACGGCGACCCGCGGGACCACCAACCCGAACCGGCTCCGCCGCATGGACCGCTGGATCGCCGCCGTCCACGGCCCGGCCCTGCGCCGGTCGCCCGGGGCTCCCGTCGCCGTGGACCTGGGGTACGGCGCGGCCCCCTGGACGGCCGTCGAGCTGCTGGGACGGCTGCGGACCGCCGATCCGCGCGCCGAGGTCGTCGGCATCGAGATCGAGCCGTCCCGGGTCGCCGCCGCCCGGCCCTACGAACGCGAGGGCCTGACCTTCCTGCACGGCGGCTTCGAGGTCCCGGTGCCGGGCGAGGTCGCGCTGATCCGGGCGGCGAACGTGCTGCGGCAGTACGACGAGGGCGAGGTGGCCGCGGTGTGGGCGCGCCTGTGCGCGCGGCTCGGGCCGGACGGGCTGCTCGTGGAGGGGACCTGCGACGAGATCGGGCGGCGGCACGTGTGGGTGGCGCTCGACCGGTCGGGGCCGCGGACGGTGACCTTCGCGACCCGCCTCGGCTCCCTGGAGCGCCCCTCCGACCTCGCGGAGCGGCTGCCGAAGGCCCTCATCCACCGCAACGTGCCGGGTGAGCCGGTGCACGCCTTCCTGCGCGACTTCGACCGGGCGTGGGCGGCGGCGGCTCCGTACGCCTCGCTCGGCGCGCGGCAGCGCTGGATCCGGGCCGTACGTGACCTGGCGGCGGACTGGCCGCTGACGGACGGCCACCGGCGCTGGCGGCAGGGAGAGGTGACGGTGCGCTGGGAGGCCCTGGCGCCGCCGGCGTGAGCGCCGCCTCGCGGGAGGACCAGGCGCGGGAGCGACGCCGGCGTGAGCGCCGCCTCGCGGGAGGGCCCGGCCCGGGGCGCGGGAACGTCGCGCTCGTCACATCCGGCTGAATTTCCGCCGCTTGCGGAACGCGACACGCCGCACACTCGTCCCTGGTCGGGGGAACTGGCCCGACAAGCCCAGGTTTCCCCTGTCGTTTTCGGGTTTCGCATGGCACTATCGCCAAGGTCACCAGCAAGTTACTGACGGTAAATCAGATTCGGGATGCAAGGCCGTCCGAGGGGGAGATAGTGAACCGACGCCGCCATGCCACCACCGCGATCACCGTGGTCTGCGCCCTGACGGTACTGGCTTCGCCCGCGCTGACCCTGACCGCCACCGCCGCACCGCTGCCGCCCGCGGCACCCGCCGCGCCCGAGAAGACCCTCGAAGAGGTACGCAGGGAGATAGACGGTCTGTACCGCCAGGCCGCCGTCGCCACCGACGCGTACAACCTCGCCGAGGAGCAGACCAAGGAGCAGTCCGCCGAGATCGTGAAGCTGGCCCGGATGATCGTGGCCGGCCGCGAGAAGATCGACCGGCTCAAGGCCCAGGCGGGCGCGGCGGCCCGCGCCCAGTACCGCAACGGCGGCCTTCCCGACGGCGCCCAGTTCGTCCTCACCGACGACCCGCAGCTCTTCCTCGACCACGCCGGCCGGCTCAAGCAGGGCCAGAAGGCCACCAGCGACCTCCTCGGCGAACTGAACCGCACGCAGGGCGAATTGACCCTCTACGCCAAGGACGCGGGCACCAACTGGACCAAGCTGGAGGCCAACCGCGTCAAGCAGGCCAAGGCGAAGAAGGACATCGAGGCCAAGATCGCCGCGGCCCGCAAGCTCGAGTCCGAGCTGGAGGCCGAGGAGCTGGCGCGCCTGCTGCGCATGGAGGAGCAGGAACGGTACCGGGCCCAGACCGCCTGGCTGGACACCGGCGTCCTCAAGGGCCTCGACGGGAAGGCGACCGCGCGCGGCAAGCAGGCCGTCCGGTACGCGACGGCGCAGATCGGCAAGCCGTACGTCTGGGGCGCGGAGGGCCCGGGCTCGTTCGACTGCTCCGGCCTGACCCAGAGCGCCTGGGGCGCTGCGGGCCGGCCCATCCCGCGCACCTCGCAGGAGCAGTGGCGGCTGCTGCCGAGGGTGGACATCAAGGACATGCGGCCGGGTGACCTGATCGTCTACTTCAAGGACGCCAGCCACATCGGGATGTACATCGGCGACGGCGCCATGGTGCACGCGCCGCGGCCCGGCCGGAACGTGACGATCGCGGGAGCGGGCTCGATGGAGATCCTGGGAGTCGTCCGCCCGGAGTGACACGACGGGCCGCTCCGGGCCGGGACGGGGCGTGATGTTCGTCATGGCCCGGCGGGCGACAACCTCCCTATGCGCGGCATATGCCAACCTCACTTCTGTGCTCGTGCCGTGATCACCATTCCGTTGCCCGTCGGGGTGGCGCTATGGTCCCCGTCTGGCGGGACGTCGTTCGTCGTCACGCCGCGCCCTCGGGGGGAGGGAAGGAAACAAAGCCGATGCCCATACCCGTACCGCGACAGAGAAGCGTCTCTGCTGCGGCGCCAGGCGCTGCCACCGCCGCCCCGGCTGCCACGGCCGCCACCGTCGCCACGGCGACGACAGGCACCGACCTGACCCTTCTGGTCGTCGAGGACGACCCGGCGGGTGCCCTCGCCGTACCCGAGATGCTCGACGCCGACGGGACCCGCGTCCGGATCCGTACCGCCCGCAACCTCACCGAGGCCGAGCGGCTCCTCACGGACGACGTGCACTGCGTCCTGGTCGACCTCGCCCTGCCCGGGCCCCGGGCGGCCGGCGACGACCCCCTGGCCCCGCTGCGGCACGTCCTGCGGCTCGCGCCGCGCCACGCCGTCCTGGCGCTCGCCGCCTCGGCGGACGCGGAGCTGGCGGCGGAGGCGGTACGGGTGGGGGCCCAGGACCACCTCTTCCGCGAGGAGCTCGACGGAAGGCTGCTGAGCCGGGCGATCCGGTACGCGGTGGAGCGCAAGCGGGCCGACGCCGTACAGGTGAAGCTGGCCGAGTCGCGGCTGCGGGCCCAGGAGAACGCCCGGCTCGAGCGCGGGCTGCTGCCCACTCCCCTGCTGGAGGGTTCCGACCTGCGGTTCGCGGCCCGCTACCGCCCCGGCCGCTCGCGCGCGCTGCTCGGCGGCGACTTCTACGACACCGTCCGCACCCCGGACGGCACGGTCCACGCCATGATCGGCGACGTCTGCGGGCACGGCCCGGACGAGGCCGCGCTCGGCGTGGAGCTGCGCATCGCGTGGCGGGCGCTGACCTTCGCGGGCCTGTGCGGGGACGAGCTGCTCTCCACGCTCCAGCAGGTCCTGGAGCACGAGCGGGAGAGCGAGGAGATCTTCGCGACGCTCTGCACGGTCGACATCGCGCCGGACGGGCGCCGGGCCGGCCTGTGCCTCGCCGGGCACCCCTCGCCGCTGATCGCCAGGGCGGGCGCGGCGGCGCGGCTCCTGCCGTACGAGGACAGCGGCCCGGCCCTCGGCCTGCTGCCGCGCGCCCGCTGGCCGCGCCGCCAGGTGGAGCTGGGCGGGACGTGGAGCCTGCTGATGTACACGGACGGGCTGATCGAGGGCCGCTCGGCGGGCCCGGGTTCGCCTCGGCTCGGCCAGGAGGGGATGGTCGCGATGATCAACCGGCAGCTGGCGGAAGGGCTGCGGGGCGAGGAGCTCCTGGAAGCGGCGGTGACGGAGGTCCGGTCGCTGAACGGCGGCGAGCTGACGGACGACGTGGCGGTCCTGGCCCTGGAAAGGGCCCGGGGCTGAACGGCGGCGGCCCTGGAAAGGGCCCGGCACTGGGCCCGGGGAACGGGCCCGGCGCTGATCCCGCGTCATGGGGACGGCCCCGGCGCTGAGCCCGAGGCACGGCAAAGGGCCCGGGCTGAGCCCGGGCCCTTTGCCATTCGATCGGCGTCCTCGCGCGACGGGCCCCTCGCGGGCCTCTCCGCGCCTGTCGAAACACGCCCTAGCGGCCGCCGTTGTACGGGCCGTAGGGCCCGTCGCTGCTGGAGCCGCCGCGACGGCCGCCGCCTCCGCCGGAGATCTGCCGGATGGCGGGCCGGACGTCGACCATGAAGACGATGGCCGCGATGAGACCGGCGATCTGGAGGAAGAGCATCGGCAGCAGCAGGTTGAGGGCGAGGTTGATGCCCAGGAGGATCAGCCAGAACTTCTTCGTCTGCTTGTCGGCCGCGCGGTAGGCGTCCTCGCGCGCCATGGCCGCGAAGACGAGCGCGGTGACGGCGAAGCCGATGAAGACCAGGCCGATCACCAGCCAGATGATGGAGTCGAATCCCGCGCGCAACATGCGTAGCACCGCCTCGTGAGTGGATGGAGCGCCTCGCGGCCAAGGTACCCGGTTCAACGCCCCGGGCACCCTGATCGGTGCCCGGGCTTGCGTCACGCCGCCGGGGTCACTGCTCCGTGGCGGCCGTGGTCTTCTTGGCGGCGGGCTTGCGGACGGCGGTCTTGCGGCCGGCCTTGGGCTCCGCGGACGTGGCCTCCGCCTTCACCTCGGCCGTCCCCGCCTTCTCCGACTCGGTCTTCGCCTCGGGCTCGACGACGATGGCGATCTCGGTGATCTCGTCGGCGGCCTCACCGCGCCAGGAACGCACGGCCTCCTCGCCGTGCGCGGCGACCTCCTCGTACTTCTCCCGGGCCTTGACCGCGTACTCGGCGGCCACACCGACACCGCGCAGGGCCAGGTCCTGGGCCTGCTCGCCCAGCTTCTTCAGGTCGGTGTCGAAGTTGCCCACGACCTCGGCGAGCTTGGACTGCACGGTGACCTGGGCCTCCTTGGCCCGCTCCGACACCTTCTCCTGCACGGCCTTCGGGTCCGTCTTGCGCACGGCCTCGATCCGCGCGGGGGCCTCGGCGGCGATCTGCTCGATCAGCCCGGGGACCTTCCTGGCCTGCTGGACGGCGAGATCGGCGGTACCGGCGGCGAAGTAGAGGGGGGTACGCAGTTCTTCGATGATGGCCATGGTGGTGGTCCTCCCGGACGTCACGTACTGGTTCGAGGGTCGTTCGAGGATCGTTCGGCACCCACGTCGTCGCCCGGATCCGCACCCGGGCCGGCACCGGAGTCGGCGCCCGCCTCGTCACCCGGCGCGGTCCGCGCCGCACGCGCGGCGGTCTCGGCGCTCTCGGCGGCGTTCTCCTTGCGGAAGGAGTCGTAGATCTGGAGCAGCACCTGCTTCTGCCGCTCGTTGATCGAGGGATCGGCCAGTATGACGGCGCGCGTCTCCAGCTCCTCCCGCTCCTTCTCGTCGAGGATCCCGGCCTGCACGTACAGCGTCTCGGCGGAGATCCGCAGCGCCTTCGCGACCTGCTGCAGCACCTCGGCGCTGGGCTTGCGCAGCCCCCGCTCGATCTGGCTCAGATACGGGTTCGACACCCCGGCGGCATCGGCGAGCTGCCGCAGGGACAGCTGCGCGGTGCGCCGCTGCTCGCGGAGGTACTCGCCGAGATTGCCGACGTTGAGTGATGCCATGCTGCGACCTTGCCAGACCCTGCTAACTATTGCAAGCAACTGCTTGCAAGTGTGTCGCACATCGCCTGCCCCCCTCCGGGCGGTCGCCCGCGCGTCAACCGCGGCCGCGCCGGGGCCGCTCACGGTCGGGCCAGGCCGCCGGGGCGACGGCAGGGACCGGATGCGAGACACGTTCCAGTCGTCCGCTTCCTGATAATCCGCCACGGATCGACTTCCTCTACCCTGGCCGACATGACAGCCATGGCACCCACCCGCACCGAGCCGGACCTCTCCTTCCTGCTGGATCACACCAGCCACGTCCTGAGGACGCGGATGAGCGCCGAGCTGGGGGAGATCGGACTCACTCCCCGTATGCACTGCGTCCTGGTGCACGCGCTGGAGGAGGAGCGGACCCAGGCACAGCTCGCCGAGATCGGCGACATGGACAAGACCACGATGGTGGTGACCGTCGACGCGCTCGAGAAGGCCGGGCTCGCCGAGCGGCGGCCGTCGAGCGCCGACCGCCGGGCGCGGATCATCGCCGTGACGGAGGAGGGGGCGAAGGTGGCCGGAGAGAGTCAGAAGATCGTCGACCGCGTCCATGAGAACACCCTCGGCTCCCTGCCCGAGGAGGAGCGCACGGTCCTGCTCCGGGCGTTGAACCGCCTGGTCACCGGCCATCTGGAAACCCCCGCCGAGGGTCCACGGCCGGCCAGGCGGGCGCGCCAGAAGGGATGACCCCCGGCGCGCGCGTCCGCACCCTCGCCCTCATCGATCCGTAAAAGATAGTCTGCAACAAAACTATCTGCTACGGTCGTTCCTGTTGCCGTCCGACGACAGGAGTGCCCGCGATGCCCGCCACCGATTCCCCCACCGACACCGCCTCCGGGGCGCCCGCCCGCTCCCGCCGGCTCGCCCTGGGCGTGCTGTCCGCCGGGATGCTCATGACGATCCTCGACGGCAGCATCGTCACCGTCGCCATGCCGGCCATCCAAGGCGACCTCGGCTTCACCCCGGTCGGCCTGAGCTGGGTCGTCAACGCCTATCTGATCGCCTTCGGGTCCCTGCTCCTCCTCGCCGGGCGCCTCGGCGACCTCATCGGCCGCAAGCGGATGTTCCTCGCGGGTACGGGCGTGTTCACCGCCGCCTCCCTCATGGCCGGCGTGGCCGGCTCCCCCGGCGTGCTGATCGCCGCCCGCTTCCTCCAGGGAGCCGGCAGCGCCATGGCCTCCGCCGTCAGCCTGGGCATCCTGGTCACCTTGTTCACCGCCCCGCGCGAACGGGCCAGGGCCATCGCGGTGTTCAGCTTCACCGGCGCGGCCGGCGCCTCCCTCGGGCAGGTGCTCGGCGGCGTCCTGACCGACGCGCTCACCTGGCACTGGATCTTCTTCATCAACCTGCCCGTCGGCATCGCGGTCCTCCTCGTCGCCCTCCCCGCCCTCCCCGGCGACCGCGGCCTCGGCCTGAAGGCCGGAGCCGACCTCGTCGGCGCCCTGCTGGTCACGTCCGGGCTGATGCTCGGCATCTACGCCGTCGTCAAGGTCGAGGAGTACGGCGCCGCCTCCGCCCACACGCTCGGACTCGGCGGTCTCGCGCTCGCCCTCCTCGCGGGCTTCGTCGTCCGCCAGGCCACGGCGAGAACCCCGCTCATGCCGCTGCGGATCCTCCGCTCGCGCAGCGTCCTGGGCGCCAACCTGGTCCAGATGCTGATGGTCGCCGCGCTCTTCTCGTTCCAGATCCTCGTCGCGCTCTACCTGCAGAAGGTGCTCGGCTACGGCGCCGCGGAGACCGGTCTCGCGATGCTCCCGGCTGCGGCCGTGATCGGCGCCGTGTCCCTGGGCGTCTCCGCCCGCCTGGTCGCGCGCTTCGGCGAACGCAATGTGCTGCTGACCGGCCTCGTCCTCCTGATCGGCGTCCTCGGGCTGCTCACCCGGGTGCCCGTGCGGGCCTCGTACGCCACCGACCTGCTGCCCGTCATGCTCCTCGCGGCCGGCTTCGGTCTCGCGCTCCCGGCCCTCACCTCACTGGGGATGTCCGGCGCGAAGGAGGAGGACGCGGGGCTCGCCTCCGGCCTGTTCAACACCACCCAGCAGATCGGCATGGCCCTGGGCATCGCGGTCCTCTCCACCCTGGCCGCCTCGCGTACCGAGAGCCTCGCGGAGGCGGGCCGTCCCGCCCCCGAGGCGCTGACCGGCGGCTATCACCTCGCCTTCGCGGTGGGCGCCGGCCTCCTCGTCGCCGCCCTCGTCGTCGCGGCGACGGTCCTGCGGCGGCCTCGGACGGACAGCCGGGCGGTGGCGAGCGCCTCCCGGACGGACAGCCGGGCGGGGACGGGCGGCGCCTCCCAGGCGGGCGGCCCGGCGGGGGCGGAGGCGCCCGTCGTGACCGCCGAGCGCGAGGCCGGTCTCACGGCCCACTGAGCCGCCAGGGCCCCCGCCGCCGAACTCCCGTGGTTCGGCGGCGGGTTGCCGCACAATGATCCGCATGAGAGCCGATCGACTCGTCGCCACCCTGCTCTTCCTCCAGACCCGCGGCCGCGTCACCGCCGCCGAGGTGGCCGCCGAGCTCGAGGTGTCCGAGCGGACCGCCCGCAGGGACCTGGGGGCGCTCGCCACCGCCGGGATCCCGGTGTACTCGCAGCCGGGTCGCGGTGGCGGGTGGGCGCTGGTGGGCGGGGCGCGGACCGACCTCACCGGCCTCACCGCGCACGAGGTCCGCGCGCTCTTCCTCCTCACCGGGCCGAGCGCCACGGCCCCCGACCTGCGCGTCGCCCTCCGCAAGCTCGTACGCGCCCTGCCCGCGCCACTGCGGGAGGACGCGGAAGCGGCCGCGCGGGCCGGGGTCGCCGACGGTACGGACTGGTCGGGTGCCCGGACCGACGAGCCCCGGCTCCCCGCTCTCCAGCGGGCGGTGGTCGACGGCACGCGGGTACGGATCGGATACGCCTCGCCCGGACGGGAACCCCGGGAGCGGACCGTCCATCCCCTGGGCATCGCGGCCAAGGCCGGGGTCCGTTATCTGGTGGCCGGCACGGACGAGGGCCCGCGCGCCTTCCGCGTCGACCGGGTGACGTCCGTCGAGGCGACCGGTCAACCCGTCGTACGGCCCGAGGACTTCGACCTCGCCACCGCCTGGCGGGCACTGGCAGCGCGGATGGAGACCCGCATGGTGGCGGCGACGGTCCGGGGACGGGCCGCACCCGGGACGGAGGGCGTTCTGACGGGGCTGTTCGGGACGCGGATACGCCTCGGGGCGACCGGCCGGGACGGCTGGACCTCCATCGAGGTCGACGGCCCCTCCCCCGAGGCCGTCGCCGCCCGGCTCGCCGGGCTCGGCGCCCGGGCCGAGATCCTCGACCCGCCCGAGGCCCGCCGTCACCTCGCCCGCATCGCCGCCGAACTCAGCGGCATGTACGGCTGACCGCGCGCCGGGACGACGCAGGACCGCCGCGCGGCCCCAAGGCCCCGCCCGCCTCGCGAGGCCCCACCGCCCCACGAGTCCCCGCGCGCCCGGTGAGGGCGTGTCCGACGATTCCCGCCGGGCCCGACGCGTCAGTCGCGTGTGTACGCCGAGAAGGGGCGCACTCCCGAGCCCCAGCGCACGGCGACGACCAGGTCCTCGTACACGCGCACGCCCGCCAGTTCGCCCTTGTGCCGGTCCACGTCGCTGCCGGTGTCGATGCTCTCCCTCTCCTCACCGGTGGCGGCGTCGAGCACCACCAGTTCGTCGAGGCTGTCCTGCCGGGAGCCGCGGTCGGCGAGGACGGTCACCCGGCCGCCGGTCACGTCGAGGGCGCGCAGGCCGCCCGCGACGGCCACGTCCGCCAGCCAGACCTGGCTGCCGCTCGCGAGGTCGAAGGCGACCACCCGGTCCCGGTACGACTTGCGCTCTCTGATCTCGGCGCCGGCGTAGAGCCGCCCGTCCGCGACGGTCACGAGGGCCGGCGCATGCGCCCGGATGGTTCCATACCCGCCGGTTGTCTCGATCCGGCCGGCCGCCTTCCCGTCCTCGCCGAAGAGGAGGAAGGCGCCCTGCTCGCCCTCGGTCGTCCCGCCGTTCTGCACGACCGGCGGCTCGGCCGACAGCAAGGCCACCTGGCCGTCCGGTGCGGGCGCCGTCCGCCCGCCGAGGGAAGCGGTCCACCGCAGCCCGCCGCCGGCCGGGTCGAACGCGGCCAGCCGCAGATCGGTGCGGCCACAGGCGAGTACCGCGACGACCTGCCGCTCCCCGGCGGCGACCTGCTCGGGCACACAGCCCTCGGGGACGGCGGCCGTCCAGCGCGGGGCGCCGGTCCGCAGGTCGAAAGCGCGCAGCGCCTTCGTTCCGGAGACGGCGGGCCGGGAGTCGGGGGTCCACAGGTCGTCGTCGAGGGTCCACAGGTCGTCGGCGTCCCGCAGGACGGCGACCCCGCCACCGACGGCGACCATGTCCGCGAACGTCTCGGTCAGGTTTCCCCCCGGGGTGCGGGGCGTGTGCCACCGCTCGCGGCCGCTCATGAGGTCGAGCGCGGCGACCGTCGAGCAGCCCGCTTTCATCACGTTCCCCCGGGCGATCAGGAGGACGGAGCCGGCCGTGCGGCGGCTGACGGCGCAGATGTGCTCCTGCCCGGGCGGGGCGTACTCCCAGCGGACCTTGCCCGTCCTCGCGTCGAAGGCGCCGACCGCGTCGTACCGGCTGCGGACGAGCGTCTCGCCGACCAGCCAGGCCCCGTTGCCGTAGGTCCTGGCGCCGTTGTCGACCGGGGCCTCCCAGACGAGGCGCAGCGAACTCCCCAGGGCGGAGCAGCCCGTGACGAGTCCGAGGGCGCACAGCGCGGTGACGGCCGCGAGGAGGGGGTGGAGCCCGCGCCCCGATCCCCGGCGGCCCGACGGCCACCGCACCCGCCCGCGTCCCGTGTCGTCGGTCGTGCGCGCTGCCATGCGGATCCCCACCCCTGGCTCCAAACGGTCCGATCCCCGTCAGGCTAGAGCACACCTGATCAGCGCCCAGCGCGGGGACCGGCCGCGGCCGGCATCGCCCACAAGAAGATCCGTCCCTACCGTCCGCAGACGAACGGCAAGGTCGAACGCTTCAACCGCACGCTCCTGGACGAGTGGGCCTACCTGCGGCCCTACCTCGAACCGCGAGCGGACCGAGGCCCGCCCGCCTCCCTACGAGACGTCTCCCGTCACCCCGTCCACCAGGACCGCGACCCCGTCGAGGAGCCGCGCCAGGCCGAAGCGGAACTCGTAGTCCGGCTCGTCCGCCTCGTCGAGGACCCCCGAGTCCAGCATCCTGGCCACCGCCGGGTAGCGCTCCGGATCGGCGAGGCGGCGCAGCATCCGGCTGTACCGGGCCATCACGACGTTCGCCTCCTCCCCGCTCGCGGCGATGGCGGCGGCGAGGTCGGCGCTCGTCATGGCGTCGCTCTTCACGAATCCGCTCACCAGCAGGATGACCGAGATCTTGGCGCCCTCGTCGAGGCCGGTGCCCGCCAGGGCCACCATGCCCTTCTCCCACCAGGCGACGGTGTGCGGCGTCGCGGGCGGCCCCGACACGGGGACGCGGACCATCCACAGGTTGCGCCGGTAGAGGTCGCGCATCGCCCGGGCCCACGCCTCCATCGCCTCCCGCCACGGCGTACCGGGCGGGAACACCTCGGGCGGCGCGCCGGTCGCCGCGTCCGTCATCAGGACGTACAGCTCGCTCTTCGCGCCGACGTAGCGGTAGAGCGACATCGGGGAGACGCCCAGCTCCTTGGCGATCCGCCCCATGGAGACGGCGTCGAGCCCCTCGGCCGCGGCGACACGGACGGCCGTGGCGACGATCCGGTCGAGGGTGAGTCCGGGCTTGGGCCCTTTGGAGGGCCGCTCCCGCAGACCCCAGGCGGCCTCGATGCTCGCGGGCAGGAACGTCCCGCCACCGCTCTTGTCGTCCGCCATGAGTCGCCGCCTCCACACCTCGCGCTTGACGGCCATCCTAGTAATGCGTAACCCTTACACAGTAACGCGTAGGGCATACGCAGTAAGCCTTCGTGTGATCCGTCCGCAGCACGTGTCCCAGCTCGAGGAGCAGGAGCCGTCATGCCATCCGCCACCCCACCCACCTCCGGGCCCGCGGTCGAGACCGCCGGCCTGCGCAAGGCGTACGGGACCGTCACGGTCCTCGAATCCCTCGACCTCCGCGTCGAGCGGGGCTCCGTCTTCGCCCTCCTCGGCCCCAACGGCGCCGGCAAGACCACCACCGTCCGCATCCTCACCACCCTCACCCGGCCCGACGCCGGCCACGCGCGCGTGGCGGGCCACGACGTCGTCACCCGACGCTCCGACGTCCGCCGGGCCATCAGCCTCACCGGCCAGTTCGCGGCCGTCGACGACACGCAGACCGGCGCCGAGAACCTCCGCATGGCCGCCCGGCTCTCCGGGCTCTCCCGCCGGGACGCCGACCGGCGCGCCGCCGAGCTCCTGGAACGCTTCGGCCTCGCCGACGCCGGCCGCCGTCGGGCCGGGACGTACTCCGGAGGCATGCGCCGCCGCCTCGACCTCGCGGCGGGGCTCGTCCGCCGCGTCGAGGTGATGTTCCTCGACGAGCCCACCACCGGCCTCGACCCCCGCAGCCGCCAGGAACTCTGGCAGGTCGTCCGGGACCTCGCGGCGGACGGCACGACCGTCTTCCTGACCACCCAGTACCTGGAGGAGGCCGACCGCCTCGCCGACCGGATCGCCGTCATGGACTCCGGCCGGATCGTCGCGGAGGGCACCGCCGACGCGCTCAAGTCACGCGTCGCGGGCCACCGCCTCGACCTCGTCCTCGCCGACGAGCACGCCTACCTGCGGCTGGCGGGCCGGGCGGTCCACCACTCCCCCGAGACCCTCACCCTCGGCGTCCCCACCGACGGCAGCGCCGTCCACGTCCGGGCGCTCCTCGACGAACTCGACCCGGAGCGCCGGGACATCACGCGCTTCGCCCTGCACACCGCGACGCTCGACGACGTCTTCCTGACCCTCACCGCGCGCGACGGCGCCGAGGACCCCTCACGCGACCCCCGGGAGCCCGCCCATGTCTGACACGCTGACCACCGCGAGGATCCTGACCGGCCGCGGCATCCGCCTCAGCCGCCGCAACCCGGACGCCGTCATCACCTCGATGATGCTCCCGGTCATGCTGATGCTGATCTTCGTGTACTTCTTCGGCGGGGCCATCGACACCGGGACGCGCTACGTCACCTACGTCGTCCCCGGTGTCCTGCTCCTGTGCGCCGGGTTCGGCTCCGCGAGCACCGCCGTCAGCGTCAGCGAGGACATGAAGGGCGGGATCATCGACCGGTTCCGGTCGCTCGACGTCGGCGGTACGCCGATCCTGGCCGGACATGTGGGCGCCAGCGTGGCCCGCAACCTGCTCGCCACCGTGCTCGTCTTCGGCGTCGCCTTCCTGATCGGCTTCCGGCCCACGGCGACCCCCCTCGGCTGGCTCGCGGCCATCGGCCTGCTCGTCGCCTTCATCACCGCCATCTCGTGGCTGTCGGCCGCCGCCGGACTGCTCGCCAGAACACCCGAGGCGGCCGGCGGCTTCACCTTCCTCATGATGTTCCTGCCCTACCCGAGCAGCGCGTTCGTACCGATCGACACCATGCCCGGCTGGCTCCACGGCTTCGCCGAACACCAGCCGGTGACCCCGGTGATCGAGTCGCTGCGCGGACTCCTGCTCGACCAGCCGGTGGGCGACACGCCCTGGATCGCGCTCGGTTGGTGCGCCGGGCTGCTCGCCCTCGCGGTGACGGCCTCGGAGAGCCTCTTCCGGCTGCGTACGAGGTGAGGACCGGGCGGCCAGGACCGTCCCGGCCGGACCGGGTGTGCGGCCAGGCCCGCACGGTCTCGGGCCAGGGCCGCCCCGGCAGCGGCAAGGGAAGGAGATGTCCGGGTCAGAAGACGTCCGGGCACCAGGGCCTGCGCGGGGTCCGCAGCAGCACGTCGGCGAGGGCGGCGGCGCCCGGGGAGACCTCCTCCACCCGGCCCAGGGCCGCGAGCCGTACGACCGACTCGTCGCCGAGCGAGAGGGTGCCCAACTCGGCCACGTCCAGGACGAGGTCGGCGGACGCGGTGGTACGGGCGCAGGCGGCGCCCTCCGGGGAGGCGTCGAGGCGGTAGCGGCCGCCCGCCGGCCCGTCGTCGTCCCGCAGTTCGAGGACGAGACCGCCCGTGGCTCCGTACGTACGGCCCTCCAGGACCTTGACGACGTCCAGGACCCGGACCCACAGCATGTCGGCGTGCGTGGTGACACGGGCGGCGCGCGGGTCCGGCAGGAGCAGCGGCAGGAGGTCGTCGGGGGCGCGGTGACCCGACGCGACGGTGGTGACCCAGTCGAGGGAGCACAGGAACGTCCACAGCGCGCGCTCGGCGGCCGGCGTGACGGCGATCAGATCCCGGACGGTGGCGGTGTTGAGGGGCTGCTTGCCGTCCTCCCACTTGTCGTCGCAGGTGTAGGCGGCGAATCCCTGCGCGGTCCCGTCCTCGTCGCGGTAGACGGCGTAGAACGGTTCGGTCCAGGGCCGGCTCTGGTGGCCGAGGCCGGTGCCGACGTCCCAGCCACGGGCGTCTCGGCCGACGATGCCGGCGCGGACGCCGGCCAGGGCGCGATGGAGCCCGGGGCCGATCTTCCGGATCTCCTCGCCGTCGGCGAAGTCGATCCGACCGCCGTCCTCGGGCCGGCCGGAGCGGCGCGGGTCGAGGCCGGCGCGCCGGACGTCGACGGTCCACTCGGTCGTCCAGGTCGCGGGCCCGAAGCCGTACCGGCCGTAGATCGGGTACTCGGCGGCGATCAGCGTGGCGACGGCGTCGCCGCGCTCCCGCGCCGCGGCGAGGTCGGCCGCCATCATGCGGCGGAGCAGGCCGCGGCGGCGGTGGGTGGCGGAGACGGTGACGCCGGAGACGGCGTCGGCGACGAGCGTGCCGCCGCCGACCGCGCTCAGCTCCTGGGTGAACGACCGGAAGGTGGCGACGACCCGCCCCCGGTCGAAGACGCCGAGGACGCGCGTGAGGTCGGTGTGCGGCAGCCGGTCGGCGACCTCCTCGTCCGACACGACGGGGGGCCGCAGGAAGCCCGTGTGCACCGCCCGCACCCAGTCGGCGTACTCGGACTCGTCGACGGCGCGCACCTCAAGGCTCATCCCCCGAGGCTATGCGCGGTCTCCCGCCCCGCGCACGCGAGTTTCGCCCGGTTCCGCGGGCGCGGCCGCGCCCCTCGCCCCACGTGGGGCCCCCTGCCCCGCCCGGCGCGGTCCCCGTACGGGAGCCGCGCCCCTTGCCCCGCCCGGCGCGCCGCCGCCCGCCTCACATCAGCAGGTCGTCCACCTGCGCCTCGCCCTCGCGGTAGCGGCGGGCGATCTCCGCGCTGCAGTCGTCGGCCGTCCGCTGGAGCTGCTGCCTGCGCTGTGAGACCTGCTGTTCGTAGCCCGCGAGCCGCCCCATCGCCGTGTGCAGCTCGTCGTCCGTGCGGGCGCAGAGGTCCGACAGCTCGACCTCCGACAGCATCTCGGCCGCGAGCCGCCGGTACTCCTCGCTCCGCGGCGTCGACAGCGTGACGTGCCGCGCCGAGGTCCGCAGCCGGGAGGGCGCGTCCGCGAGGATCTCCGAGAGCCGGTCCATGACCGACGCCTCCGGATCCGTACGGCGGGCCAGTTCCGCCCGCAGGATGTCGATCCGGCCCTGGAGCATCCGTCGCACATAGCTGAGGTCGGCCTCGTCGCCCTGGGCGTCGCGGCGCAGGGCACGCAGCTCGGGCAGCCGAAGCCCGGCGATGTCCGGCTGTGGCGGTTCCGGCAGCGACGGAGCCGCCGTGCGCTGCATCGGTGGACGTACGGCCGCGCCGGCTCGGGTCAGCGGTACGGGACCGGACGGCGTCTGCCCGGCGCCATGTGCACTCATGTGAATCGTCCCCTCGACCGGTGCGGAGCCGCACCGCCTGACACGCATGGTGCCACCCCCGCACGTGTGTGTGCAGGCGCTCTGCACCCGTTCAGCCCCAGACGAGTCGGGTCGGTAGGTTGGTCCGTATGCGTGCGGTGGTGCAGAGAGTGGACGGCGCGAGCGTCGTCGTCGCAGGAGAGACGGTCGGCGAGATCGTCGGCGAGGGACTGTGTGTGCTGGTGGGAGTGACCCACGACGACACACCGGAGAAGGCCGCCCAGTTGGCCCGAAAGCTGTGGTCCGTCCGGATTCTGGAGGACGAGAGATCCTGTTCGGACGTGAATGCGCCCTTGCTGGTGATTTCTCAGTTCACCCTCTACGGGGACGCGCGCAAGGGCCGCCGGCCCACGTGGAACGCCGCCGCGCCCGGCCCGGTCGCCGAGCCCCTCGTCGACGAGGTCGTGGAGCGGCTGCGCGAGCTGGGCGCGAAGGTGGAAACGGGCCGGTTCGGAGCGGACATGCGCGTCTCGCTCACGAATCACGGCCCGTTCACGGTCCTGATCGAGGTCTGAGCCTCCCGCCGCCGGCCGTAGGGCTCGGTTCCGCACGGTTCAGGGCTCGGACATCAGGGTCCTACGGCTCCACGACCGTCTCCTGCGCCGCCGCCGTGTCCCCGGCGAGCAGCTTCGCGTCCACCGGCACGTTCCGCTTCAGCATCGCCAGCGCGATCGGCCCCAGCTCGTGATGGCGTGCCGAGGTGGTGACGAAGCCGAGCTGGCGCCCCTCGGCGCCGTCCGACGCGAGCCGGATCGGGGTGCCGTGGCCGGGCAGGTGGACCTCGCTGCCGTCCAGGTGCAGGAAGACGAGCCGCCGGGGCGGCTTTCCCAGGTTGTGGACGCGCGCCACGGTCTCCTGACCGCGGTAGCAGCCCTTCTGCAGGTGCACCGCGCTGCCGATCCAGCCCAGCTCGTGCGGGATCGTCCGGTGGTCGGTCTCGAATCCGAGCCGCGGACGGTGTGTCTCGACCCGCAGCGCCTCGTACGCGAGGATCCCGGCGGCCGGGCCGTGCGCGGCCCCGAAGGACTCCAGCTCCGCCCGCGGCAGGAACAGGTCACGGCCGTGCGGGGTCTCCCGTACGACCACGCCCTCCGGCACCTCGGCGATGGACCCGGCCGGCAGATGGACGACGGCGACCTCCTCCGTACGGTCGGCGACCTCCACGCGGTAGAAGAACTTCATCGACTCCAGATAGGCGATGAGCTCGTCCTTCGTGCCCGGCTCGACGTGCGCCCAGACGGTCTCGCCGTCGTCGACGAGGTAGAGGGCGTGCTCGATGTGACCGTTCGCGGAGAGGATCAGCGCCTCGGTGGCCTGGCCGGCCGGAAGCTCGGAGACGTGCTGGGTGAGCAGCAGGTGCAGCCAGCTCAGCCGGTCGTCCCCGGTGACGGTGACGACACCGCGGTGGGAGAGATCGACGAAACCGGTGCCGGCGGCGAGGGCGCGCTGCTCCCGGAACAGGTCGCCGTAGTGCGCGGCGACGCCTTCGTCCCGGCCTTCGGCGGGAACGGCGCCGGGCAGGGAGAGCAGAGGGCTGTGCGTGGAATGACGCTGCATGGGGACCAGCCTACGACCGCGTGGCCCCGTCCTTGTTCGAACAGTCCGCGCAGCGGCCGAAGATCGCGAAATGCTTCAGGTCCGTGTCGAACCCGAACGTCTCACGGAGCTTGCCGGTGAACTCGGCGGCGATGTCGACATCCGCCTCGATGACGTTCGTACAGTCCCGGCACACCAGGTGCAGATGGTGGTGCCGGTCGGCGAGGTGGTACGTCGGGGCTCCGTGTCCCAGGTGGGCGTGACTGACGAGGCCCAGCTCCTCCAGCAGCTCCAGCGTGCGGTACACGGTGGAGATGTTGACGCCGGAGGCCGTCTTGCGGACCTGGCCGAGGATGTCGTCGGGCGTCGCGTGTTCGAGCGTGTCGACGGCCTCCAGGACAAGCTGACGCTGGGGCGTCAGCCGGTAGCCGCGCTGCCGCAGGTCGCTCTTCCAGTCGGTGCTCACCACGCCCCCCAGTGTAGGAGGGCGTGGCGCGATACCGGGAGGTTCGGAGCGCCTACTTGAAGAAGGCGATGCCGTCGTCCGGCAGGTCGCCGAGACCGCGCGCCATCTCCGCGACCTCCTCGGGCGACACGACCTTCTTCAGGTGCGCCGACATGTACGGCCGCAGCGGGACCTCGGGGGTGGCCTTCTCGCCCACCCACATGAGGTCGCCCTTGACGTAGCCGTAGAGCCGCTTGCCACCGCTGTACGCGCCGGCGGCGGCGGTACGGGCGACGGCGTCGGTCACGAGGTCGATCTGCGGCTTCTGGGCGGCGAGCTCGCCGTACCAGATCTCCACGATGCCCTGGTCACGGACCATGACGATCTCGACCTTGCGGTCCTTGTCGATCCGCCAGTAGCCGCTCTCGCTCTCCAGCGGGCGGACCTTGTTGCCGTCGTTGTCCAGCACCCAGGAGTGGGAGACGTACTCGATGAAGTCCCGGCCGTCGTGGCTGAACGTCACGGACTGACCGAAGTTGCACTTCTCGGCGCCGGGGAAGTCGGAGACGCCCGCGCCTTCCCACGTCCCGAGGAGGAACGCGAGGGGGACGAGGTCCGGGTTGAGGTCGGACGGGATCTCGATCATGAGCAGCTCTGTCGATCTGTAGGGGTGATTTAGCGCTGGCCCTGGTACAGCTTCTTCACGGCCAGACCGGTGAAGGCGAGGACGCCGACGCAGACCAGGACCAGCAGGGCTTCGAAGAAGATGATCACAGGGTGCTCCTCGAATGAGCGGTGAAGGCGAAACGGGCCGGACCCCAGCTTAGTGGGCCGGGGCCCGGCCTCTCTCTGTGAGGTGGGTCAAGCCACCCGGGGACCGTCGCTAGCCCAGGAGCTGGTTCTGCAGGGCGACGGTCTGCTGGAAGGGGACCGTGAGCGCCTCGCCCTTGCGGGACTGCGTGATCAGGGCGACGGTGTCGCCCGCCTGGATGTAGGCCCAGCGGCTCTGCTCGGCGTCGGCGGGCTCCTCCACGTAGGCGTAGCGAGCGGTGTACTGCACGGTGACCCGGCTGACGAGCGAGCCGTCCGTCCGGACCTGTTCGACCCCCTCCAGGAGCGGTCCGTCCACCGAGCCGGCCTTCAGGGCGTCGTCCTTGAACGCCTCGGCGAAGGCCACGGAGCCGAACCGCAGCAGCTGGACACGGGTCGTCGTGCCGTCCGGGGTGGTCCAGGCGCGGGCCGCGATGTGGCGGAGCGCGGAGTCGGCGAGGGTCTGCCGCAGCTCGGTCCGGTCGTCCTTCCGGTACGTCGTGAGGTACTGCTCCACGGTGACCCAGCCGCCGTTCACCCGGGGGTCGACCGTGGCGCCGACGGGCGCGGGCAGCAGCAGGGCGCGCAGGTCCGCGTGGTGGACCTCGCCTTCGTTGCCCTGGCTGAAGGGGCGAGGTGAGCCCTGCGGCAGGGCCGGAAGGCTCAGCTCCGGGTACTGCCACCGGCCGTCGTGCTCGGTCTCCAGGCCGGGGACGTCGGTGCGCTCCATCGAGGTGATGCCGATCGCGGTCCCGGCGCCGAGGCCGCCGCACACGACCACGGCGGCGGTCCAGCGGGCGACGGCCCACAGCACGCGCCGGGCGGAGCCGCGCGCGACGACGGGGGCGCCGGAAGACCCGGCGTCGGCCTCCGACGGGACGGGAGCGGCCTCCGGCGGCGCGGCGGCGGGAGCCACCGGCTCGGAGGGCACCGTCTCCGGCTCGGCGGCGTCGGCCACCGGCTCGGAGGGCGCCGCGGCCGGTCGCCGCGGTGCCGTGTCGGTCTGCTCGCTCATACGTACTCCCCCGGGGACTCGATGTGGTCGAGCTGCTTCTTCACCAGCGCGGCGACGGCCGCCTTGTCGAACGGCTTGGACCCGGAGGACGTGACCGTCACGAGCAGCTCGGAGTCGTACGCGGTGCAGCTCATGCCGTCGAGCTCCGCCTTCTTGTCGTCGTCCTTCACGCCCCAGTCCGGCATCGCGTGGCAGAAGGAGTTCTTGTGCCCCTGGATCTTCGGGCCCTTCGGGAACTCCAGGAGCTCGGCGAGCTCCTGCTTGATCTCGTACATGTCGTGGATCCGCTTCTTGTTCTTCATGCGGATGACCTGGACCTCCACGAGGAGGTCGTCGTCCCGGGAGGCGAAGGAGCGGACGGCGATGCCCTGCACACCGAGCTTGTCGACGCGCTTCTCGTAGTCGCGGCGCTTCTTGCCCGCGAGCCCGCGGCCCTCGCTCTTCAGCAGGGCGACGGCCTCCTCGTCACCGAGTTCGCCGTCGTTGCCGTACGACTCGACGTCCGGGCCGAGGCGGTACCCCTCGGGCACCGGCAGCAGCAGCTTGCTGAGGGGCGTCGAGGCGTTGCCCCGTGCCGCACCGAGGGCGGGGTCCTCGCCGCCCGTCCAGTCGGAGGTCTCCCACACGCGTGTCGGGGAGGAGCGGTCGGCCCCGCTCACGGTGACGGCGGTGTACGTGACGCCGCCGCCGATCGCCCCGAGGACGAGCACCGCGGGGAGCGCCACGGTCAGCAGCGTGCGCGCCCACCCCGTACGGGAGGCGCCCGCGCGGCCCGGCGCCTGCGCGGCGTCGACGTCGGCTTCGGCGTCGGCGTCGGCCACCGGCTCGGCGGCGGACGCGGGAGCCTGCCCGGCGTCGGCCGTCCGCTCGGCGTCAGGCGCGGGAGCCTGCCCGGCCGCCTCGGCACCGGCCATCTGCTCCGGAGCCTGGTCGGGGGTCCGGTCGTCGTTCACAGGCGCTCCAGCTGTCGCTCGGCCAGGGTGCGGATGTCCTTCTTGCTGATCTTCTTGGTGTCGAAGAGGTGGATGTCGACCATCACGTCTCCGCGGTGGAGGACCGCCCGAGCCTGGTAGAAGTCCAGGTATCCGGCCTTCTTCTCGACCGGGTAGAGGTAATAGCGGCCGTTTCCGCTGCCCTTGACCGGGTCGCCCTCATTGGACGACGGCCTCCCGGTGCTCGCCGGTCTGCCAGCTCCGCGTGGCGACCCGACGGATCCGGCTCTCGTTCAGGAGCTCGAGGATGTAGCCCTCGTCCTTGTACCAGCCGGCGTAGGACGCCACCCGCATCCAGCCGTCCTCCGGACGGCCTTCCGCGGCGCGCGCGCCCGCCGGCCTCGGCAGCAGCAGCTTGCGCAGGTCGCCGCCCGTCCTGGCCCCGCGGTCCTCGGCCGCGCTCAGGGGCTTAGGCTCCTGGCCCTTCGGCAGAGGCTTCGACGGGTAGGCGAGGGCCGGCTGGTTCAGGGCCGGCAGTGGTGTCGGCTCGCGTTCGGCCTGGATGCCGTATCCCACCGCCGTACCGCCGACGAGGCCGAGGACGGCCGCGACGGCGATCAGCCCGGCTGTCCGGGCGACCCGCCGCCGCTGAGCCGTCGCGGGCTCCGGGGCGGTCTCCGGCGTCGCCTCCGGCGGAGGCGAGGACGGGTCCGGGGTGTGTGCTTCGACGCTCAAAAGTCCCCCCACGAGACTTGAAGCGCAGATTCCGTAACCTGCGCACCCACCTGACACGTGGGTCATGCATGAAGTTGCACGACTTCGCATTACAGTTCGGTATATGGCGAAGAAGCTCGTGATCAAGGTGACCGCAGGGGCCGACGCCCCCGAACGCTGCTCGCAGGCCTTCACCGTGGCCGCGGTCGCCGTGGCCAGCGGCGTCGAGGTCTCGCTCTGGCTGACGGGCGAGTCGTCGTGGTTCGCGCTCCCCGGACGGGCGGCCGAGTTCGAACTGCCGCACGCCGCACCGCTTCCCGACCTGATCGACTCGATCCTCGCGGCCGGCCGCATCACGCTGTGCACGCAGTGCGCGGCGCGCCGCGAGATCACGGAGAAGGACGTCCTGGAGGGCGTGCGCATCGCCGGCGCCCAGGTCTTCGTCCAGGAGGCGATGACGGACGGCACCCAGGCGCTCGTCTACTGACCCCGACCGGGCGGCGCAGCTCCGCGCCGGCTTCCGGTCACGGCTCCCGGCGCCTCTTGCCGTCGAGTTCGTCCCACCACTCGTCGGACTTCGGGTCGCCCGACGGATCGTCCCACCACCTGTCCTCGGGGCCCCGCCGGTTCGCGACCATCGCGGCGACCGGCGGAATGACCATGGCGATCACGCACATGCCGATGGCGCCGGGCATCGAGAACAGCCGCACCACGGCCCAGGCGCCCACGAAGAGGGCCACGCAGATGCCCATCATCCAGAAGTAGACATGCCGCCGACGTGCGTACATACCTCCACCGTACGACCGCACCCCGCACGCGGGCAGACCGAAGGGCCGTGCCTCAAGTCCCGGATGGCGTCCAACCCCCAGGAGGCACGGCCCTTCGGCCGGTTCTGCGGTGCGGTGTGTCAGACCGCGATCGCGACCTCGGCGAGGCCGCCCTGCTGCGCCACGACCTTTCGGTCGGCGGTGCCGCCGGGGACCAGGGCGCGGACGGTCCAGGTGCCCTCGGCCGCGTAGAAACGGAACTGGCCGGTGGCGGAGGTCGGGACCTCGGCCGTGAACTCGCCGGTCGAGTCCAGGAGACGGACGTAACCGGTGACCGGCTCGCCGTCCTTGGTCACGAAGCCCTGGATGGTGGTCTCACCGGGCTTGATCGTCGAGGCGTCGGGGCCGCCGGGCTGCGCTCCACACATGTCTGTTCTGTCCTTACGGTCGAGGGGTCCGGAGGGGAGGAGGTCCGGGGCTTACTTGTTGGCGCCGAGCTCGATCGGCACGCCGACGAGGGAGCCGTACTCGGTCCACGAGCCGTCGTAGTTCTTGACGTTCTCGACGCCGAGGAGCTCGTGCAGCACGAACCAGGTCAGCGCGGAGCGCTCGCCGATGCGGCAGTAGGCGATGGTGTCCTTCGCCAGGTCGACCTGCTCGTCCTCGTAGAGGGCCTTGAGCTCGTCGTCCGACTTGAAGGTGCCGTCGTCGTTGGCGTTCTTCGACCACGGGATGTTGCGGGCGCTCGGCACGTGGCCGGGGCGCTGCGACTGCTCCTGCGGGAGGTGCGCCGGGGCGAGCAGCTTGCCGGAGAACTCGTCGGGCGAGCGGACGTCGACCAGGTTCTGGGCGCCGATCGCGGCCACGACGTCGTCGCGGAAGGCGCGGATCGAGCTGTCCTGGGCCTTGGCCTTGTACTCGGTGGCCGGGCGGGTCGGGACCTCGGCGACGAGGTCGCGGGAGTCGAGCTCCCACTTCTTGCGGCCGCCGTCGAGGAGCTTCACGTCCTGGTGGCCGTAGAGCTTGAAGTACCAGTAGGCGTAGGAGGCGAACCAGTTGTTGTTGCCGCCGTAGAGGACGACCGTGGTGTCGTTCGCGATGCCCTTGGCCGAGAGGAGCTTCTCGAAGCCCTCCTGGTCGATGAAGTCGCGGCGGACCGGGTCCTGCAGGTCCTGGGTCCAGTCGATCCGGATCGCGTTGCGGATGTGGTTCTTCTCGTAGGCCGAGGTGTCCTCGTCGACCTCGACGATCGCGACCTGGGGGTTGTCGAGGTTCGCCTCGACCCAGTCGGCGTCTACCAGGACGTCGCTGCGGCTCATGCTTTTCTCCTCCGGGGCAGTGTTCGGCGGTGTGGCGCAAGTGGTGCGGGTACGCGGCATGGCGTGCGTACGGCTACACGGGGCGGCGCCGACCGTGCCGGTCGGCGGGCCCGGGGAATGCGGGGCTCGGGGGCTCCGCTCAGACGGAGCGACAGAGCATGGCGGCGACGCGGCACAGGTCTACTGCCCGCCGCTTCGTGAGTTCCGCCTGTCGCTTCATGCCACGATCGTAGGGACGGACGGGTGGCCGTGTCACCGGCGTGTCGTATTTTGAGACGCGATCGTCCGAGATGTGGGACGCGATCACTGCGCACGGCATCGCCCGGCACCTCCGCGCGGAGGTGCCGGGGCTTTCCATCTACGTATCGGACTGCGCCGTCTCACCATGTGGCCCAAGGGCCCCAGGGGGTGCGGCGTCAGCTCGCGAGGACCACGTCCTTGCCGGTCACGGCGATGGCCACGCCGTCCTCGCGGGCCTCGACCTTCTCGAGCTTCATGCCGGCCGGCAGGCCGCCGATCCGGCGGTCGAAGTCGGTGCGCTCGCGGACCAGACCCTCGACTCCCGGAATGCCCTCGCCGGGCACCTCGTCCGCCCGGACCCGGATCGTGTCGCCGCCGGTCACGGTCACGGTGGAGATCACGCTGCGGGTGACCGTGCGGCCCAGGATCTCGATGCCGCCGGTGACCTTGACCTTGCCGTTGCCGCCGTAGGCGACGGTCACGTCTCTGTCGGACGCGGCGGTGAGGTCGGCGTAGGAGATCAGGGCGGTGCCGGTGGCGGAGCCCGCGCGGGCGCTGGAGTAGTCGCCGTTCACCGTCACGTCGTGGAGCGCGGCGGTCATCTCGCTGATCCGTATCCTGCGGCTGCCCGCCGTCGCCTCGACTCCGGTCAGCTTCACGTCGACCTCGTCGAGGCGCTTGTCCATGAGCTGCGTCAGGAAGGGGAAGCCCTTGATGTCGACCTCGGTGGAGCCGGCCCGGCCGGGCCCGAGCCGCACCCGGTCGGCGGCCTCCGACTCGGCGTAGTTGACGGCGAGCCGGTCCAGACCGACGAAGAGGCCGCCCAGCACGACGGCCACGATCAGCAATACGCGTAGAGCTCGCATGGCCCGTGCATCCCCCAAAAGTCTCCGGCCCCCCGACACGTTGATCGACGTGTCGGGGGGCCGGTTGGTTCCCGGGGGCGCTGCGACGGGGATCACGCCAGCGCGCGGCCCAGCAGGTAGACGGCGGGTGCGGCGGCGGCCAGCGGCAGGGCGACGCCGGCCGTCATGTGGACGAAGCGGGAGGGGTAATCGTAGGCGGCGGCCCGCAGGCCCACCAGGGCGCAGACGCCGGCGCCCAGGCCGAGGAGGGCCCCGGAGGAGCCCAGGTCGGTGAAGCCCCCGGCGGCGATGCCGGCGCCGGCGGCGGCGAGCAGCGCCACGACGACGGAGGCCGGTCCGGGCAGCGGCAGGGCGCGGGCGAGGACGGCGGCGGCGACGGCGATCCCGCCGACGGTCACGGCGTCGGGGGCGGCGCCGAGGTGTCCGGTGGCCACGACGGTCAGGGCCGCGGAGGCGACGGTCGCCATGAGGCCGTACATCCGCTCGTCCGCGTCGGCGCGGCTGCGCAGCTGGAGGACGAGGGTGAGGAGCACCCAGACGCCGAGCGTGCCGATGATCGCGGCGGGGGCGTGCTCGCGGCCGGTGGCGAGGAGCACGATGTCGGCGGTGAGGCCGCCGAGGAAGGCGAGGGCGATGCCCTGGCGGGCCGGCCACATGCCGTTGAGCCGGAACCAGCCGGCGGCGGTGACGGCCTGGAGCAGGACGAGCGGCACGAGCAGCGCGTACGGGCCGACGGCCGCGCCGGCGGCGAGCAGCACGCCGAGGACGGCGGTGAGCGCGGCGGGCTGGACGCCGGGGTCGATGATGGGCGACCGGCCCTCGGCGCGGGCGCGCTGGGCGTCGGTGAGGCGGGTGCTGCCGCCGGTGGTGGGCGGGGAGTACTGCGGGGCGGGACTCAGGGGCCCGGGGGTCTCCTGGGGCGCCGGGGGCCGTGCGTCGTGGCCGGACGCGCCCTGCGGGGGCAGGGAGGCGGTGTCGTCCGCGGCGGGCCGGGGGGCCGGGTGCGGGACGGCATCGGGCCGGACGGTCGGCTGGTACTGGGTGTCCCAGGTCTGGCCCTCCCACGTCTGGGTGACGTCGGGGTCCTGCTGTCCGTGCGGCTGCCGGCCGTAGGTGTGCCCCCCGGGGGCCTGGGGGCCGGGCTCCTGCGCGGAGGCCTGGCCGTAGGGCTGTCCGGACTGCCGCGGCTGCCCGTAGGGCTGCTGTCCTGCGGGCAGCGGGTGTCCGTATGCCTGCTGCCCGGGCTGCGGCTGCCCGTAGGCCTGCTGCTGTCCGTACGGCTGCCGGATGTCGGCCGGCTGGTCGTACGCCTGCGGGGCGTGGCCGTGCGGATGCCCGCCGTACGGGCCGGCGCCCTGCTGCTGCGGGGCGTACGGGTCGTACGAGGGGTCGTACGGATGTTGCTGATCGCTGCTCATGCTGTGCGGTTCACCCTCCTGCGAACGGCGGGAGCACCTCGACCGTGCCGCCCTCGGCAAGCCGTACGGTCTCATGCGCGCGGGTTCCGACGGGGTCGCCGTCGATGAGGAACGAGCACCGCTGGAGGACGCGGACGAGCTCGCCCGGGTGCTTCTCGCGGGCCGCGTCGAGGGCCTCCGCCAGGTTCTCCGCGGCGTACGGCTCCTCGGCGACTCCGGCGGCGGCCTTGGCCGCGGCCCAGTAGCGGATGGTTCCCGCTGCCATAGCGGCACTCCCTTCGTTCGTGTGCGCGCCGCTCCCCATGATGGGCTATGCGCGCGTCAGCCAGTCCCCCAGACGGCGGAGCAGCCGGTCGTCGGCCGCGTTCTCGGCGTGGCCCATGCCCCGCTCCAGCCACAGCTCGCAGGGGCCGGCGGCGGCCAGGCTCCGCGGGTGGTCGACGGGGAAGTACGGGTCGCGGTCGCCGTGCACGATCAGCAGGGGCGTCGGCGCGATCATGGGGACCGCCTCCACGGGGGACAGCGGGACGGGGTCCCAGTCCTGGTGGTGGATGCGGGTGCCGAGGCCGTACCGGCCGACCAGGCGCCCTGCCCGCCGGGTGATCACCCAGTGGACCCGGCGCATCGACGGCGTACCGCGGTAGTACCACCGGGCCGGGGCGCTCACGGCGGCGACCGCGTCGGTGTACGCCCCCGCGCGCTTCCGCGCGCTCCCCGACTGCTCCCCGGCCTTCGACCCGCCCGCGGCGGACGTGTCGCCCGGCCCGCCCGCGCCGGACGTGGCCGTGGGCACGCCCTCGCCGGGCGCGCCCTCTTCCTCCTTCCTCTCCAGGGCGGCGTGCCGCAGCACGACGGACCCGCCCATGGAGAAGCCGACCGTCACCACGCGCGTGTGGCCGAGTGCGCGCGCCCAGCGGACGGCCGCCGAGAGGTCGAGGACCTCCCGGTCGCCGACGGTGGAACGGCCCCCTGACCTGCCGTGGCCCCGGAAGGAGAAGGTGACGACCGCCGCCCGCTCGGCGAGGACCCGGGAGGCCCGCCGGACGGCGGGCCGGTCCACCGAACCGGTGAACCCGTGGGCCACGACGACAGCCGTTGCGGCACCGCTCGTTTCGGTGACACTTGCCGTACACGGTTCGTAAACCGCCTCGATACGGACACCGTCGTCCGTGAGGAGGGTGGCGCGCCGAGGGCCGTACGTGATCGAGGAGACATCCACCATGTGAAATCGGCCCTCTGCCTCGGAACTCATGTGGGCTATTGTGCTTGGCAGAGGATCCGGGCGACGCAGCCCCCGGGTCCTTTTGTCTTTTCCGGCCGTTGTTACGGCCGGGTGAACAAAAGCTCTCAGGGCGCGAGAGCCTCGTGTGACCAGCAGTGAGTAAGTGCCGCAGAACGTCCTCGCAGGGACCGAGGAGGAACCGACGTTATGGGCGAGCGAACGAAGCACGACCGACCGACGACCCGGTGGGGGTCACCCCTGCTCGAGCGCAGCGACGAGCTGGGGGGCGGGAAGCGATGAGCTCACTGTTGCTTCTGACCAACGCCCTGCAGCCGTCGACCGAGGTGCTTCCCGCACTCGGCCTGCTGCTGCACAACGTGCGCGTGGCACCCGCCGAGGGCCCCGCGCTCGTCGACACCCCCGGTGCCGACGTGATCCTGATCGACGGCCGCCGCGACCTCCCGCAGGTGCGCAGCCTCTGCCAGCTGCTCCGTTCCACCGGCCCCGGCTGTCCGCTGATCCTCGTCGTCACGGAGGGCGGCCTCGCGGCCGTCACCGCCGACTGGGGCATCGACGACGTGCTGCTCGACACCGCGGGCCCGGCCGAGGTCGAGGCGCGGCTGCGTCTCGCGATGGGCCGCCAGCAGATCGTGGCCGACGACTCCCCCATGGAGATCCGCAACGGCGATCTCTCGGTGGACGAGGCGACGTACAGCGCCAAGCTCAAGGGCCGGGTCCTGGACCTGACCTTCAAGGAGTTCGAGCTCCTGAAGTACCTCGCCCAGCACCCGGGCCGGGTCTTCACGCGCGCCCAGCTCCTCCAGGAGGTCTGGGGGTACGACTACTTCGGCGGCACCCGTACGGTCGACGTCCACGTCCGGAGGCTGCGGGCGAAGCTCGGGCCCGAGCACGAGTCGCTCATCGGCACCGTCCGCAACGTCGGGTACCGCTTCGTGACACCGGAGAAGGTGGAGCGCGCGGCCGAGGAGGCACGGGTGAAGGAGGAGGCCCGGGTCAAGGGCGCCGCCCGCACCGTCACTCCGACGGAGGAACCGGCCGACGTGGCGCACGCCACAGCACGCCCTGCCAATGGGTAGGTCACCCCGCGTAGACTGCCGCGCGTGGCCAAGGTGACGCGGGATGACGTAGCTCGACTGGCGGGTACTTCGACCGCGGTCGTGAGTTACGTCATCAACAACGGACCCCGGCCGGTCGCCCCGGCCACGCGCGAGCGTGTCCTCGCCGCCATCAAGGAGCTGGGCTACCGCCCCGACCGGGTGGCCCAGGCGATGGCGTCCCGCCGCACGGACCTCATAGGCATGATCGTCCCGGACGCGCGGCAGCCGTTCTTCGCGGAGATGGCGCACGCGGTCGAACAGGCCGCCGCCGAGCGCGGGAAGATGGTCCTCGTCGGCAACTCGGACTACCGCGACGAGCGGGAGGTCCACTATCTCCGGGCCTTCCTCGGCATGCGGGTCTCCGGGCTGATCCTGGTCAGCCAGGGCATGAGCGAGCGGGCCGCGAGCGAGATCGAGGCGTGGGACGCGCGTGTGGTGCTGCTGCACGAGCGGCCCGAGGCGCTCGACGACGTCGCCGTCGTCACGGACGACATCGGCGGGGCCCAGCTCGCCACCCGGCACCTCCTGGAGCACGGGCACCCGTACGTGGCCTGCCTCGGCGGCGTCCCCAACACCCCGGCGGTCGGCGACCCGGTCGCGGACCACGAGGAGGGCTGGCGCCGCGCGATGCTGGAGGCCGGCCGCTCGATCGAGGGCCGGCTCTTCCAGGCCCCGTATAACCGCTACGACGCCTACCGGATCGCACTGACCATCCTCGGCGGCCCCGACCGGCCGCCGGCCATCTTCTGCTCCACGGACGACCAGGCGTTCGGCGTGCTGCGCGCGGCGCGCGAGCTGCGCATCGACGTGCCCGGCGAGCTGGCCGTGGCGGGTTTCGACGACGTGAAGGAAGCGGCGCTCACCGATCCGCCGCTCACGACCGTCCACTCCGACCGCCCGGCGATGGCCCGGGCAGCGGTGGACCTGGTACTCGACGACTCGCTGCGGGTGGCGGGGTCGAAGCGCGAGCGGGTGAAGCAGTTCCCCTCCGCGCTGGTGATCCGCCGCTCCTGCGGCTGCGGCTGACCGGCAGGCACACCGGCCGACGACGCGCGACACCGCCAGGCACCGCTCGCACGGACCAAGCCCTCCCGGCCGCACACGGCCACGCCCGTGCCCTGTCCGGGACCGGACCCGTCTCGTTCACCGGGCTCCTCCCGGGCCTCGTCTTTATATCGGGCATACGCGCTTCTGTCGGGCTTCTCAGCCCTTCCTCAGGGACCTCTCATCTCCCGATCCGAGAGTCGTTCCCATGACCGACCACTCCCAGCAGCCGCAGCAGCACCCGTACTATCCGCCGCAGCCCGCGCACCCGCCGTACGACCCGGCTGCGCCGGTCATGACCGAGCCGGGTACGACGATCTGGCCCGGCGGCGGGCACGTGCCCCCGCCGGCCGCCCCTCCCGTGGTCACCGCCTCGGCCGCGCCCGCCCCGGCTCCGGTGCCGCAGCACCGGCGCGCCAGGCGGGGCGTCGGCCTGATGGCCGCCGTGGCGATCGCCGCGGCCGCGATCGGCGGCGGCACGGCGACGCTGACGCAGCAGCTCACCGCGGACCGCGCCCCGGCGGCCGGGTCCGCGGTCAGCGGCACGAACGTCTCGGCCGGCGGCAAGGGCACCGTCGCCGGGGTCGCCCAGGCCGTCTCGCCGTCCATCGTGGAGATCTCCGCGACCTCGGCCTCCGGCAAGTCCACCGGCTCCGGCGTGATCATCACCGGCGACGGCGAGATCGTCACCAACAACCACGTCATCTCCGGGGCCACCGCGATGACCGTGCGGCTGTCCGACGGCAGGACCTACGACGCCGAGGTCGTCGGCACGGCCCCCGACAAGGACCTGGCGCTCGTCAAGCTGAAGGGCGCGTCCGGGCTGAAGGCCGCCACGCTGGGCGACTCCGACGACGTCAGGGTCGGCGACGAGGTCGTCGCGATCGGCTCGCCCGAGGGCCTGACCGGCACGGTCACCAGCGGCATCGTCTCGGCTCTCGGCCGCGACGTGACCGTCGCCAAGGACGACGACGGCCAAGGCCCGGGACAGCAGCCGCAGTACGACCCCCGGCAGGGCTGGCCCTTCGAGTTCGGCGGGCAGCGGTTCAACGGCGACACCGGCTCGTCGAAGACGACCTACAAGGCGATCCAGACCGACGCCTCGCTCAACCCCGGGAACTCCGGCGGCGCGCTGATCGACATGAACGGCGCGATCATCGGCATCAACTCGGCGATGTACTCCCCCAGCGCCTCGAACGGCTCCTCGGCCGGAAGCGTCGGCCTCGGGTTCGCGATCCCGGTCAACACCCTGAAGGCCGATCTCGACAGCCTGCGCTCCGGCGGCGGCAACTGAACGGGGGCCCGGGCGAGCCGTGCGACGCTGGGGTCATGACAGGTCCGGTGAATGAAGGCGGCCGCATCCTCATCGTCGACGACGAGCCCGCCGTACGGGAAGCCCTGCGGCGCAGCCTCGCCTTCGAGGGGTACGGCACCGAGGAGGCCGTCGACGGCTTCGACGCCCTCGCGAAGGTGGGGACGTACGCCCCCGATCTGGTCGTCCTGGACATCCAGATGCCCCGCATGGACGGCCTGACGGCGGCCCGCCGCATCCGCTCGTCCGGCTCCACCGTGCCGATCCTCATGCTGACGGCCCGGGACACGGTCGGCGACCGGGTCACCGGTCTCGACGCGGGCGCGGACGACTATCTGGTGAAGCCCTTCGAGCTGGACGAGCTGTTCGCCCGGATCCGGGCGCTGCTGCGCCGCAGCTCGTACGCGGCGACGGCGGCCGGGTCCGAGGAACCGGTGGGCGACGTGCTGGTCTTCGGGGACCTGCGGATGGATCTGGCGACACGCGAGGTGACACGGGCCGGCCGGCCGGTGGAGCTGACGCGGACGGAGTTCACGCTCCTGGAGATGTTCCTCGCGCATCCGCGGCAGGTGCTGACCCGGGAGCAGATCCTGAAGGCGGTCTGGGGCTTCGACTTCGAGCCGAGCTCGAACTCGCTGGACGTGTACGTGATGTACCTGCGGCGCAAGACGGAGGCGGGCGGCGAACCGCGCCTGGTGCACACCGTGCGGGGCGTGGGGTACGTGCTGCGCGGCGGGGGCCCGGAGTGAGGAACCCGGTCGCGTGGTTCCGGTCGCGGCCACTGCGGTCGCGGCTGGCGCTGCTCACCGCGGTGGCCGTGGCGCTCGCGGTGGCGGCGGCGTCGGCGGCGTGCTGGTTCGTGACGCGGGCGCAGCTGGAGGCCGAGCTGGACTCGTCGCTGCGCGACAGCAGAATGAACGACCGTGCGGTGGCCAGTCTGGCGCTGGCCTGCGCGGGAAACCTGGAGACGCCCGTGC
Organism: Streptomyces sp. NPDC053755; assembly: GCF_040677675.1. Lineage (NCBI taxonomy): Bacteria > Bacillati > Actinomycetota > Actinomycetes > Kitasatosporales > Streptomycetaceae > Streptomyces > Streptomyces sp. NPDC053755. The sequence goes on along the minus strand of NZ_JBFASK010000022.1, from coordinate 31,565 downwards.
CGGCGGCCGGTGCGGCGTTCACCTGGCAGATCGTGCTGACGGACGGCAAGGTCTGCACGTCCGGCTCCTCGCCGATCCCCGTCCAGCCGGCCGATCTGGCCGTGGCGCGCGGCCAGGCTCCGTACGCCCTGCACACGACGAAGGCCGAGAACGGCGCGGAGATGCGGGTCTACACCTATCCTCAGGCGTTCCAGAACGTGGCCGTCGTCAGCATCGCCCGGCCTCTGTCGGAGATCGACAACTCGATGTCCACGCTGGCCTGGGTGCTGCTCCTGGTCTCGGGGATCGGCGTGGTCGGTGCGGGGGCGGCCGGGCTGTGGGTCGCCCGGGCCGGTCTGAAGCCGGTGGACCGGCTGACGGAGACGGTCGAGCACATGGCGCGGACGGAGGACCTGACGGTCCGTATCCCCGTCGAGGGCGAGGACGAGGTCGCCCGGCTGTCACGCTCGTTCAACGCGATGACGGCGGCGCTCGCCAGCTCGCGCGACCGGCAGGCGCAGCTGATCGCGGACGCCGGCCACGAGCTGCGGACCCCGCTGACCTCGCTGCGGACCAATGTCGAACTCCTCGCCCGCAGTGAGCAGACGGGCCGCGCGCTGCCGCCCGCGGACCGGGTGGCGCTGATGGCCTCGGTGAAGGCGCAGATGACGGAGCTGGCCGCGCTGATCGGGGACCTCCAGGAGCTGGCCCGCCCGGACGCGGTCGAGCGGGGGCCGCTGCGGGTGGTGCCGCTGCACGGCATCCTGCGCTCGGCGCTCGACCGGGCACGGCTGCGGGGGCCGGAGCTGGCCTTCCGTACCGACCTCGCGCCCTGGTACGTACGGGCGGAGCCGGCGGGGCTCGAGCGCGCACTGGTGAACGTGCTCGACAACGCGGTGAAGTTCTCGCCGCCGCGGGGCGAGGTGGAGGTGACCTTGATGCGGGGCGAGCTGACGGTCAGGGACCACGGTCCCGGGATTCCGCCCGAGGAGCTGCCCCACGTCTTCGAACGCTTCTGGCGTTCGCCGTCGGCCCGGAGCCTGCCCGGTTCGGGCCTGGGGCTCTCGATCGTGGCCCGCACCGTCCAGCAGGCGGGCGGCACGGTGGCGCTGACGCCGGCGGAGGGCGGCGGCACGGCGGCGGTGATCCGTCTGCCGGGCGCGCCGACTCCTCCGCCGGACGGGTCAGTTGTGGCGGATGAGGGACTCGACGAGGCCTGAGCGCGTGGCGGGGAAGTCCAGGGGGACGATGCCGAGCCCCTTCCAGCCGGCGGCCTCCGCGCCGTCGAGGAAGGTGTGGACCCGGGGGTTGAGCCGGTCGGAGTTCCAGCGCGGCGGGAGGTAGGCCGAGGTGGAGACGTAGTTGACGTAGAGCTTTCCGGGCTGTGCGGCGGCTTTGCGCAGGTGTGACTCGATGAGGGGGTACTTGGCTCCGGGCTCGGTCATGTAGGCGTCCTGGATGTCGAAGAGCGCGCCGTCGCCGTAGCGGACGCCGGGCAGGCCGGCGTTGTCGGCGAGCAGGACGACCTTGCCCCGGGCCTCGCCGAGGGTGGGCAGGCCGTCGCCGATGCGGAAGAGCGAGCGCCAGCCGCGTACGTCGAGGTAGTCGTCGAAGATCTGCCGGAAGACGGTGTCGGAGTCCGTGGAGTACTCCTGTTTGACGCGCATGAGGACGGTCTCGGAGGGGTGGGCGGCGAGGAAGGCGGCGCACGCGACGAGGACGTCGCCGAACATCATGTTCTGGTAGGCGGCGCCGTGGTGGATGGCGAAGGAGCCTCCCGTGACCCGGCAGCGGATGTCCAGGAAGCGGATGCCGCTGTCCAGCTGCTGGGCGATGGTGGTGTTCTGGCAGGCGGCCCAGAGGCCGCCGAACCGGGCTCCGGAGTCGTGGGTGCCGGGGATGGTGAGCTTCTGGAGCGGGGTGGGGTCGCCGTGGCCGGCCATCCAGTCCTGTGTCCCGAGGGCCCGGGTGCGGGCCCGTGCGGGCGGGGCTCCGATGAGGACGGTGGCGGTCGTCGCCGCGGCTCCCGCGAGAAAGCTTCGTCGGTCCATGGCACGGGAGTATGACGGGTACGCGTCAAAAAGCACCAGAGAGGGGAGGCGGCCCGCCGAAACGGGCCGCCTCCCCTCCGCGCGCGCTCCGGCGTCAGTCGGCGTAGTAGCCGAAGACGTCGACGATGGCGTCGACCGACCCCGCGTGGTTCTCGATGTAGATCTGCCCGTTCACCACGGGGACGACCACCAGGTTCGGCACCGTCTGGCCCGGGACCACGTTCACGTGGGACGCCTCGGGAACCGTCCCCGAGGGCGGGTACACCGTCAGGAACGTCGGCGCCGTCGCGTTCGTCGCCGTCAGATTGAGCACGACCGCCGACACACCCTCGGCGGGCACGCCGCCGAGTCCGGCGATCGCCAGGACCGTCGTGCTCCGGGGCGCCAGCTTCAGCGCCATCCAGTTCTCCCGGGTGTCCATCACCCGCTCCGGCGGCAGCGGCTCGAACAGCGAACCGTCGCCGCCCGCCGTGAAGTAGCCCGAGACGTCCGCGATCAGGTCGACCGACCCCGCGTGGTTGTAGAGGCTCACCCTGCCGTTCACCACCGGTACCACCACGAGGTTGGCGACCGTCTGCCCCGCGACCACGTTCAGGTTCGACGCGCTGGTGCGGGTCGTCCCGTCCGGGTACACCGACACGAAGCTCGACGCCGTCGGGTTCGTCGCCGTCACGTTCATCACCACGGCCGACACACCGCTCGCGGGCACCCCGCCCCGGCCGGTCACCTGCACGTTCACCGTGCGGCCGGCACCGACCTCGGCCTTCGGCGCGCCCAGACCGGCCCGGGTGTCCAGGATCCGGGCCGGCTTCACCGGCGCGAACCGGGACCCGTCACCGGCGAGCGAGTAGTAGCCGGCGACATCGGCGAGCAGGTCGACCGAGCCCGCGCGGTTGTAGAACGTCGCCTTCCCGTCCACCACCGGCACGGTGACCAGGTTGGACACGTTCCGCCCCGCCACCACGTTCAGGTTGGACGCGCTCGTCCGCACCGTCCCGGCCGGATACACCGACACGTAGGTGGAGGAGGTCGCGTTCGTCGCCGTCACGTTCATCACCACGGCCGACACACCGCTCGCGGGCACCCCGCCCCGGCCGCCGACCTGGAGCGTCACGGTGCCCCCGGGACCGACCTTGGCCTTCGGCGCGCCCAGACCGCCCCGCGTGTCCATCACCCGCGTGGGCGTGACGGGCCGGTACGTCCCGGAGGCGAGCGACCGCTCGCGGGTCAGCGCGACATCGCCGGTCAGGGTGAGCGCGGGCCCGACGCCGTCGGCCGGGACCGCCGTCAGCGTCCAGCCGTACAGGCCGTCCGCGAGCGTCCCGCCGTCCGCCGCCTTCCCGTCCCACACCGCGTCGATCCGCCCGCGCGTCTCGCCGCCCGTCAGGGTGCGGACGACCTCGCCGGCCCTGTTCCTGAACTCGGCCCGCCAGGACGCGGCGGGCTTCGACAGCCACCACTTCCCGGACCACGACCGCGGAGCCTCGGCCCTGCGGTCGACGACCTCGGCCGGGCGCACGGAGTCGAGGACGGAGAGCGCCGAGGCGGGCACCCCGGCCGGGACCACGTGCACGCGGTCCCGGTCGTCGACGTACGAGACGTGCCCGCCGAAACGGTCCACGGTCCAGCGGTGGTCCACGCCGGTGGCGAGGACCCGGGTCGGTGCCGACCCCTTCAGCGGGGTGAGCAGCAGGTCCGCGCCCCTCGTGCTGACGGCGTATCCGTCGCCGAGCCGCGGGTGGACACCCGGGAGGGCGACGTTCGCCCCGGTGGCCAGGTCGCGGACACCGGAGGTGGTGTCGCACCGCCAGTGGGCGAAGGTGCTCCACACCTCGACGCCCTTGACCTCGCAGTCCGCGACCTTCGCCGTACGCGTCACGGTCCCGGACCGCACGTCCACGGCGCTCACGCTGCCGCCGCCGGCCGGGAACCAGAGCGATCCGCCGACCAGCGAGGCACCCCGGCCGCCGTGCGCGCGCCGGTACACGAGCGCGCCGGTGTCCAGGTCCACCACCCGCCACTCGTCGGTGGAGCCGTAGAGGACGTGCCGCCCCGAGGCGCCGATGTCCCCACCGACGTCGTCGACGCCGGACACCCGGGTCGCCGGCAGTGTCCCGCCCGGCTGGAGCACGTACATCCCGGAGCCGTAGCCCGCCTCCCGGAACACCAGCCGCCCGTCGCCCGTGGGGACGGCGTTCTCGCAGTCGCCGCCGACCCGGCAGGATCCGTGGTGGAGCGATCCGTCTTCGCCTCGGTCGGTCCGGGGCCCGGCCGACGGGTCCGTCCCGACACCGAGCTCGACCGCACGCACCCGGGCCCGGTTCCAGGGCACCTGGTCGAGCGTGTGCATCACGCCCTGGGCGACGGCGACCTGCTTGACGCGGGTACGGGCGAGGGGCGCTTCGGCCACCCGTGTGGCCACGGGGGCCCCGCCGGACTCGGGGACGCTCACCGAGTGGTACGTGTGCCCGCTCCCGCCCGCGGTGCTCGTGGCGACGACACGGCCGCCGGGGCCCACCGCGACGTCTCCGACGACATGGTCCAGGACGACCCGGTCCGGGCCGCCGTCGAGCGCCCGGGCGACCAGACGCTCCGTCCCCGCCTCGCCGGGAACACGTGCCAGGACGTGGCCGCCCAGCAGGGCGACCGGGACGCCGTCGGCCCAGTCGAGCGCGGCCGACGGCGCGGAGAAGTCTCCCGCCAGGTCCCAGACCTCCATGCGGCCCGCGACGGGGCCGCGGAACATCTGGGCGCCCGCGACGCGCGTCGCGCCCCCGGTCGTGCCGAAGCGGAGCGGACGGGGCGTCATGGTCGCGTCGACCCACACGTTTTCGGCGACACCGTCGAGCTTGTACGCGAGCATGAAGCCGTACGCGCTCCGGACGTTGCCCAGCCGCACCTCGACTGCCCCCGCGGGCAGTTCCATCATGCGGTCGGTGACCTTGTCCGCCTCCCGGGTGAGCAGGTGCCACCTGCGCGGGGCGTTCGGCTCGACGGTGACGACGGACGTCCCCAGCATGGTCCTGAACTGCTGCCCGACGGGGACGGTGAGGTGGGTGGCCGTCCCCGAGACCGGATCACGCAGGCCGATGGACGCGCCGAAGACCTCGGCGATCACGTCCGAGCCGGTGCCGAAGCGCGTCGAAGCCGTGTCCGGCAAGGGGACGCGAGCGCCGTCCGCGTAGGAGACCCAGGTCTGGCCGCCGGACGCGCCCTGGAGGAATCCGGTCGCCCCGGCCAGGGGCACCTTCGCCGCGTCGGGGTCCACCGAGAACTCGGCGGGGACGGTGACCGTCCCGGAAGCGGCCCCCGAGGGCTCCGCCGCCGCCGTTCCCGTCCCCAGCGGGACGAGCGAGATGAGGGCCGCCGCCGTCGCGACGGCGGCCGCCGTGGCGCGGCCACGGCGGTGTTTCGAGATGGCGTGCAAGAAGGTCCCTCCCCAGGAACCTGTGCAGGTTCCTCACCTGCCACAAGTGGCCCGAGGCTACCAGCAGTTCGAACTCGTTCAAATAGAAGGAGGGGCGGCCTCCGTCGCAACGGATGCCGCCCCTCCTCCAAGGGCACTACACGACTACTTCACGACCGTGATCCGGTCCGCCGCCGGCACCGGCAGCGGCGCCGAGGCCGTCGAGTGCGCCGCCAGGTACGCGTTGAAGAGGTCCAGGTCCGACGCGCCGACCAGCTTGTTCGTGCCCGTCGCCAGCGCCGGGAAGCCGTCGCCGCCACCCGCGAGGAACTCGTTCATCGCGACCCGGTAGGTCTTCGCCGGGTCGATCGGCTCGCCGTTCAGCCTGACCGAGCCGTCCACGACACGGTCGGCACCGCTCTTGGTCATGTCCAGCGTGTACGTCAGGCCCCTGGAGACCTGAAGGATCTTGACCGAGGTCGCGTTCGCACCGCTGACCTGCTGCTTCAGAGCGGCGAGCAGGTTCGCGCCGGAGAGGTCGACCACGTTCATCATGTTGGTGAACGGCTGCACGGTGAAGGCCTCCCCGTACGTCACCACCCCGTCGCCCTCGGTGCCGGACGCCTTGTGGACCAGGTCCGAGCGGATACCGCCCGGGTTCATCAGGGCCAGCTGCGCGCCACCCTTGTCCGCCGCCGCGAGGCCCTCCAGCTGGGCGTCGGCGATCAGGTCGCCGAGCGGCTTCTCGTACGCCGTCGAACCGCGGCCGTTGATGTCCGCGGCGATCCAGCCCTGCGGGCGGTTCGCGATCGGGGCGGCCAGCGCGTTCCAGCGGCCGATCAGGTCGGTCATGTCCCGGGCCTTGGGCAGGTCACGGGTGACGACGTGGTTGGCCGACTCCACCGACGTACGGACGATGTCCTGGGTACGGCGGTCGTAGGTGAGCGTGGTGTCCGTGTAGAGCTTGCCGTACGAGGACGCCGACGTGACCAGGCGCGGCTTGCCGGCCGGATCGGGGACGGTGCACACGTAGGCCTGGTGCGTGTGGCCGGTGACCAGCGCGTCGACCTGCGGGGTGACGTTCTTGGCGATCTCGGTGATCGGACCGGAGATGCCGTCTCCCGGGCCGGGGCTGTCGCAGTCGTAGTTGTACGCGGTGGAGGCCGGCGCCCCGCCCTCGTGGACCAGGGCGACGATGGACTTGACGCCCTTGCGCTCCAGGATCTTGGCGTACTTGTTGATCGTCTCGACCTCGTCGCCGAACTTCAGGCCCTTGACGCCCTCGGCGGTGACGATGTTCGGGGTGCCCTCCAGGGTCACGCCGATGAAGCCGATCCTGACGCCGTCGCGCTCCCAGACGAAGTAGGGGTCGAGCAGCGGCTTGCCGGTCGTCTCCTTCGTCACGTTGGCGGCGAGGTACGGGAAGTCGGCGCCCTCGAACTCCTCGCCGGGCACCGCGCAGCCGGCGGTGGGGTGGCAGCCGCCGTCCTGCATACGGGCCAGCTCGCGCGCGCCCTCGTCGAACTCGTGGTTGCCGACGGAGGTGACGTCGAGGTCCAGCCCGTTCAGCGCCTCGATGGTCGGCTCGTCGTGGAAGAGCCCGGACAGCAGCGGCGACGCGCCGATCAGGTCACCGGCCGCGGCCGTGACGGAGTAACGATTCCCCTCACGCGCCCCGCGCAGGTGCGTGGCCAGGTACTCGACGCCGCCCGCGTCGATCTTCTCGGTGGTGCCGTCCTCGTGCAGACGGGTGACCTGTCCGGAGGAACCGGCCGGCGGCTCGAGGTTTCCGTGGAGGTCGTTGAAGGAGAGCAGCTGGACGTCGACGGTCCGGCCCCATCCGTGACCATATGCCTGGCCCCGGTCCTGGGCCGCGCCGGCCGGCATCGCGGCCACGAGGGCGCCGACGGTGGCAAGTCCCGCACCGGCGGCGAGGATCCGCCGCCTCGCCCTGTTCTTCTTCGGTGTCGCTGACATCGCTCCCCTTGTTTCCTGTGAGTCAGTCCGCGCCGCAGCCTAGAGTCAACGCGCGTAGCGCAACAGGGGGTAGCGGGTTACAACTGAGTTGCTCGTAGGCTCGTACCCATGACTTCTGACGTGGCGCCGGCCCTCGAACCCGGCCGGCAGATCCATACCCTCGACGAGCTCTCGCCCGAGCAGGTCCAGGACGTGTTCGCCCTGCTGGAAGCCGCCGAACGCTCGGACGGCATGCACGCGGTGTCCGAACAGGGGCGGCTGTACCTGCGTCGCGGCAGCCGTGAGGGCGTACGGCACTTCCTCCTCACGGTCGGCCCCCACCTCTACGGCTACGCCCAGCTGGAGGACACCGACCCGGTGGAGGCCCCGGCCGCCGAACTGGTCGTGCACCCCTCGCACCGCGGGCGGGGGCACGGCCGGGCGCTCGGCACGACGCTGCTGGCCGCCTCCGGGAAGCGGCTGCGGGTCTGGGCGCACGGCGGGAAGTCGGCCGCCCGGCACCTGGCCCAGGTGCTCGGTCTGACCCTGTTCCGGGAACTGCGCCAGCTGCGCCGCCCCCTGGTGCCGCTCGACATCCCCGAGCCGGTGCTGCCCGACGGCGTCACCGTCCGCACGTTCGTCCCCGGCCAGGACGACGCGGCCTGGCTGGCCGTCAACGCGGCGGCCTTCGCCCACCACCCCGAGCAGGGATCCCTCACCCAGCGGGACCTGGACGACCGGACGGCCGAGCCGTGGTTCGACCCGAAGGGCTTCTTCCTCGCCGAGAAGGAAGGGCGCCTGATCGGCTTCCACTGGACGAAGGTGCACGCCGAGGAGCAGCTCGGCGAGGTCTACGTCATCGGCATCCTGCCGGACGCCCAGGGCGGCGGGCTCGGCAAGGCCCTCACGGCGATCGGCCTGCGGCACCTCGCGGCGCAGACGCTGCCGACGGCGATGCTGTACGTGGACGCCGACAACACGGCGGCGGTGACGGTGTACGAGCGGCTCGGCTTCGTCACCCACGAGGTGGACCTGATGTACCGCACGGAGTCCTGACCCGCGCGAGGGACGGAAAACGGGGGCGGCCGGCCACCGCGGTCGACACGCGGAGGCCGCCGCCCCCCGCCTCCGGACGTCCGGCGCCCCCGGCCCGGCACCCGGGGCGCCGGGGCGCGGCGAGACCCCGCCCCCGTGGCCGGCGTCCGCGCGCCGCCCGGCACCTGCCCGGCCGAAGCCCCTCACCGACCCCGCCAGCGATCCCCGTACGACACGTCGCCGTTACCGGCTATTCAGACGCGCTTGCGAGGCTCGCGCAATGAAGCCCGCCGTGCCCGCGCCCCGCCAGGCGCTCCCGAAAGGGAGACTTCCCTCCACCACGGCCCGCTCCGACGCGCTTGACCACCCCTTCGCGCGGAAGAATGGGGCCATGAGCCAGCAGCCCGCCGAGGTCCCGGTCCAGCCCTCCGCACAACCGTCCGCGACGCCGACACCGCACGGCCAGAACGGTCAGAGCGGCCGGCACGGCCAGCCGACCGTCGGTTCCATAGCCGCGCACCGCCCCCACGCCGTCCACGCGGGCCCGGTTTCGGATCTCGCGCCCGACCTGGACGCCGATCCGGACGCCTACGAGGACGACGGCGCCGCCGGGGAGCTGCCCCAGGGCCGCTTCCTCGACCGTGAGCGCAGCTGGCTCGCGTTCAACGAGCGGGTGCTCGAGCTGGCCGAGGATCCCGCCACACCGCTCCTCGAACGGGCTAACTTCCTCGCCATCTTCGCTTCGAACCTCGACGAGTTCTTCATGGTCCGCGTCGCCGGCCTCAAGCGCCGCATCGCCACCGGGGTCGCCACCCGCTCCGCCTCCGGACTCCAGCCGCGCGAGGTCCTCGAACTCATCTGGAACCGGTCCCGCGAGCTCATGGCCCGGCACGCCGCCTGCTTCCAGCAGGACGTGGCCCCGGCCCTGGCCGACGAGGGCATCCACCTCATCCGCTGGCCCGAACTGACCGAGAAGGAGCAGGCCCGCCTCTTCACCCTGTTCCGGCAGCAGATCTTCCCGGTCCTCACGCCGTTGGCCGTCGACCCCGCGCACCCCTTCCCGTACATCTCCGGCCTCTCCCTGAACCTGGCCGTGGTCGTGCGCAACCCGGTCAGCGGCCACCGCCACTTCGCGCGCGTCAAGGTGCCGCCGCTGCTCTCCCGCTTCCTGGAGGCGTCCCCGCAGCGCTACGTCCCCCTCGAGGACGTCATCGCGGCCCACCTGGAGGAACTCTTCCCCGGCATGGAGGTGCTGGCGCACCACATGTTCCGGGTGACCCGGAACGAGGACCTGGAGGTCGAGGAGGACGACACCGAGAACCTCCTCCAGGCGCTGGAGAAGGAGCTCATGCGCCGCCGGTTCGGGCCCCCGGTCCGTCTGGAGGTCGAGGAGTCCATCGACCCGTACGTCCTCGACCTGCTCGTGCGCGAGCTGAAGGTCTCCGACGCCGAGGTCTATCCGCTGCCCGGACCGCTCGACCTCACCGGTCTCTTCGGGATCGCCTCCCTGGACCGGTCCGAGCTGAAGTTCCCGAAGTTCGTCGCCGGCACCCACCGGGACCTCTCCGAGGTCGAGTCGGCCTCCGCGCCCGACATCTTCGCCGCGCTGCGCGAGCGGGACGTCCTGCTGCACCACCCGTACGACTCGTTCTCGACCTCCGTCCAGGCGTTCCTGGAGCAGGCGGCCGGCGACCCGGACGTGCTGGCCATCAAGCAGACGCTGTACCGGACCTCCGGCGACTCGCCGATAGTCGACGCCCTGATCGACGCCGCCGAGTCCGGCAAGCAGGTCCTCGTCCTCGTCGAGATCAAGGCCCGCTTCGACGAGCAGGCCAACATCAAGTGGGCGCGCAAGCTGGAGGAATCGGGCTGCCACGTCGTCTACGGCCTCGTCGGCCTCAAGACGCACTGCAAGCTCTCCCTCGTCGTCCGGCAGGAGGGCGAGCTGCTGCGCCGCTACTCCCACGTCGGCACCGGCAACTACCACCCCAAGACGGCCCGGCTCTACGAGGACCTCGGGCTGCTGACCGCCGACCCGCAGGTCGGCGCCGACCTCTCGGACCTCTTCAACCGGCTCTCCGGCTACTCCCGCCGCGAGACCTACCGCCGGCTGCTCACCGCCCCCAAGTCCCTGCGGGACGGGCTGGTCTCCCGGATCCACAAGGAGATCGTCCACCACCGGGCCGGGCGGCCCGCCTACGTCCGGATCAAGGTCAACTCCCTGGTCGACGAGGCCGTCATCGACGCCTGCTACCGGGCGGCGCAGGCGGGCGTACCGGTCGACATCTGGGTCCGGGGCATCTGCGCGGTGCGGCCCGGGGTCGCCGGCCTGTCCGAGAACATCCGGGTCCGCTCGATCCTCGGCCGCTTCCTGGAGCACTCCCGGATCTTCGCCTTCGGCAACGGCGGAGACCCCGAGGTCTGGTTCGGCAGCGCCGACATGATGCACCGGAACCTCGACCGGCGCATAGAGGCCCTGGTGCGGGTCGCCGACCCGGCGCACCGGGCCGCCCTCACCCGGCTCCTGGAGACCGGGATGTCCGACACGACCTCCTCCTGGCACCTCGGTCCGGACGGGAACTGGACGCGGCACGCGACCGACCCCGACGGCCAGCCGCTGCGGCACGTCCAGGAGATGCTCATCGACGCGCGGAGGCGCCGGCGTGCACAAACCTGACCACGACGTCACCACGGAAGGCCCGGCGGGAGCCCCGACGGACGTCCGCGCCACGCCCGACGTCCGCGCCACGCCGGGCGCCGGGGCCACCCAGGGTGCCGGGGCCCTGGCGGCCCGCCGTCCGGCGCCCGGCACGGGGATCACCGCCGGTGAGGTCCTCTCCCCCTACCTCCACGCCCGGGCCGGTGACTTCCTGCGCGCCCTGCGGCTGCACGCCGAGCGGGGAGCGGGCACGGCGGACGCGGAGGAGGCGGCCTGGTCCCTGCGGGCCGCCGCCCGCAGAATCGGCGGAACCCTGCACACCTTCCGGCCGCTCCTCGACCCCGTGTGGGCCGACCAGCTCCGGACCGAGCTGGCCTGGCTCTCCGGCACGCTGGCCCTGGAGCACGCCTGCACCTCGCGCCTCGTCCGGCTGGTGGACGCGCTGTCCCGCCTGTCGAACGGAAGCGGCCCCGTCCCGGCCGCCCGGGGCGCGGAGGCGGCGGGCCTCACCGTGGGCGCCGCCCGCGCGGGAGCCCTGCTCGAACGCCAGCTCACCCTCGCCCGTACGCGAGCCCACTCGGCCGCCCTCCAGGCGCTCGGCTCCTCCCGCTTCCACGCGGTCGCGGACGCGGTCGCCCTCCTGGCGTCCGAGGTGCCCCTGGGGCCCGCCGCGGCCGCAGCGGCGTTCGACGTCCTCGACCCGCAGGCCGAGGACGTCGAACGACGCCTCCTGGACGCCGTCGCCGGGCTCCCGCTGACCCGCGCGGCCCACCCGTACAACGCCGACGCGCTCGCCCTGGCCGCGGGCGAGTCGCAGGACGCGCCCTGGCACCAGACCCGGCTCCTGCTGCGCCTGCACCGGTACGCCTGCGAGGTGCTGCACGCCGGCACGGACCCGGATCCGGTCCTCTACGAGGCCGGCCGCGCCCTGGACCGCCACCGCGACGCCTCCGAGGCGGCCACGGCCGCGGCAACGGCGGCCCGCACCCCCCGCATCGCCCCGGCCACGGCGTACGCCCTCGGCGTGCTGCACGCGGATCAGCGCCACGAGGTCGAGGCGGCCCGGTTCGCCTTCCAGCGGACCTGGCGGAGAGCGACGGCGGCGGTGTCGTGATCAGGGCGGCGGGAGGGGTCCTCTGGCGCCCGGATCCGTCGGGCCGGGGCGTCGAGATCGCCCTGGTCCACCGGCCGAAATACGACGACTGGTCGCACCCGAAGGGCAAGCTGAAGCCGGGCGAGACGGCCCTGGAGTGCGCGGTCCGCGAGATCCTGGAGGAGACCGGCCAGACCTGCGAGCTGGGCCGTCGGCTTCCCACGGCCCGCTATCTGGCCAACGGACGCCCGAAGGAGGTCACGTACTGGTCCGCGCGCGCCCTCGGCGGCACGTTCACGCCCAGCCGGGAGGTCGACCGGCTCCTCTGGCTCGCCCCGCCGTCGGCCCGGCCCCGCCTCACCCAGCCGAGGGACCGCGAACTCCTCGACGCCCTCCTGGCCACGACGGCCCGATAGGGCGTGTCGCGAATGGCCCGCCGGCCCCGCCCTTCGGGCGGACGGCGCCGCATTCCCCCCACGCCCCAGGCGCGTCGGCCCGGTGCACACGGCGCCCCGGCCGGCCGGCCGCCCCCTCCCCGCCGCCCCGCACCCCCGGCGCGCCGCCCCGCACCCGGGCTTACGGCACGGTTCACTTCCCGTTCACTCTCCTCGGTCGGCCGATTCACCTGTTCTGCCTAATTTCGGCCGTACAAGGTGCACGGCCTCAGCGCCGCATCCCACGACCCCGACACACGCCGCCGTACAACGTTCAGGACACCCGGTCCCCGTAGGCGGCTTCTGGAAGGAACACCCGAAAGTGAAGCTTTCGCGCAAGAACGGGCTTCGCGCCTCCGCGATCGGTGCCCTCGTCGTCTCCGGCGCCCTTGTCCTCTCGGCGTGTGGTTCGGACGACAACACCGGCGCGACCCCGAACGGCGACAAGACGTCCGCCGCGGCGTCGAACATCAAGTGCGACGGTGCCAAGGGCCAGCTCCTGGCCGCCGGGTCCAGCGCGCAGAAGAACGCCATGGACCTGTGGGTCAAGAACTTCCAGGCCGCCTGTTCCGGCGTCGAGGTCAACTACCAGGCCATCGGCTCCGGCGGCGGCATCACCAAGTTCAACCAGGGCCAGGTCGCCTTCGCCGGCTCCGACTCCGCGCTCAAGGAGGAGGAGGTCACCGAGTCGCAGAAGATCTGCAAGGGCGGCAAGGGCGTGAACCTCCCGATGGTCGGCGGCCCCATCGCCATCGGCTACAAGCTGGACGGCGTGGACAACCTGGTCCTGGACGCCCCCACCATCGCCAAGATCTTCGACACGAAGATCAAGAAGTGGAACGACCCGGCGATCGCCAAGCTCAACCCGGGCGCCAAGCTGCCGGACTCCTCCATCCAGGCCTTCCACCGCTCCGACGAGTCGGGCACCACCCAGAACCTCGGCAAGTACCTCTCGCAGGCCGCCCCCGCCGACTGGAAGCACGACCCGAAGTCGAAGTCGTGGCCCGCCCCCGGCGGCCAGGCCGCCAACGGCTCCTCCGGTGTCGCCACCGCCGTCAAGGACGCCGAGGGCTCCATCGGCTACTTCGAGCTCTCCTACGCCACCGCCAACAAGATCTCCACGGTCGACCTGAACACCGGTGCCTCCGCCCCGGTCGAGGCCACCTCCGCCAACGCCTCCAAGGCCATCGCCGCCGCCAAGGTCAAGGGCACCGGCAGCGACATGGCCCTCTCCCTCGACTACGCCACCAAGGCCGAGGGCGCCTACCCGCTCATCCTCGTCACCTACGAGATCGCCTGCGACAAGGGCAACAAGGCGGAGACCCTGCCGACCCTGAAGGCGTTCCTGAACTACACCGTCAGCGAGGAGGGCCAGAAGGTCCTCACCGACGCCGGCTACGCCCCGCTCCCCGCCGAGATCGCGACCAAGGTCCGCGAGATCGTCCCCACCCTGTCCTGATCCCGGCCGGGTCCGGCCCGTCGGCCACACCCGACGGGCCGGACCCGGCATCCGGTGCACCGCCGCCAGGAACCCGTACACCCGTACCGGCTCCGCAGACCGGAGAGACACGATGGTTACGACAACCCCACCACCCATACGCGAAAGCGATCGCCCCAAGGGCGCGACCCGCCCCGGAGACAAGATCTTCCTCGGCCTGTCCCGGGGCTCCGGCATCACCCTGCTGGTGATCATGGCCGCGATCGCGGTCTTCCTCGGCTACCGCGCCGTCCTCGCCATCTCGCAGGACTCCACGAACTTCCTCACCACCTCCGAGTGGAACCCGGCCGGCCAGCCGCCGGTCTTCGGCATCGCCGTCCTGGCCTTCGGCACGGTCGTCTCGTCGGTCATCGCGATGGTCATCGCCGTGCCCGTCGCCATCGGCATCGCGCTGTTCATCTCGCACTACGCGCCGCGCAGGCTCGCCAAGCCGCTCGCGTACGTCGTCGACCTGCTCGCCGCCGTCCCCAGCATCATCTACGGCCTGTGGGGCGCGATCTTCCTGGTCCCCTACCTGGCCGGACTGAACGAGTGGCTCGACCGCTACATGGGCTGGACGTACATCTTCGACAAGTCCAGCGACGGCGTCGCCCGCTCGCTGTTCACCGTCGGCATCCTGCTCGCGATCATGATCCTGCCGATCATCACCAACGTCACCCGCGAGGTCTTCCTCCAGGTCCCGAAGATGCACGAGGAGGCCGCGCTCGCCCTCGGCGCCACACGCTGGGAGGTCATCCGCATGTCGGTCCTCCCCTTCGGCCGCTCCGGCATCATCTCCGCCTCCATGCTGGGCCTCGGCCGGGCACTCGGTGAGACCATGGCGGTAGCAGTCGTCCTGTCTCCCAGCTTCGTCATCTCGGGGCACCTCCTCGACCCCGGTGGCGGCACCTTCGCGCAGAACATCGCGGCGAAGTTCAACGAGGCCAACGAGTTCGGCCGTGACGCGCTCATCGCCTCCGGCCTCGTCCTCTTCGCCATCACCCTGCTGGTCAACGGCGCGGCCCGGTGGATCATCGGCCGCCGCAAGGAGTACTCGGGGGCCGCCGCGTGAGCGACGCACTCGCGGCCTCCGGGCCGCAGACGACAGCGAGGACCGCACCTGCGCGCCGCGCCGGCGGAGAAGCCACGGTAGGGGGCACAGCATGAGCAACGCCATACAGGACCGGCCGCCGGTGACGACCACCCCCGTGCGGCACGACCCGCTGCGCCACGCCCGCCTCCCGCGCTGGACCCCGGCCGCCATCGCCGTCGGTTCCATCGCCGCCGCCGTCGGCCTCGGACTCGCCGCCGGCTGGCACAGCCGGATCCAGTGGGGCCTGATCGCCGCGCTCTTCTTCGTCCTCGCCACCTACGCGATCACCTCCAAGGTGGAGGGCAGCCGTCAGGCCAAGGACCGCGTCGCGACCAGCCTCGTCTGGGTCTGCTTCGTCCTCGCCGTGATCCCGCTGCTCTCCCTCGCCTGGGTCACGATCAGCAAGGGCCTGGCGGTCCTCGACCCGTACTTCCTCGGCCACTCGATGAACGGCGTCCTCGACGCCGAGGCCGGCGGCGGTGTCTACCACGCACTGGTCGGCACCATCGAGCAGGTCGGCATCGCCACCCTGATCGCCGCGCCGATCGGCCTGCTGACCGCCGTCTACCTCGTCGAGTACGGCGGCGGGAGGCTGGCCCAGGCCGTCACCTTCTTCGTCGACGTCATGACGGGCATCCCGTCGATCGTCGCGGGCCTCTTCATCCTCGCCACCTGGAACCTGATGCTGGGCTTCGGCCCCTCCGGCTTCGCCGGCGCGATGGCGCTCGCCATCCTGATGATGCCGGTCGTGGTCCGCTCCACCGAGGAGATGCTCAAGCTCGTCCCCAACGAGCTGCGCGAGGCCTCCCTCGCCCTCGGCATCCCCAAGTGGCGCACGATCCTGAAGGTGGTCCTGCCCACCGCGATCGGCGGCATCACGACCGGCGTCATGCTCGCGGTCGCCCGCATCACCGGCGAGACGGCCCCGGTTCTGCTCCTCGTGTTCGGTACGAAGCTGATCAACCCGAACCCCTTCGAAGGCGCCCAGTCCTCGCTGCCGCTCTACGTGTACGAGCAGTACGCGGTCGGCACCGACGCCGCCGTGGCCCGCGCCTGGGCCGCCGCGCTCGTCCTGATCGCCTTCGTCATGATCCTCAACCTGGTGGCCCGCGGCATCGCCCGCTGGAAGGCCCCGAAGACCGGCCGCTGACCGCGGCCACCTTGGATGTGAACTGATATGGCCAAGCGAATCGACGTCAGCGGCCTCTCCGCCTACTACGGCGCCCACAAGGCGATCGACGACATCTCCATGACCGTGGAACCCCGCTCGGTGACGGCCTTCATCGGCCCCTCCGGCTGCGGCAAGTCCACGTTCCTGCGGACCCTGAACCGCATGCACGAGGTCACCCCCGGTGGCCGCGTCGACGGCAAGGTGATGCTGGACGACGAGAACCTGTACGGCTCCCACGTCGACCCGGTCGCCGTGCGCCGTACGGTCGGCATGGTCTTCCAGCGCCCGAACCCCTTCCCCACCATGTCGATCTTCGACAACGTGGCGGCGGGCCTGCGCCTCAACGGCTCGTACAAGAAGTCCCAGCTCAACGAGATCGTCGAGCGCTCCCTCAAGGGCGCGAACCTCTGGAACGAGGTCAAGGACCGCCTGAACAAGCCGGGCTCCGGCCTCTCCGGCGGTCAGCAGCAGCGTCTGTGCATCGCCCGCGCCATCGCGGTCGAGCCGGAGGTCCTGCTGATGGACGAGCCCTGCTCGGCCCTCGACCCGATCTCCACCCTCGCGATCGAGGACCTGATCGGCGAGCTGAAGGAGCGCTTCACGATCGTCATCGTGACGCACAACATGCAGCAGGCGGCGCGCGTCTCCGACCGTACGGCCTTCTTCAACCTGGCGGCGGTCGGCCAGCCCGGCAAGCTGATCGAGCTGGACGACACCGAGCGCATCTTCTCCAACCCCAGCGTCCAGGCGACCGAGGACTACATCTCGGGCCGCTTCGGATAGCCGGCAGACCGGCGGCTTCGCCGCTCGGCGTCCTGCGGTGCTGCATGGCGGTGCCACCGCAAGGCGAAGGGCCCGGCTCCCCCACAGGGGAGCCGGGCCCACATCTTTGCGCCCACCCGCACCGGCCGCGCTCGGTGCGCACCGGCCGGGTTCGGTGTGCGCCCGCCGGCCCCGCCGCGAGGCTTCGCCGGCTCGGTGCCGGCCGTCAGCCGAAGAACAGCTGGACGACGTAGAAGCTGACCGCGGCCACCAGCGCGGCGGCCGGCATCGTGATGAACCAGCCGAGGATGATGTTCTTCGCGACACCCCACCGCACGGCGTTCACGCGCTTCGTCGCACCCACGCCCATGATCGCCGAGGTGATCACGTGCGTCGTCGAGATCGGCGCGTGGAAGAGGAACGCCGAGCCGAACATGATGGACGCGCCCGTCGTCTCCGCCGCGAAGCCCTGCGGAGGGTCGAGCTCGATGATCTTGCGACCCAGCGTGCGCATGATCCGCCAGCCGCCCGCGTACGTACCGAGCGAGAGCATCACGGCGCAGGCGATCTTCACCCACACCGGGATGTCGTCGCCGGACTGCTGCACATCGGCGATGACCAGCGCCATCACCACGATGCCCATCGTCTTCTGGGCGTCCTGCAGACCGTGACCGAGCGCCATGCCGGCCGCCGACACCGTCTGGGCGATACGGAAGCCACGCTTGGCCTTGTGCGGGTTGGCCTTGCGGAAGATCCACATGATCAGGCACATGACCAGGTAACCGGCGACCAGGCCGACGACCGGCGAGATGAACATCGGGATGACGACCTTGTCGAGGACGCCGCCCCAGATGACCTCCGTGCCACCCGCGAGCGCCGCGCCCACCATGCCGCCGAACAGCGCGTGCGAGGAGGACGACGGCAGGCCGAAGTACCAGGTGACCAGGTTCCAGATGATCGCGCCGACGAGCGCGGCGAAGAGGATGCCCATCCCCTTGTCGCCGTGCGGCGTCTCGATCAGGCCCTCACTGACGGTCTTGGCGACCCCGCTGCCGAGGAACGCACCGGCGAGGTTCATCACCGCCGCCATCGCCAGCGCCGCCCGCGGGGTCAGCGCCCGGGTCGAGACGGAGGTGGCGATGGCGTTGGCGGAGTCGTGGAAGCCGTTCGTATACGTGAAGCCGAGCGCGACACCGATGGTCACGATCAGAGCGAAGGTGTCCACGAAGCCTCAGGACTCCTTGACCGCGATGGTCTCCACCGTGTTCGCCACGTGCTCGAAGGCGTCGGCCGCCTCTTCCAGCACATCCACGATCTGCTTGAGCTTGAGGACCTCGATGGCGTCGTACTTGCCGTTGAAGAGGTGGGCGAGCAGCTTGCGGTGGATCTGGTCGGCCTGGTTCTCGAGCCGGTTGATCTCGATCCAGTACTCGGTGAGGTTGTCCATGGTCCGCAGGTGCGGCATGGCCTCGGCGGTCAGCTCGGCCGCCCGCGACAGGACCTCGATCTGCTGCTCGACGCCCTTGGGCAGCTCCTCGACGTTGTAGAGGACGACCAGGTCGACGGCCTCCTCCATGAAGTCCATGATGTCGTCGAGGGAGGACGCGAGGTTGTAGATGTCCTCGCGGTCGAAGGGCGTGATGAAAGAGGAGTTCAGCTGGTGGAAGATCGCGTGCGTGGCGTCGTCACCGGCGTGTTCCGCTGCCCGCATCCGCTCCGCGATCTCGGCCCGGGCGGAGGAGTCCGCTCCGAGCAGTTCCATCAGGAGCTTCGAGCCCGTGACGATGTTGTCCGCGGACGCGGCGAACATGTCGTAGAAGCTCGTCTCCCTGGGGGTCAGACGAAATCGCACGTGGGGTCCTCGGGGTGCTGGGTTTCGGTCAGGCTGATGCTAGGCGCATCATCCGGCCACGGCTAACCGGCGTCCCTTCAGTGTCGCCCATCAGGCACAGTGATCTGCACGGGCCCCCGCCGGGATCGGCGGGGCTCGGTACCATATACCCACGAGGGGTATCCACACCCTTTTGGACAACGGGAGGACGCGATGACGACCACCGAGGCGGACCAGGTCACCCCCGAGGCCGTCGAGCCGACCGTCGCGCCGGCCGACCACGACCACGACGTGCACGGCTACCACAAGCAGAAGGACGAGCACCTCAAGCGCCTCCGCCGGATCGAGGGGCAGATCCGTGGTCTGCAACGGATGGTCGACGAGGACGTCTACTGCATCGACATACTCACCCAGGTCTCGGCCTCCACGAAGGCCCTGCAGTCCTTCGCGCTCCAGCTGCTCGAGGAGCACCTGCGCCACTGCGTCGCCGACGCGGCCCTGAAGGGCGGCGACGAGATCGAGGCGAAGGTCGAGGAGGCCACGAAGGCCATCGCCCGGATGATGCGCACCTGACGGATGCGGGGCGGGGACCCGGGCGGCGGGGGCCGGCGCCGCGCACCGGGGCCGGGTCCGGGCGGTCGTGGCCGGAACCTGACCCGTGGCCGGAGCCGCGCACCGCACAGCGGGAGACGCTGAGGCGTGAGCCGCGCCCCGGACAGCCGCGGCCCGCGCCGCACTCGGGGACCGCACCTGTCGCCGGAGCCGCGCCCCGGCCGGTCAGCGGTCCCGCTCGCCGAGGCCGGCGGGCCGCCGGGCTTCGTCGGGCCGCCCGGCCCGGGTGCCCGCCCGCCCGACGGGCCCGGGCCCCTCGGCCCGCTCGCCCGCCACCCGCAGCACCTCGTCGATCCGGTCGGCGCTGAGGCGCTCCCCGTCGGCGGCCGAGGCCGCGATGATCAGCTCACCGCACAGCTCGATCTCGGCGAGAGCGACGCGTTCCTGCTCGGTGGGCAATGTCGCGGTACGGGACGGAGCCACGCGCTTTCACCTCTTCCTGCCGGCGTCGGTCTCCCAGCGTAGGGAGCGCGCCACGCACCGCGCATGACACGTCCGGACCATTTGAGGGTGGCCTGGCGGCCTACGACCGTCCCGTCACGCCTTGATCTTC
This sequence comes from Streptomyces sp. NPDC053755, assembly GCF_040677675.1. Taxonomy (NCBI): domain Bacteria; kingdom Bacillati; phylum Actinomycetota; class Actinomycetes; order Kitasatosporales; family Streptomycetaceae; genus Streptomyces; species Streptomyces sp. NPDC053755. The sequence continues at coordinate 11,453 of NZ_JBFASK010000022.1, read as the reverse complement.
CCGGCGTAGATGTCCTTCCGGGCCGGCAGGCGTACGTCGACGGGGGTGCCGAAGGCGTACAGCAGGGTGGTCGAGGCGACCGCGACCGTACGCCCCTGGTTGGTGAAGCTGAACTGGTGCCGGACCTTGCGCAGCCGCCCGTCGCCGTCCAGGTACGCGTCGAAGGGCACGGTGTCCTTGGCGAACCCTTTCGCCGCCGCGGCGAGCGCCCCGCGCACCTGAGGGGAGGCCGCCCGGGCGGCCGCCGCGATGTCGGCGGTGCCGCGGTAGTGGCTGACCTTCACCCCTGCCAGGTCGACCTCGCCGACGTAGTCGACGCCGCGCGCGCCGCGCAGGAGTTCGGCGGCGGCCGCCGGGTCGGTGGCCCCGCCCGTGACGAGGTTGCCGTCGTCGAGGGTGGTGGTGTCGACGCGGACCCACTTGTCGGCGGGCACTCCGGCCCCGCGGTTCTTCATGTACAGGGCACCGGGGCTGAGGAGTTCGGTGATGGGCCGGTGCTCGTCGGCCCCGGCGGCGTCCTTGGGCAGCACGACCTCCAGCCGGCCGGTGCGCCTGCGGAAGTCGTAGCCGCCCTCGCCGCGGATGGTGACGCGGGTTCCGCCCGCCGCCATCTCCATGGAGGTGGTCGCCTTGGACGTCCCGGCCCGGGCCAGCACGTCGGCCGCCTTCCGCACGGCCGCCGTCGGATCACCGCCGGGCTTGGCGTCGGCGGGGCCGGAGCACCCGCCGGCGGCCGCCCCTCCGACCAGAGCGGCGGCGACGGCGATCGCCCCGGTCCCGCGTCCGTACCTCCGCACCACCATCGCCTGCCAACCCCCAACGCCGAGCCGCTGCTTGCCGGGACCGCCCGACCGGATAACGACGGTCCCGGCGCCCCGTCACGCGCAGTACGGTGGTGGTGTGCACGAGCAGGCCCCGCATCACACGACCACGACGGAACGCGGCTCCTTCGCGATGGCCAGGTGCAGCTGCGGTTGGTCGGGCCCTGCCCGGCGCTCTCGCGAGCGGGCCCGTACGGACGCCGAGGCGCACACGGCGGCGCCACCGGAGGAGGAGCTGTAGGCCGTGCGGCCGGCTCGCCCCGCTACGCCGCGAGGTCGCTCTCGCCGGAGCCGGAGCCGATCCGGGGGTCGGTGATGCCGAGCGTCTCGGGGACCGGGCAGCGCTCGGCGGCGCGCCGGGACCGGACGAGCCGGGCGCCGTAGGACGAGCGGGCGACGGCGGAGACGACCGGGGTCAGCAGGGCGTGGGCGAGCGGCGCGAGGAGCAGGGCCACCGCCGTGCCGAGCGCGAAGCCGCCGATGACGTCGGTGGGGTAGTGCACGCCCATGTAGACGCGGCAGAAGCCCTCGGCGAAGGCGAGCGCGATGGCGGCGAGGCCGAATCCGCGGTGGGCGACGAAGAGTCCGACGCCGATGGCCATCGCCATGGTGGCGTGGTCGCTGACGAAGGAGTAGTCGGTCTTGCCGCCGATGAGGACCTCGAGCCCCTGGTGGTCGTTGAAGGGCCGCGGCCGCTCGACGAAGCCCCGGATGGGGATGTTGACGAGGAGCGCGACTCCGGCCGCGAGCGGGGCCCAGACGAGGCCCACGACACCGGCGACGGACTCGGCGAGGGTGCCGCGCCGGCGGACGCTCACCCAGCACCAGAGCGCGACGAGGACGAGGCCGAGCATGATGCCGTACTCGCCGACGAACTCCATGACGCGGTCGAACCACGGCGGCGCGTCCTTGGCCAGTCCGTTGATGTCGTAAAGCAGGCCGACATCGGGGTTCGAGCCGTCCGATGCGAGTCCAGCCATCTGCCGCGGCCCCTTGCCTTGTCCTGTGAGTCGACCGTGGGCGGTCGGATCAGGGAACGAACCGCCTGAGGCGAGCGTTCCGCTCTTCCCCGAGAATCAGCACGACGTTACCGAAGAGTGACACGTCGTCGCAGCTCAGGGCCATTGTTTAACGGAGAGTTCCGGCCACTCGGCCGGTTCGACCGGACACCACGTCAGGCTTGCGGCGGCCTGGTCGGCAGCGCCGCCGCACCGTCCGCGGTGACCCGGGTGGCACCGAAGTAGTCCGGCGTGTCGATCTTGTCGAACCGGATCACCGCCCCCGTTCGAGGCGCGTCGATCATATAGCCGCCGCCGACGTAGATGCCGACGTGCCTGATGGCACGGGAGTTGGTGAGGTCGTCCGAGAAGAAGACGAGGTCGCCGGGGAGCAGTTCGTCACGCGACGGATGGGGCCCCGCGTTGTACTGGTCGTTGGCCACGCGCGGCAGCCGGATCCCGACGCTGTCGTACGCGGCCTGGGTGAGACCGGAGCAATCGAATCGGCCATTCTGCGCGGCCGTTCCCGTACCGCCCCAGAGGTAGGGCGTGCCGAGTTTCTGCTGGGCGTAGTAGATCGCCCCGGCCGCCTGGCGGGACGGCTCGACCCGGCCCACGGGCCGGGCGAAGCTCTTCTCCAGCGAGCGGATGATCCGTACGTAGTTCTGGGTCTCGCTGATCCGGGGCACCCCGCCGGACTTGATGACGCGGTACGCCCCCGCGTTGTACGCGGCGAGCATGTTGTTCGTCGGGTCGCCCGGCACGTCCTTCACATAGCCGGCGAGTTCGCAGTCGTACGAGGCCGCGGACGGGATCGCGTCGTTCGGGTCCCAGACGTCCCGGTCCCCGTCGTTGTCCCCGTCGATACCGTGCCCGGCCCAGGTACCGGGGATGAACTGCGCGATGCCCATGGCGTTGGCGGGGGACACGACCTTCGGGTTCCAGCCGCTCTCCTGGTACAACTGCGCCGCGAGCAGCGCCGGATTGATGGCGGGGCAGAGGTTCCCCCACTTCTGCACCAGCCCCTGGTAAGCGGCCGGCACGGCGCCCCTGGCCAGGCCCACGGTGCCGTTCTTGGCGTCCCCCGCGCCCCCGAAGAGACCGGCGGCGGCGGAGTAGGTACCGACGACGAGCAGCGCGACGAAGCCGAGGCACACCCCGACGGCCCCGCCACCCACGAGCCACGCCTTACGCACCGTCAAACACCCCCGAGGTCCCGGCAGTCCGCCACGCGTCGAGTCTAGGCGGCGGGGGGCCGCCCGGGGCGTGGACGAAAAGGACGGACCGGATGTGTCAGAAACCCTCCGGCCACGCGCGGCGCGGCTGTCCCGCCCCTTTCCGCGACCGTGCCGCCCCTTCCCGTGGTCGCCACACCCCCAAGAGTGCAACAACGACAATCATTGCCCGGAGTCACACCCCGTGATACACAGAGTGACCATACGCTTCTTCGTAGAGAAACCGGCCACACCGCCGCAGGTCAAGGCGGCCAGATCGGTCAAGTGTGCGGGGATCGGGTAAAGAGAGCCGCCAAGCCGTCACACGCGAGCGGTTTCATCAGCGAAGATAGGACGATGACCCATGCCATCCGGCAGGGGCGACGAACTACCCAACAGGGGCGGTGAGTTACATGTACCTGGCGGCGCCAAAGGGCGACATCACCACCATCATCGGTGGAATCGCCCCGAACTGGGGGCCTTTCGGAAGCCTGGGCAACGAGGCCAAGGTGATGATCGAGGTCGTGATGGCCGTGGCCATCCTGCTCTGCCTCGGCATCGCCATCTGGGGCGCGGCCAAGCAGCGCATCGGCGCGACCGCCCTCCGGGACACGTTCAGCGCCGAGCAGGGCAAGGGCCTGATCGTGGCCGGCCTCACCGGCGTCTTCATCATCGGATCGCTGGGGACGCTCTTCACCATCGTGTACGGGATGGCCGTCTAACCCACCGAAGGTCACGATCCCTGATGTCCAGTCACCACACCGCGCCCGCGCGGCGAACAGCACGGCTTCTGTCGTACCCGCGAACGGTTGAGGGGGCGTACCCGTCATGAGTCTCGGCGACGAGAACGACGGCTTCGGCGGCGGTGTCGGCGGCTCGGGCCAGACCCGTACCCGTCTCCCCGAGGGCGGCAGCGGCGACCTCTACGGCGGCGGCACCCGTCGCCCCCCGGTGCGCAGCTCCCGCTCGCTGATCACGGTCGTGGGCGTGGTGGTCCTGCTGATCGCCGCGATCGCCTTCGCCAACCGCGGCGACGGCGACCCCACGGCCGGCTCGTCCACCTCGACGGACAAGGCCCCGGCGGGCGCGGGAGCACCGACGGCGGCGACGGGAGTCCGCCCGGTGACGGGCAGGACGGGCCAGATCCCCACGGGCTTCGCCCACGACGAACAGGGAGCGCAGAGCGCGGCGTCGAACTACGCCGTGGCCCTCGGTTCCGCCGACATGTTCCGGGCCGGACCCCGGCGGGTCATCGTGGAGACCGTCCACGACCCCGCCGTGGTCACCGGTCTGCTCGCGAGGCTGGACACGTCCTACTCCCCCGGCTTCATGGCGGCCGTCGGCCTCGAGGCGGACGGCACCGCCCCGGTCGGTCTGGCCTTCGTGTCGCGCACGATCCCCGTCGGCGCCAAGGTGCGGGACTTCACGAACGACTCCGCCACCGTCGACGTCTGGTGCACCGGCCTCGTCGGCCTGGCGGGCGAAGGCTCCACCAAGCCGGTCACCTCCAACTGGTTCACCATCACCCAGAAGCTCAGGTGGGTGGAGAACGACTGGAAGATCGTCTCGTCGGAGCAGACAGAGGGCCCGACGCCGGTCAACGGCGACAACCGCGCCTCGCTGGCGGACGAGATCGCCGAGGCCGTCGAAGGTTACGGAGGGTTCACCTATGCCCGCTGACCGGCGTTCCCGTATCCGTGCGCTCGGCACGCTGGCCGCCGCACTGCCCACCGCGGTCGTCCTGCTGTCGGCGCGGGCCTACGCGGCACCCACTCCGACCCCCACCCCCTCGCCCAGCACGGGCGACAACCCGTGCGACCTCATCGTCGGCCAGGCCAGGGACTACTGCGAGGACGGCGACGGCGCCGCCCGCTCCCCCCGCGTCGAGGACCCCACCTCCGCCCTCGACCCCCTCTCCTCCCTCGCCCGCGGCTGCGCCGACGCCGCCGTCTCCATCGTCGACGCCCTCTCCAAGGCCGTGAAGGAGACCGCCGAGGTCGACTTCACCAACTCCGCCTTCCTCGCCCGCTACGCCGTCGTCTTCGCCGCGGCCACCGTCCTCACCCTCCTCCTCTGGCTCCTCGCCGTCGCCAAGCGGGCCATGCGCGGCGTCCCCCTCACCACCGCCATCTCCGAGGCCATCGGCTTCCTCTGGCTGACCGTCCTCGCGTCCGCCTTCACGCCGCTGATCCTCTACACCGTCGTCTCCGCGACCGACGCCGTCACCGAGGTCATCGCCTCCGGGACCGGGCAGCAGACCGACGTCTTCTTCGGGAGCTTCAAGGAAGCGCTCCAGAAGGGCGACGACATCGGCGGCGGGCCCATCATGCTGATCATCGTCTCGCTCGTGACCGTGCTCGCCGCCGGCGTGCTCTACCTGGAGCTGTTCCTCCGCGCCGTGCTGCTCTACGTCGGCGCCCTCCTCGGCGTCGTCGTCTACTCCGGTCTCGTGGACAAGAACATGTGGGGCCACGTCCGCCGCTGGGCCGGGATCATGATCGCGGTCATCCTCGTCAAGCCCGTCATCGTCATCGTCCTCGGGCTCGCCGGCGCGCTCTCCTCCGGTACCGGCCCCGACTCGTTCTCCGCCGTCGTGTCCGGGCTCGCGATCATCCTGCTGGCCATCTTCGCGTCCGGCATGATCTACCGCTTCGTACCCGGCTTCGGCGACGAGATCGTCGCCTCCCGCAACAACCGGCTCCACCGCTCGGGCGAGAACGCGGCCGCCGCCGTCATCTCCTCCCCCGCCTCCCTCGTCTCGCAGGGCATCAAGACCCACAGCACCCGCGGCGACGGCGGAGGCGGTCAGTCCGGCGGCAACAGCGGCGGCGCCCGCCCCGCCAACCCCCTCGCCGGTGGCGTCGCGGCCCACAGCAGCCGCGGGGGCTCGGGCGGGGGCGGCGGCGGAACTGTCCCCTCCGCCGCACCCCCGCCGCGTAGCAGCAGCCCCACGTCAGGCACACCGCACAGCAACCGAAAGAACTCTGGAGGTGGAGGGCGTTGACGACCCAGTCCCATCCGGTCACGCCCCGCCGCACGTATCTCATCGGCCGGGCCCGGCCGAACGCGATCGTCGGCAAGAACCGCGAGACGGGCGAGATCGCGCTGATCATCGCCGGCGCGTTCCTCGGCATGATGAGCGGTCTGATCGTCCCCGTCCTGTCCCTGCGCATCGTGCTGCTCATGGGCTTCCCCATGCTCGCGCTCGCCGCGGTCTACGTCCCGTACAAGCACCGCACGTTCTACAAATGGTTCGAGATCAACCGCAGTTACAAGCGCTCCCTCAAGCGCGGCACGGCCTACCGCTCGGCCACCGCCGAGGCCGGCACCCGCCTCGACGGCCGCGAGGTCGAGGTCGGCCCGCCCCCCGGCATCGGCAGGATCAACTGGATGTCCGCGCCCTTCGGCCCGGACGAGATCGCCGTCCTCCTCCACGCCGACCGGCGGACGGTCACCGCGGCCATCGAGATCGAGGGCCCCGGCGTCGGCCTGCGCGACAGCGAGGACCAGGAGGCACTGGTCGACCGCTTCGGCACGCTCCTCAAGCACGTCGCCAACGGGGACGGCTTCGTCACCCGCCTCCAGATGCTCGCCCGCACCCTCCCCGCGGACCCCGACGCCCACGCCAAGGACGTCGGCCAGCGCGGCGACCCGAACGCCCCCGGCTGGCTCCAGGAGTCGTACGAGCAGCTCCAGTCGATGGTCTCCACCTCCAGCGAGCAGCACCGCGCCTACCTCGTCGCCTGCATGCACTACACCCGCGAGCTCGCCGCCGAGGCGAACGCCATGGCCCGCGCCGCCCGCCACGCCTCCGGCGCCCGCAAGCTCGACCGCGACGCCGGACTCGCCGTCGTCATGGCCCGCGAGCTCACCGACATCTGCGCCCGCCTCGCCGAGGCCGACATCCGGGTCCGCCAGCCCCTCGGACAGTCCCGGCTCTCCTCCCTCGTGCACTCCATGTACGACCCGGACCACCCCATCGACCACATCCAGGCCATGACGAAGCGGAACGCCTGGCCCGCCGAGCTGGACGCCATGGAGCCGACGTACCTCCAGGCGAAGACCCGCGAGTCCTCCACCCGCGCGCCCTGGTGCCACGCCACGGCCTGGGTGAAGGAGTGGCCGATGACCCCCGTCGGCGTCAACTTCCTCGCCCCGCTCCTCGTCCACACCCCGGACGTCATCCGCACCGTCGCCGTCACCATGGACCTCGAACCCACCGAGGTCGCCATCGAGCGCATGCTCACCGAGAAGACCAACGACGAGGCCGAGGCCTCCCGCCAGGCCAAGATGAACCGCACCGTCGACCCCCGCGACATCGCCGCACACGGCCGGCTCGACCAGCGGGGTGAAGATCTCGCGAGCGGCGCGGCGGGCGTCAACCTCGTCGGGTACATCACTGTGTCGTCGCGTTCGCCCGAGGCCCTGGCCAGGGACAAGCGCACGATCAGGGCCTCCGCCGGCAAGTCGTACCTGAAGCTGGAGTGGTGCGACCGCGAGCACCACCGGGCCTTTGTGAACACCTTGCCGTTCGCGACCGGCATCCGCCGCTAGCCGCTAAGGGGCCCGTGCCATGCGAGATCCGCTCTCCGCCCTCACCGAGGCGTTCACCTCCTTCCTCTTCGGGAAGGTCGAGACGACACGGCTGCCCGTACGCACCTCGACCGGACAGGCCCAGGCCGTCTACCTGCCCACGGCCGCCCCCGGTCTCGGCGACTCGGGCGTCATCATCGGCCGCGAGGTGTACAGCGGCAAGGGATACATCTACGACCCGTTCCAGCTGTACGGACAGCAGCTCCCGGCCCCCCACTGGCTCGTCCTCGGGGAGTCCGGGAACGGCAAGTCCGCCCTGGAGAAGACGTACGTCCTGCGCCAGCTCCGCTTCCGCGACCGGCAGGTCGTCGTCCTCGACGCCCAGGGCGAGGACGGCGTCGGCGAATGGAACCTCATCGCGCAGGAGCTGGGAATAACCCCCATCCGCCTGGACCCCATGGTCGCCGTCGACTCCGGCATCCGTCTCAACCCGCTCGACCCGTCGATCACCACGACCGGGCAGCTCGCCCTGCTCCGTACGATCATCGAGGTCGCCATGGGCCACGGCCTGGACGAGCGGTCCGGCTTCGCCCTCAAGGTCGCCCACGCCTACGTCACCGACCACATCACCGACCGCCAGCCGATCCTCACCGACATCGTCGAGCAGCTGCGCCACCCGAAGGCGGAGTCGGCCGAGGCGATGAACGTCGACATAGACGATGTGCGGGCCTGGGGCCTGGACGTGGCGCTCGTCCTGGACCGGCTGGTCGACGGCGACCTGCGCGGCATGTTCGACGGTCCGACGACCGTCGGCATCGACCTCGACGCCCCGCTGATCGTCTTCGACCTCTCCCACATCGACCGCAACTCCATCGCCATGCCGATCCTCATGGCGATCGTCGGCGTCTGGCTGGAGCACACCTGGATCCGCCCCGACCGGAAGAAGCGCATCTTCCTGGTCGAGGAGGCCTGGCACATCATCAACAGCCCCTTCGTCGCGCAGCTCTTCCAGCGGCTGCTGAAGTTCGGGCGACGGCTCGGCCTGTCCTTCGTGGCGGTCGTGCACCACCTCTCCGACGTGGTCGACGGAGCGGCGGCCCGGGAGGCCGCGGCCATCCTCAAGATGGCCTCGACCCGCACCATCTACGCCCAGAAGGCCGACGAGGCCCGGGCCACCGGCAAGGTCCTCGGCCTGCCCCGCTGGGCCGTCGAGATCATCCCGACCCTCACACCCGGCATCGCGGTGTGGGACGTCAACGGCAACGTCCAGGTGGTCAAACACCTCATCACCGAGAAGGAACGCCCACTCGTCTACACCGACCGCGCCATGACCGAGTCCTCCCGGCCGGAAGACCTTCCCGAGGACCTGCGCGCCGCGGAGTGGGAAGCCGAGCAACGGGCCGCCCTCATCGAGCAGCAGGTGAACGACCCCTCCGAGTCAACGGTGGCATGACATGGCGCAGGACCAGCGGACAGGCGGGGTCTCCGACGGGCTGCTCGTGGGGCTCCTGGGGTTCCTGTTCGGCCTGAGCGTGCTGGCATGGACGGCGACCGGCCTGGCCGGTCTGCTCGCGAAGGGCGCGTGGCCGACCGGGGTCACCTTCACCAGGACTCCGTTCGCCCTCCGGGCCCTGATCGGCAGCCCACAGGACCTGGCGGGCGCGTGGCCGGACACCCCGGCCGGCGAGCTGTCGGGGTACGGGCTGTTCTGGGGCCTGTTCATCGGCGAGCTGATGGTGCTGGCGGTTCTCCTGGTGTTCGCGGTGGGAACGCTGGCGCGGTGGCGAGGGGTACGGGCGGCCCGACGCGCCCGCGCCGGAGGCGCGGCGGTCGAGGCGCGGGAGGAGCACCGGCGCCACCCGTCCCAAGCCTCGCCCGCCACCACGGAGCCCGTCGTCAGCGAGCCCCTCCATACCGAAGCCAACGAAGCCAACAACACCGCCGAATCCACCGCCCCCGCCGAGCCCGTCGCCCACAAGGCCGTCGTCGTCGAGCCCGTCATCGTCGAGCCCGTCATCGTCGAGCCCGTCCCCCCGGCGAAGCCCCTCCGCGCCGAAGCGACCGAGGCCACCGAAACCACCGAGCCCGAGCCTGCCTCTGCCGCGATCGCGCTCGCCCAAGCCGCCCCCACCGGCCCCTTCCTCATCGACCCGGTCCTCCCCTCCCCCCGCGCTCCCCGCCTCGTCTACGGCTCCCCCGCAGCCCGCCGGCCCTCGGCCCTCCAGGCCGTCCAGGACGCGGAGGGCCCCGCGCTCGTCGTGACCTCCGACCCCAGCGTCTGGGCCGAGACCAAGGACGCCCGCGGCAAGCTCGGCCCGGTCCTCGTCTACGACCCCGGTCACCTCTGCGACACGCCTGCCCGGCTCCACTGGTCCCCGGCCGACCGGTGCGAGGACCCGGCCACGGCCCAGGAACGCTCGATCGCGCTGCTCGCCCCCGTACGCCCGCCGTCCCGGCTGGACGCCGCCGTCGCCGAGACCGCCGAAACGCTCCTGCGCTGCTGGCTGCACGCCGCCGCGGTGGGCGACCGCCCGTTCAAGCAGATCCACCGCTGGGCGCAGGGCACGGGCGCGCACGAGCCCGTACGCATCCTCCGCACCCACCCCAAGGCGGCCGGCGGCCACGCCGGTCTTCTGGAGTCGGCGCTGACCGCGTATCCGGAACGGCGCCAGATGGCACAGGAGCTGACGGCGCGTGCGCTGTCGTCGCTCTCCTCGGTCCACATCCGCGAGGCGTGCACGCCGAATCGAACGGATTCGTTGACGCTGGAATCATTCATCGCGGAAGGGGGCACCCTTTACGTGGTGGGTGAACCGGTCGAGGACCCCCGCACCCGTCCCGGTGCGATGCCTCTGCTGACCGCCCTCACCGCGAGCGTGGTCGGGCACGGCCGCCGCATGGCCGCACGGTCATCCGACGGTCGGCTCGACCCACCACTCACGCTCGTTCTCGACGACGTGGCCGCCGTGGCCCCGATCCCCCGCCTCCCCGACCTGCTGGCGCACGGCCAGGACAAGGGCCTCCCCACCACGGTCCTCCTCCGCTCGCGCGAACAGGCCAGGGCCCGCTGGCAGCAGCCGCTCCCCCAGAGCTGAGCAGGCCGGAACCGAGACGCCGGATCCGAGCAGAGCAGACCAGAGCCGAGCACCCCGCACAGGGAGGGGCGTCGGGCGTCCCACCCCTCCGCGGGCCGGCCCTCAGCGGCCCGCCGGCCGCCGGATCTCGTACTCCGCCTCGAACGTCGACTCGTTCCCCGGCATCGGCACCCGCTCCCCGCTCGCCGTGAACCCGAAGCGCCGGTAGAACGCGGCCGCCCGCGCGTTCTCTTCGTGGACGTACAGCCGCACCCGCCGCACCGACGGCTCGGCCAGAGCCCAGGACCACTCCACGCCCTCGCGGAACAGCCGCTCGACCAGCCCCGTACCCCGCGCCTCGGGGCGGACGTACACGCCCACGATGTGCGTCTGGTCGGCCTTCGCCGCCGTACCGAAGCGAGGGTCGTCCGTGGGGCGCTCCACCAGCACCGTGATCGTGCCCGCCCAGCTCCCGTCCGGAGCCTCCGCGACGAACTGCCGGGCATGCGCGCTGCCTTCGGCCGCCCCCTCCGCACGGTCCCGCCAGAACGACTCGGGCCGCCCGACGGCGGCCTCGTAGGTGTCCAGGAAGGCGATGCGCGCGACCGGGTCCCTCAGGGCGGCCAACCGGATCTCGCGGCTCTTCTCCCACTCGTCGGCGCGGATGGCTCGGATCACATAGTTCATACGGCGATCATCACCGCCCCCGCCCGCCCTGACAACGGAATTCGAGGGCAGCACCAGCAGCACCAAGCCCTCGCACCGCACCCGCCCCTGAACGCAGAAAAGCCCCGCACCATAAGGTGCGGGGCT
>NZ_JBFASK010000021.1:0-129295 GCF_040677675.1 Streptomyces sp. NPDC053755 | reverse complement strand
CTGGTCGCGGGGGTGCTGTCCCTGCTGATCGTCGCGGGCGGCTTCACCCTCCAGCTCGTCTACCGCGACTTCTACACCTGCGCCGACGACGCCCTGACCAAGTCGGGCCAGCTGGCCTGCAACGACCTGCTGCCGGAACCGCTGCGCGACGTCTTCGGCGTGCGCGAGTAGCCCTCGCGGGACTTCCGTACCGCGACACCGAGCCTCTCCCCGACCACCCGTCGGGGAGAGGCTCGGTGCGTGTCGGCCGGGCGGGGCGGGGCAGGACGGCCGGTGCTGACGGCTCGTCGGGGCGGGGCGGGGTGCGTCACGGCTCCGTGGGGACGGCGGGCGCGGCGGGAGGTGTCACGGCCCCGCGTACTCGGCCGGCGAGGCGGGGCACGACAGCCGGGTGCTGACGGCCCGTCGGGGCGGGGCGGGTGCGTCACGGCTCCGTGTGCTCGGCGGGGCGGGGCGGGCGGCGGGTGCGTCACGGCTCCGTGTGCTCGGCGGGGCGGGGTGGGGCGGGCGGCGGGGGCACGGCGGGTGCGGCAGGGCCGAACGGCTCGGCGGGCGCCGGCCGCGAGGCCGGTGGCACGGGAGGCGCCGGTGGCGGGAAGGGCGGCAGCGGGGGCACGGGCTGCGGCAGGGGCGCTGTCGGCGGCAGGGCCGGGGCCGGTTCCCAGGCCGCCGTGAGGAAGTCGTACGCGTCGAGGCCGCAGTCGTCCTCGCTCTCCGCCGGCCCGGCGAGCGGGTCGCCGAGCGCGTCGGCGTCCAGGACGCCCGGTACCGCGCCGGTCGCGGACGGGCCGGGCACCGGCGCCGCGACGGGCAGGGGCACGGGGACGGGCGTCGGCTTCAGGCCGCGCCGCGCCCAGGCCCGTACCGCCAACGCCGTCGGCAGGCCCGGCGCCGCGCTCCACAGCACCGCCGCGGCCCCCGTCTGCCACCACACCGGACCGAACGCCGACAGCCGGCCGGACCCCAGCGGGCCGCCGGCGGCCGCCGCGAGCAGCGCCATCGCCACCCCGCACGCCCCGGCGGCGGCCAGCGCCGTCAGCACCGTCTCCCGGACCGTCCACAGCCGCGCGGACCGCCCCGCGCACCACCCCAGCGCGAGCGCCGCCACCAGGGGGACGGCCGCCACGGCGCGGTGCTGCCAGCCACCGGGACCCTCGGCGGGCAGTGCGGCGAGCAGGGGAAAGGCCGGCACGGCCGCGTCCCCGGTGAACCCGAGCGGGGTCGCCACGGCGCCCGTACCGAGCGCGAATCCGGGCCCCAGAGCGTAGGCGGCGGCCCAGACGGCGGCGTTCGGGGCCAGCGCGACGGTGAGGAGCAGGAGACCTGACCGGCCCGACCACTCCCCCGCCAGCCCCGCGAAGGACGCCTGCGCCTCGGCGCCGTGCCGGCCCAGCGCGACACCGGCCAGCACCGCGCCGCCCCCGAGCAGGGTCACCGCCGCGAGCCCGGCCGACCGCAGGGCGACGGCCGCCTGCTCCCCCCGGGGCAGAGGCCGCCCGATCGCCGTCCAGACCCCGAGGCCGGCCGCCGAGGCCACCACGGCGGGCAGCCACAGCGCGGTCGCGACCGGGTCGGCCGGCAGCGGGCCGCTCGCCGCGTAGGCCGCGACACACGCCGCGACCAGGAGGTATCCCGAGCAGACAGCGGTCACCGCCCCGCCGGTGGACGGTTTCGGACGGCCTTCGTCCGGCTCCAGCGTGTCCCGGGCCGCGCGATGCGCCAGCCATCCCGGGAGGATCATGAGCAGCAGGGGCGAGAGGCCCAGGGGCGCCGGCACCCCCGAGAGCGTCTCGGTGCGCACCAGGTCGGCGCCGTGCGCCAGCAGCCAGAGACCCGCGGCCGTGTGCAGCGCTCCGCCCGGACCGCTGTCCGGGTACGGCGAGCCGATCCAGGCCGCCGTGACCAGGACCGCCAGGCCGCCGAGTCCGAGCACCGCGGCCGTACCGCCCCGTACGAAGGCGGCGGCCAGCACGGTGGAACGGCCCCGCTGAAGGAGCAGCGGCTCGGTCGGCGGCGCGGGAGGGTGCTCGGTCACGTGGGTCACGAGCCCATGCTGCCAACGACACGCGCTTTTACGACGTAACAGGCAAACAGCCGTTGTGTCGCTCAATATACGTTTATGTACTTTTCCGCCCACAGAAGCTCTGCGGGAGGTCGACACCGATGAGTCCGACGAGTCGGGGGACCGCCGATTCCTCGCCCCTCGCGCTGCCGCCCCCCAAGGAGCGGCGCAGACTTCGCGAGGCCCTGGCGCTGAGCGAGGACCAGCTCGCGGAGGCCATGGGCGTCACGCGGGCCACCGTGCGGTCCTGGGAGACGGGACGGACCGAGCCCCGGGGTCGGAAGCGGGAGGCGTACATGAAGCTCCTCGGCGCGTACGAGGAAGAGCCCGAGCCCTCCCGGGCGGGGTCCGCGCCGGAGCCGGAGGCGCGTGGGAAGAGCGCCCCGCCCGCCCGGCCCCAGGCGGCGGCGCGGCGCGCGGGCAAGCCTCCGAAGACCGCCGGGCCCCTCTCCCCGGCGACCGCTGAGCACGAGGCACGGCCTGAGCGGTCCGAGCCGAAGCCGGCGCCGGCCGATCCCGAGCCGAGGGCGGCCCACGTCGCACCCGTGGCCGATCCCGAAGCGGCGGCCGATCCCGAGCCGAGGGCGGCCCACGTCGCACCCGTGGCCGATCCCGAACCGACGGCCGATCCCGAACCGGCGGCCCAGGTCGCACCCGTGGCCGCCGGCGCCGAACCGGGGGCGGCGGCTTCCGGACCGGTGGTGACCGGCCACGCCCCGGCGGCGGCCGCCGGACCCGAACCGGCGGGCGAGGCCCCGTCCTCCCCCGGGGCTCCCCCTCCCGCGTCCGTCCCCGCGTACGGCGCCGACACCGGCACCGCCACCGAGACGGACACACACTCCGAGACGGAGTCCGCGGCCCCCCGCTCCTCCCTCACGCCGGAGGAGGCCTTCGACGCGCTGTACGCCTACGCCGCCCCCGGCCTCGCCCACCAGACCTACCTGCTGACCGGACGGCGCCGACTCTCCCGGGAGTCGGTCGAGCGCGCCTTCCACCACGCCTGGCAGCACTGGCCCGAGGTCGCCGTCGACCGCGACCCGGTGGGATGGGTGCGGGTGGTCGCCTACGAGTACGCCCTCTCTCCCTGGCACCGGCTGCGCCGCAGGCACCGGCACCCCGACAGCCCGCCCACGGAGGCGGGACGGCGGGCGCTGCTCACGGTGCTGCTCGACCTGCCGCCGTCGTACCGCCGTACCGTCCTGCTCTACGACGGGCTCGGGCTCGACCTGCCCGACACGGCCGCCGAGACGGAGGCGAGCACCCCCGCGGCCGCCAACCGGCTGCTGCACGCCCGTACGGCCATCGGGCAACGGATCCCCGAACTCGCCGACCCCGACGCCCTGCACCGCCGGCTGAGCGCGCTCGTCGCGGAGGCGCCGACGGCGACGCTTCCGTCGGCGAAGACCGTGCGGAGCAGGAGCGAGTGGCGCGTACGGCTGTGGACCCGGACGGCGTTGAGCGTGACGACGGTGCTGGTCGGGGCGACGGCGTTCACGGCCGCCACCGCGCCGACCCACTACATGCCGACGCACGCCCCCGGCGAGCGGGTCGACGGTGTCCCGGTCAGCGGCGGCTCGCCGCGACTCACCCCCCGGGACCGGCAGCTGAGGGAGATACTGCGCGAGCGGCCCCACTCCGGCCCGGAGCGGCTGATCCCGGACACGCACTGACCGACCGCGGGAACGGGCTCCCGCACGCGAGTGGGCCCCGCCTCCGCCCGGTTTCCCGGGAGGGGGCGGGGCCCACTCCTGTGCGAACGCGTCAGGCGACGGTTCAGCCCGCGAGGATGGCGCGCGCCAGCTTGGCGGTCTCGGTCGGCGTCTTGCCGACCTTGACGCCGGCGGCCTCGAGGGCCTCCTTCTTCGCCTGGGCCGTGCCGGAGGAGCCGGAGACGATGGCGCCGGCGTGGCCCATGGTCTTGCCCTCGGGCGCGGTGAAGCCCGCGACGTAGCCGACGACCGGCTTGGTGACGTTCTTGGCGATGAAGTCGGCCGCCCGCTCCTCGGCGTCGCCGCCGATCTCGCCGATCATGACGATCAGGTCGGTGTCGGGGTCCGCCTCGAACGCCGCGAGGGCGTCGATGTGCGTCGTGCCGATGACCGGGTCGCCACCGATGCCGACGGCGGACGAGAAGCCGATGTCACGCAGCTCGTACATCATCTGGTACGTCAGCGTGCCGGACTTCGAGACCAGGCCGATGCGGCCCGGCTTGGTGATGTCGCCCGGGATGATGCCGGCGTTGGACTGGCCGGGGGTGATGAGCCCCGGGCAGTTCGGGCCGATGATCCGGGTCTTGTTGCCCTTCGACTGCGCGTACGCCCAGAAGGCGGCGGAGTCGTGGACGGCGATGCCCTCGGTGATGACGACGGCCAGCGGGATCTCGGCGTCGATCGCCTCGACCACGGCGGCCTTGGCGAAGGCCGGCGGGACGAAGAGGACCGAGACGTTGGCGCCGGTCTCCTTCATCGCCTCGGCGACGGAGCCGAAGACCGGGACCTCGGTGCCGTCGAAGTCGACGGTCGTGCCGGCCTTGCGCGGGTTGACGCCACCGACGATGTTGGTGCCGTCACCCAGCATGAGCTTGGTGTGCTTCATGCCCGTGGCACCGGTCATGCCCTGGACGATGACCTTGCTGTCCTTGGTGAGGAAGATAGCCATGGTGTGCTTGACCTCGTCCCTTACTTCGCAGCCGCGAGCTCGGCGGCCTTGTCGGCCGCGCCGTCCATGGTGTCCACGCGCTGCACGAGCGGGTGGTTCGCGTCCGACAGGATCTTGCGACCCAGCTCCGCGTTGTTGCCGTCGAGGCGCACGACCAGCGGCTTGGTGACCTCTTCGCCCTTGCTCTTCAGGAGCTCCAGGGCCTGGACGATGCCGTTGGCGACCTCGTCGCAGGCGGTGATGCCACCGAAGACGTTGACGAACACGGACTTGACGTCCGGGTCGCCCAGGATGATCTCCAGGCCGTTCGCCATGACCTCGGCGGAGGCGCCGCCGCCGATGTCGAGGAAGTTGGCCGGCTTCACGCCGCCGTGGTTCTCACCGGCGTACGCGACGACGTCCAGGGTCGACATGACCAGGCCGGCGCCGTTGCCGATGATGCCGACCTCGCCGTCGAGCTTGACGTAGTTGAGGTTCTTGGCCTTGGCGGCAGCCTCGAGCGGGTTGGCTGCGGCCTTGTCCTCGAGCGCCTCGTGCCCGGGCTGACGGAAGTCGGCGTTCTCGTCGAGAGACACCTTGCCGTCCAGAGCCAGGATGTCGCCGGAGGCGACCTTGGCCAGCGGGTTGACCTCGACGAGGAGCGCGTCCTCGGCGACGAAGGTCTCCCACAGGGTCACGAGGACCTCGGCGACCTTCTCGGCCACCTCGGCCGGGAACTTCGCCAGGGCCACGATCTCGCGGGCCTTCTCGATGGTGACACCGGTGTTGGAGTCGACCGGGACCTTCGCGAGGGCCTCGGGGGTCTTCTCCGCGACCTCCTCGATGTCCATGCCGCCCTGCACCGAGGCCATGGCCAGGAAGGTGCGGTTGGTGCGGTCGAGGAGGTACGAGACGTAGTACTCCTCGAGGATCTCCGGAGCGGTCTCCGCGATCATCACCTTGTGGACCGTGTGGCCCTTGATGTCCATCCCGAGGATGTCCGTCGCGCGGGCGACGGCCTCGTCCGGGGTGGCGGCCAGCTTCACGCCGCCGGCCTTGCCGCGGCCGCCGACCTTCACCTGCGCCTTGACGACCGACTTGCCGCCAAGACGCTCGGTGGCCTCGCGCGCCGCCTCAGGCGTGTCGATGACTTCACCGGCCAGCACCGGTACACCGTGCTTGGCGAAGAGGTCCCTCGCCTGGTACTCGAACAGGTCCACGCGCGTCCGTCCCTTTTCTGATGATCGCGGTTCGTTGTCTGCGTGGGCGTGCCGCGAAGGGCAACGTGACTGCGCTGTCACAAGGGAGGCGTACACGGTGTCCGTGGACGCGGCATGTCCGTCTCGCAGGTTATCCCCGAGGGACGTGGGTCCCTAAATCGCAGATCACACCGGAGCGGTGATACGGGTCACAGAACGTAGGGGGTGCGGGGCGGTCCGTAGGGGTACGGGCGGAGACCGAGGGACCCCAAGTGGCAGGCAGGGCCCGGGCTTGCCCCGCCTCACGGCGCGCCCGCCCGAGGGGTGAGGGCCCTGCGGAAAGCGGTGTGATATGGGCCTCAGTGCGGCGCGCGGCGGGCGGCCGAACGGCGGCGCGGCGACGGATTCCGCATGCTCGGGCCCTCGGTACGGCGACGGAATCCGCACGGGCGGAGGCCCTGCGGGGCGACGGGTGCCGCTTCGGCCGCCCCGACCGGGCACGGCGAGGAACCCCGGAGCGGGCTACAGCGGGGCCGCCGTGTCCGGTCGGGGCAGGGGGCGCTTCTCGATCGCCGCCGCCATCACCTCGGGGAAGAGGTCCGGGGTGCAGGCGAAGGCGGGGGCCCCGAGGGCCGCGAGGGCGGCCGCGTGCTCACGGTCATAGGCCGGGGCCCCCTCGTCGGAGAGCGCGAGCAGGGCGACGAACTGGACCCCTGCGGCCTTCATCGCCGCGACCCGCTTGAGCATCTCGTCGCGGATGCCCCCTTCGTACAGATCGCTGATGAGGACGACGACGGTGTCGGCGGGCCGGGTGATCCGCGACTGGCAGTAGGCCAGGGCCCGGTTGATGTCGGTGCCGCCGCCGAGCTGGGTGCCGAACAGGACGTCCACCGGGTCGTCGAGCCGGTCGGTCAGGTCGACCACCGCCGTGTCGAAGACGACGAGCCGGGTCGCCAGGGACCGCATCGACGCGAGGACGGCGCCGAACACCGACGCGTACACGACGGACGCCGCCATCGAGCCCGACTGGTCGATGCAGAGCACGACGTCCTTCTTCACCGTCCGCGCGGCCCGGCCGTAGCCGATGAGCCGCTCGGGGACGACCGTGCGGTGCTCCGGCAGGTAGTTCTTGAGGTTGGCGCGGATGGTGCGGTCCCAGTCGATGTCCCGGTGCCGGGGCCTGCTGATGCGGGCCGAACGGTCGAGGGCGCCGGTGAGGGTGGCGCGGGTGCGGGTGGCGAGGCGCTTCTCCACGTCCTCGACGACCTTGCGGACGACCGCTCGCGCGGTCTCCTTGGTGGTCTCGGGCATGGCCTTGTGGAGGGAGAGCAGGGTGCCGACGAGATGGACGTCGGCCTCGACGGCCTCCAGCATCTCGGGCTCCATGAGGAGGGTGGCCAGGCCGAGGCGGTCGATGGCGTCGCGCTGCATGACCTGCACGACGGAGCTGGGGAAGTACGTACGGATGTCGCCGAGCCAGCGGGCCACGGAGGGGGCGGAACCGCCGAGACCGGCGCTGCGGTCCCGTCCGCCGGAGGGGCGCGGGCCCTGGCCGTAGAGCGCTGTCAGGGCACCGTCCATCGCCGCGTCCGTGCCGGCCGGGGCGTGGCCGGTGCCGTCGGCCTCGCCGCCGCCCAGGACCATGCGCCAGCGGCGCAGCCGCTCGTCGTGTCCGGTCGCGTTCATCGGCTCGCCTCCACAGCGGTCGTGACGGGTTCGGATCGGGGCGGGCCGGCCTCCGCGCCGAGCAGCAGCCCCAGGACGGGGAGCACGCCGTCGGCCCGCTCCTCGTCGAGCCCGGTGGCGAAGCCGGGGATGCCGGTGTCCTGGCGGTTCGAGGCGGTGGACGGCCCGCGTGCGACCAGCTCGCCGAGCGTGCGCCGCACGCCCGGTTCGTAGGCGGAGAAGGTGCGGCGCAGCAGGGGCAGGACGTCGGTGAAGGCGTCCGCCGTGACGCCGGTGAGCCAGGTGTCGACCAGGGCGAGGAGGCGCCGGTCGTGGACGAGGAGCATGCCTCCGCCGGAGGCGCCGCCGACGAAGCCCTCGATCCAGGCGGCCGCGTCGGCGGGCGGGATGCCGGGCGAGAGGGCGAGGCCCATGAGCCGCGCGGCCTCGTCGTCGTCGAGCCGGCCCTCGTCGAGGAGCAGCCGGGCGGCTCTGCCGCGGATCGCGCCGGGCACGGTGTCGCGGCCGGCGAGTCCGCGCAGCATCCCGGTCCAGCGGTCGGTCAGCTCGGCGTGGTCCGGGAGCAGGGGGAGGGCGCTGTGGACCGCGTCGAGGTGGCCGCGCATCTCGGCGGCGGCGTCGGGGCCGAGGCCGGTGCAGGCGGGGGGCATTCCGACGCGGATCCGCTCGGCGAGCCCGGCCGCGACCTCGCCGAGCGCGGCGGTGTCCGTGGCGCGCACGTCTCCGTATCTCAGCGAGCGGGCGAGGGCGGGCAGGGCCTGGGCGAGGTGGCCGACGTCGGTGTCGAG
This sequence comes from Streptomyces sp. NPDC053755, assembly GCF_040677675.1. NCBI lineage: Bacteria > Bacillati > Actinomycetota > Actinomycetes > Kitasatosporales > Streptomycetaceae > Streptomyces > Streptomyces sp. NPDC053755. The sequence continues at coordinate 120,923 of NZ_JBFASK010000021.1, read as the reverse complement.
GGCCGCCCGGTCGGCGAGCGCCGCCATGACCGTGGGGAGGGCCTCGCCGAGGCCGGCCAGCAGGCAACGCTCGGCGAGGGCGGTGACGTCGGCGAGGGCGGTGGCCTCCAGGGCGCGGCTCTCGGCCTTGGCCGTGGCGGCGGCGGCGACGGTGGTGCCCCAGACGCCCGCCTCGGCGACCTGGACGTGGAGTTCGGGCTGCCAGCGCAACCGCCAGCTCTCCCGGAAGGTGCCGGTGCTGCCGCGGCCGGCGACCCGTTCGCCCCAGCGGACGCCGAGCAGCGTGAGCCGGTGCAGCAGCCGGCTGCGGGCGGCGTCGTTCTCCTTGCGCAGGTCCAGCTCCAGCTCCCGCTCCAGCGCCTCGGGTTTCAGCCGCAGGCCGCGCTGGAGCCGGGCGAGGTCCCGCTGGAGCGGTACGGCGGGAGCGTCGGCCGGGACCTCGCCGAGGACGTCACCGACGACGAGGCGGTCGCGGATCAGGTCGAGGGGGACGTCGGAGCCGTCGCACATCACGGCCCGCACGGCGTCGGTGGTCTCGCCGAGCCCCGCAAGGGGCCGGCCGCGCATCGCCGCGAGGGTCTGCGCGAGCCGTACGGCCTCGATGACGTGGGCGGAGGAGACGAACCGGTCCTCGTCCCTGAGCAGACCCGCGACCTTGGTCAGCCAGCGCTCGACCGGCCGGTCGGGGGCCGTGAAGAGGTGGGCGTACCAGCCGGGCGAGTCGATGCCCGCGCCGTATCCGGAGCGGCGGGCGAGCCGGCGGTGGGTCCAGGGCACCCAGGTCGTCTCGGTCCTGACCTTGGGCAGGCCCTTGAGCAGGGCGCGGTCGGCGGTGGCGGTGGTCTTCCGGGTGAGCGCGGGGACGTGCCAGGCGCCGCAGACGACGGCGACGTCGTCGCCGTACTCCTTGCGGGCGTCCCGCAACCGCAGCCGCATGTACGCCTCGCGCACGTGGTCACGGGGGTGGCCTCCGTGTCCGTACGCCTCCCGCAGCGCCCCCATCGCCTCGGCGAGCGCGGCGAACGGGGCCATCGGGTCGTCGGGAGCGCGGTCGGCGGGGGCGGCGGGGCGGGCGAGAGCGGCGGGGTCCGCAGGGCGGACGAGAGCGGCGGGGTGGACGGGGGCGGCGGGGTGGACGGGGGCGGCGGTGCGGTGTTCGACCACGTCCTCCCACCAGCGCTCGGGGTCGTCGTATCCGGCGGCCTCGGCGAGTTCGGCGATCGGGTCGATCCGCACCTGCTGGTCGGCCTCGTCGCCGTCCCCCTCGCCGTCGCCCCAGGTGGGGTCGGCGGCCAGGGTGTGGGCGGCGGGCAGGTCGATGAACCGGACGGCCGCGCCGTGGGACAGCGCCCAGCGGATCGCCACCCACTCGGGCGAGAACTCCGCCAGCGGCCAGAACGCGGCGCGGCCGGGATCGTCCACGGCGTGGGCGAGCAGGGCGACGGGCGGGCGCATGGACGCGTCGGCGGCCAGCGCGAGCAGCGCGTCCGCCTCGGGCGGTCCCTCGACCAGGACGGCGGCGGGCCGCTCCGCGTCGAGCACGGCGCGCACCGCCCGCGCGGAGCCGGGCCCGTGATGCCGCACCCCGAGAACGAGCGGCCCCCGCCCTCCGGCGCCTTCCGGGCGTCCCGCGCTCCCCGTCCCCCGCCGGGCGCGTGCCGGGGCCGTCGCGGGGGCCGTCACGCGCTCACCTCGCGGCAGGCGCGGTAGAAGTCCTTCCAGCCGTCACGCTCCCGCACGACCGTCTCCAGGTACTCCTGCCAGATGACGCGGTCCGCCGCGGGGTCGCGGACGACGGCGCCGAGGATGCCGGCGGCGATGTCGCCGGGGCGCAGGACTCCGTCGCCGAAGTGGGCGGCCAGGGCGAGACCTCCGGTGACGACGGAGATCGCCTCGGCCGTCGACAGGGTCCCCGAGGGGGACTTGAGCTTCGTCCGGCCGTCGGTGGTGACTCCGTCGCGCAGCTCGCGGAAGACGGTCACGACCCGGCGGATCTCCTCGACGCCCTCGGGGACGGCGGGCAGGTCGAGGGAGCGTCCGATCTGGTCGACGCGGCGCGAGACGATGTCGACCTCGGCGTCCGGGGTGGCGGGCAGCGGCAGCACGACCGTGTTGAAGCGGCGGCGCAGCGCGCTGGAGAGGTCGTTGACGCCCCGGTCGCGGTCGTTGGCGGTGGCGATCAGGTTGAAGCCGCGGACGGCCTGTGTCTCCTGCCCCAACTCCGGGATGGGCAGGGTCTTCTCGGACAGGATCGTGATGAGCGTGTCCTGCACGTCGGCGGGGATGCGGGTGAGCTCCTCGACGCGGGCGGTCAGCCCTTCGGACATCGCGCGCATGACGGGGCTGGGCACGAGCGCGTCCCGGCTCGGTCCGTGGGCGAGCAGCCGGGCGTAGTTCCAGCCGTAGCGGATCGCCTCCTCGGGCGTGCCCGCCGTGCCCTGGACGAGGAGGGTGGAGTCCCCGCTGACGGCGGCGGCGAGGTGCTCGGACACCCAGGTCTTGGCGGTTCCCGGCACGCCGAGCAGGAGCAGGGCGCGGTCGGTGGCGAGTGTGGTGACGGCGACCTCGACGATCCGGCGCGGCCCTACGTACTTGGGCGTGATCACCGTCCCGTCGGGGAGCGTGCCGCCGAGGAGATAGGTGGCGACGGCCCAGGGCGAGAGCCGCCAGCGGACGGGCCTCGGACGGTCGTCGGCGGCGGCGAGCGCCTTGAGTTCGTCGGCGAAGGCGTGCTCGGCGTGCGGCCGCAGGACTTCGGCGCCGGAGTCCGGCACGGCGCTCGTGACGGTTTCGGGCACGGTCATGGATCCCCCTCCAGATCGTTCGACCTGATGTGGGATCCACCGTGCACCATGCCACTGACAATCCGCCGTCGCGGCAGCTCGGAGCGGTAAGTCCGGTGATTCCGGGCGGAGTCAGCCGGCGACCGGGGAGACCGCGATGCAGCCGCCGGTCAGCGCCGCCTGGCCCTTGGCCTCCTTGATGACCTTGCCCTCGTGCACGACCTTGCAGGTGAGATCGGCCGGATCGAGGGCGACCGGCATCACGGCGGGCGGCATGATGCCCTTCAGCGTCACCGTCTTCTTCCACGGCATGGCCGGCTTCTTCTCCGACTCGATCGTCGGCTCGATGGCCGTGCCGCCGCCCGCGTGGTACTCGATCGACTCGATGCCCGTGCCGGTGACCTCGTAGGTGACTTCGTACGACTCGTTCACGGCCTTGTCGACCTGGTCGGCCGCCACCGAGCAGGCGCCGAGGCCGAAGGCGAGGCCGGTGACGGCGAGCGCCGAGACGGCGGTACGGATGGTGCGCTTCATGTCGGCGTCCCCCCTGAACTCCCGCGGTGACGCGGGGCGGTGAGGCCGGTTCTCCGGCCTCCTCCCCCGCAGGGAATCGTAAAGAGAAGGCAAAGTCAAGCGGCGTCCCGGTCGGCTCGGAGCGGCGAAACCGCAGGCCGGGGCCATTGTCAGTGGCGGCCCCTAACGTCAGGGGCATGGACACACAGGGGGTGCGCTGGACGGCGGATCAGGTGCTGGCTCTGGCTCCTGACGACGCCTCGCGCAGAGCGGGGAACAAGCTGGGCACGGCGGGTCCGTGGTCCGGCACGGGCAGCGGCGAGGGCGCGGTGTGGGGGCTGTGCCGGGGCAGCGGCAGCACTCCGTACCGCACGGTGGTCGACACGAGAGGGCCGGCGTACACCTGCACCTGCCCCAGCCGGAAGTTCCCCTGCAAGCACGCACTGGGCCTGCTGCTGCTCTGGGCCTCGGACGGCACGGCCGACGCCGCCGAAGCCCCCGACTGGGCAGCCCCGTGGCTCCGGAACCGGCGCGAGCGCCAGGAGGCCGGCCGGGCGGCGGCCCCGGCCGCGCCCGCCGACCCCGAGGCCGCGCGCCGCCGCGCCGAACGGCGCGCGGCGCGGATCACCGCCGGAGCCGAGGAGTTGGAGCAGCGGCTGGCCGATCTGCTGCGCGGCGGCCTGGCGACGGCGGAGCGGTCCGGGTACGCCCTGTGGGAGGAGACGGCGGCGCGCATGATCGACGCCCAGGCGCCGGGACTCGCGGGCCGTGTGCGGGAGTTGGGCGCCATACCGGGCTCAGGGCCCGGCTGGCCGGTGCGGCTCCTGGAGGAGTGCGCGCTCACCCATCTCCTCGACAGGGCCTGGCTCGGCGTGGACCGGCTCCCCGGTGCGCTCGCGGCGACCGTCCGCACCCGGGTCGGCCTCACGACACCTCCACGGGGCCCGTCGACGCGTGATCACTGGCTGGTCCTCGCGCAGAGCGACACCTCCGACGGCAAACTGACGACTCGCCGGATCTGGCTCCACGGCCGGCAGAGCGGGCACACGGCGCTCCTGCTCTCCTTCGGCGCGGCGGGACGGGCACCCCAGCTCTCCCTCCCCGTGGGCTCCGTCCTCGACGCCGCCCTCGCGCCGCACGAGGGTGCGGGCGCCGTGCGGGCCGAATGGGTCGAGCAGTTCGCCGCTCCCGCCCCGCTCGACGCCCCGCCGCCGGGCGGCACGGTCGCCGACGCCCTCACGGCGTACGGCCTCGCCCTGCGTGAGGACCCCTGGCTCGACTCCTGGCCGGTGACCCTGACCGACGTCGTGCCGATACCCACGGAGTACGGCTGGCAGCTTGCCGACCGAGGCGGCGCCGGCGGCGCCGGGGAGGCGGTGCCGGTGAGCGCCGCCGCACTCGCCCGCCCCGGGCTCTGGCGCCTCGCGGCCTTGTCCGGCGGTCGGCCGGTGCGTGTCTTCGGCGAGTGCGGGCACCGGGGGTTCACCCCGCTCGCCGCCTGGTCGGCGGAGTCCCCCGGCGAGACGGTCCCGCTCCACTGACGGCCCACGCACCCCGCCCGGCTCACGCGTCCGGCCCGACTCGCGCACTCCCCCACCCGGCGGACCCGCCGGCCTCGGGCGCCCGGCCCCGGCCTGGCCTGGCACGACGCGAACCGACACCCGCACCCGCACCCGCACCCGCACCGACACCGACACCGACTAAAGCCCCTAGCTCCGACTCCGACTCCGACTCCGACGACAGCCTGGAGGACTCCGATGGACGCCTGGGAAGAGCTCGTCACCTCGGCGCTGCTCGGCACCGACCGGCGGCCGCCCGCATCGTCCGCCACCGCGCGGACGGGGAGGACGGCGGCGGCGGACGGCGACGCTCCGGTCGCCCTGCTCGACGCCGCGGCCGTGCACACGGTGCGGCGCAGGGCCGGACTGCGCCCCGGGCCCGCAGCACCGGCTCCCGCGCCCGCGCCCGAAGACCCCCGTCGCCCGCTGCCCGAAGCGGCCCGCCATCGTCTCGCCCGGCTGCTCGCGGACCGTGCGGCCCCCGCGCCGTCCGGCGGACGCCGTGGGGCCGCGCCCGACCTCGCCGAGCTGCTCCCCCAGTGGCTCGCCGCCGCCAACGAACGCGGTTTCGCGGCACCCGCGTCCTCGCTGCCCGCCCTTCTCGACGCCGCCCGCGCCCGGACCGACCTGCGCCCTCAGGCGCTCGCGCTGGCCGGCCCGCGAGGGCTGTGGCTCGCCCGGCTCAATCCGGAGTGGAAGTTCGCCCTGCGCGGCACCTCCGGCAGCGCCGCGCTCCCCGGCGCCCGGAATCCGCGGGAGGTGGCGAAGCTGTGGTCGGAGGGCCTGTTCGCGGAGCGTGTCGCCCTGCTCGGAGCCCTCCGGGCCGAGAACCCGGCCGCCGCCCTCTCCCTGCTGGCCTCCACATGGCAGGCGGAACGGGCCGAGGACCGGCTGATGTTCCTGGACTCGCTCCGGGCCGGGCTGTCGGGCGCCGACGAGGAGTTCTTGGAGGCCGCCCTGTCCGACCGCAGCCGCAACGTCCGCTCCACCGCCGCCGAACTCCTCTCGGCGCTCCCGGAATCGGCGCTCGCGGGCCGCATGGCTCGGCGCGCCGCCTCCTGCGTCAGCCTGGACCGTACGGAAGGGGCCGAGACGATCGTCGTCGAGGCACCGCACGAGTGCGACGACGGCATGCGGCGGGACGGCCTGGCGCCCACCCCGCCCACGGGCCGGGGCGAGCGGTCCTGGTGGCTGGGCCAGCTGGTGGAGGCGGCGCCCCTGGCCTGCTGGCCCGCCCGGTTCGGCGGACGCCTTCCCGAGGAGATCGTCGCCCTGCCCGTCACCGACGACTGGCGGAACGAGCTGCACGCCGCGTGGTGCCGGGCCGCCGTGCGACAGCGGGACGCGGCCTGGTCGAGGGCCCTGCTCGGCCCTCCGTCGGCCCCGCCCGCGACGGGTCCGGGCACCTCGTCCCTCGCCGAACGCGCCCAGCTGCTCTCGACCCTCCCGGAGGAGGAGCGGGCCCGCTGGGTCGCCTCCTTCATCGCGGCCCACGGCCTGTCCGAGGCCTTCCAGCTCCTCGGCGTCTGCGAGGTGCCCTGGGCTGAGCCGCTGGGCGGAGCGGTGGTCGACGCCCTGGACATCGCCCGGGAGGCGGGCAGCTATCCGTGGAGCTTCAGCGGAGTGATGGGCCTGGCCGAGCGCTGCCTCTCACCGGCCGCGGCACCCCAGCTCGATTCCTTGACCGCCCTCCCGAACGAGGCGGAGGACGCCTCGCCCGGTGCGGGCGGCTACTGGTCCGAGGCCTTCCAGCGCCTGGTGTCGACCCTGCGCCTGCGCGCCGAGATGCTCGCGGAACTGGAGGTGGAGAGGGAGACGGAGACTGAGACGGCGAGGGAGCCGTAGGCGGTGGCTCTGGCGCGGACCGAAAGACCCCGCACGCCGGCGCTGCGCACGGCGACCGGGTGCGCCACCAGGCCGTACGAAGCCGACCGCGGAACCTCCCGCGCGCGGCCCGTCGCCCGGCCGCGCGGTCAGCGTCCTCGCGCTCGCCCGCACGCCGCGCCCGGTCGGCACTCCGGCGCTCCGGCGGCGGTCCCGGACGAGCGCCGCCCCGGGCACCTGGCACCAGGCCGTCGACGGCGAGGCGGCCGCCGCTCGCGCGCACCGCCTGCTCACCACCGTTCCGGCACTCCCGCTGTCCGACGTTCCGGCCCTCCCGCCGTCCGACGTTCCGGCGCTCTCCGCCGCGCCGGCGATGACGCGGTTACGCGGCGACGCGGACGTTCGCGTTCACCCAGGTGACGATGGACGCGGTCGTCGCACCCGGCGTGAAGATCTCCGCGACGCCCTTCTCCTTCAGCGGCGCGATGTCCGCCTCGGGGATGATCCCGCCGCCGAAGACCTTGATGTCCTCCGCGTCGCGCTCCCGCAGGAGCTCCAGGACCTTCACGAAGAGCGTGTTGTGCGCGCCCGAGAGGATCGACAGACCGATGGCGTCGGCGTCCTCCTGGATCGCCGTGTCCACGATCTGCTCGGGCGTCTGGTGCAGCCCGGTGTAGATGACCTCCATACCGGCGTCCCGCAGCGCCCTCGCGATGACCTTGGCCCCGCGATCGTGGCCGTCGAGGCCCGGCTTGGCCACCACCACGCGGATCGGACCGGTCACACCCATCACTGCCTCCACATGCGACCCCCGCGCCTGACAGCCGGGGAGGTGAACGAACGTTATCGCCAGCATCCCGCAAGGGACCGTTTCGCGGTGGACAGCGAGGGGGAAATCACACGTGGGGTGTGTTCGTCCCACGCCGGACCCTCCCCGGGCCCGTCCCCGGGGCCCACCAGCCGTAGAACGGGTGGAGGTCGCCGATGGTGTTCACCAGGCTCACCAAGGTCACGACCACACTGAAGGCCAATGCCCTGGAGCTGGCGATCCTCACCGGACACATGATGCTCTACCCCTCCGGAATCGTCCGTGAGCGCACCGTCACCACCCCCGCCTCCGGACCGGCCTCCGGCCGCCGTCCGGTCGTCCTCCTTCACGGCTTCGTCGACAACCGCTCCGTCTTCGTCCTGTTGCGCCGCTGCCTCACCCGGCACGGCCGTGACTGCCTCGACTCGCTCAACTACTCCCCGCTCACCTGCGACCTGCGCACCGCCGCGGTCCTGCTCGGCCGGCGTGTCGAGGAGCTGTGCGCCCGCACCGGTCACGAGCGCGTCGATCTCGTCGGCCACAGCCTCGGCGGCCTGATCGCCCGCTATTACGTACAGCGCCTGGGCGGCGACGCGCGGGTGCGGACGCTGGTCATGCTCGGCACCCCCCATGCCGGCACCACCGCCATGCCCTGGGCCGGGGCCCACCCGCTCGTCCGCCAGATGCGTCCCGGATCCGACGTACTGCGGGAGCTGGCCGGCCCCGCGCCCTCCTGCCGGACACGCTTCGTCAGCTTCTGGAGCGACCTGGACCAGGTGATGGTCCCGGTCGAGACGGCACGTCTCGACCACCCCGACCTTCTGGTGCACAACGTGCGGGTGAGCGGGATCGGCCACCTGGCCCTGCCGGTGCACCCGACGGTCGCCTCCGGCATCGTCCGCGTCCTCGACGCCGAGGAGCTGGAGACCGGCACACCGGAGGCCGACGACCCCGGAGCGGCGTCCGTCGCCTGACGGCGAGGCGGACCGACCCGCCCCGGACACCTGACGGGCCGCCAGAAGGCGCTCATTCTTCGAACGTTTCTCGAACACAGAGCCAAAGCTCTCCCCGAGACCGCCGAAACACGGCCGATTGCCCGTTTCCTGTGAACCCAAAACCCTCCGAAGATTGTCGGCTGCGCATACCGCCGGGTACAGTCGCGCCACTGCTTACCCCCGGGACACCCCTCATCGGGCCCGCCCCGGACTGGTCCTGCCGCCGAGGCGAGAGAGAAGTTGGTGAACGACCAGCACCCCCACGCCGGATACGTCGGAGACGACATGCACAGCACCGGCAGCTTCGCCACCGACCCCCTGTTCGGCGCCCTCCCGGGCGGGTACGACGCGGATCACAGCGGTCAGTACGACACCACGCAGTGGAACGGCAGCCACCAGTGGGACGCCGGGGCGTACGACGCCTACGTCACGCAGCAGCCGATGACGCAGCAGTACGACACCACCGGCCAGTGGGACGCGAGCGCCTGGAACGAGGCGCAGCAGACCGGTCAGTACCAGACCGCCCCCCTCGCCTCGTACGACACCACCGGCCAGTGGACGGCTCCCGCCTTCGAGACGGGTACGTACGACGCCACCGCCTGGAACCACGCCGCCGCGCCGGAGCAGGAGCACCTCCACACCGAGCCGGTCGTTCCGCAGCAGTACACCCCCGAGTACGACTTCCTCCCCGACGGCGTCGGGCACGGCGACCACGTCGTGGAGCACGCCACGGGGCCCGACGCCGCGCACGCGGTCGAGCACGGCGCCGAGCACACCGCGCAGTTCGAGGCCGTCCTGCCCGACGAGCACCCGTACGACTACGGCTACGAGAGCCCGGCGGAGCACGCGTACGAGCCCGAGGAACCGGTCCCGGCCTCGGAGATCCTCACGGAGGCGGCCCCCGTCACGGCCCGTCCCGTGCGCCGCTCCTCCGGTGGCGGCCGCGGCCGTCGCCGTACGCCCGCCAAGCGCTCCGCGCTCCTGACCGTCGCCGTCCCGTCCGCCTGCGTCATGGGAGTCGCCGGGATCGCCGCCGCCTCGGTCGGCGGACTCACCGAAGCGGGCGCCGAGACCAAGGACGACGTGGCCGTCGCCGCGGCCGACCCGTCGTCGGTGAAGCCGGTCGCCGCCAACAACAAGCTCGACACGCAGCTCGCGGCGCTCAGCGCCGACGCCCGCGACTTCGGCGACCGCGCCAGCCGCACCCAGGAGCGCATCGACCTCAAGCTGCGCCAGGAAGCGGAGAAGAAGAAGCGTGAGGAGGAGGCGGCCCGCAAGGAGGCGCTGCGTCCGAAGTTCATGCTCCCGGTGAAGCTGCACCAGCTCAGCGCCCACTACGGACAGGCCGGCGTCAACTGGATGTCCGTGCACACCGGCATCGACTTCCCGGTCCAGTACGGCACGAAGGTGATGGCCGCGACCGACGGCACCGTCCGCACCCAGTGGAACAGCGCCTACGGCAACATGGCGATCGTGACCGCCGAGGACGGCACCGAGACCTGGTACTGCCACCTGAGCAGCACCAAGATCCGCTCCGGCAAGGTCAAGGCCGGCGACGTGATCGCCTACTCCGGCAATTCGGGCAACTCCACCGGCCCCCACCTCCACTTCGAGGTGCGGCCGAACGGCGGGGCCGCGATCGACCCGGAGTCGTGGCTGCGCAGCCACGGTCTCAGCCCGACCGGCTGACAGCCGGGCACCACGCGTCACGCCCTCCGCACCAGCGCCACGCACGCACCCCGTCACGCCCCGCACACCGCGCACCGTGCGACGACGTCCCACGCGAAAGGGCCCCGGCCGAAGCCGGGGCCCTCTTCCGTGCGTCCGTCCGCGGCTCAGAGCTTCTCGACCGGCGCGTACCGCAGCAGCAGCCGCTTCGGCTTCTCGTCGCCGAAGTCGATCGTCGCCTGGGCGTCCCCGCCGACACCCGTCACCTGCATGACCGTGCCCAGGCCGAACTGGTCGTGGGTGACCCGGTCGCCGACCTGGAGCGTGATCACCGGCTTCTCGCCGGCGCGGCGCGTGGCGAAGCCCGAGGGGCCCGAGCGCGAGCGCGAGGAGGAGAGCTGGGAGGTGATCCCGGAGGTGGGACCGGCGGGCTTGACCATGGGGCCGGTGCGCTTCCACTCCAGGTACGTCGCCGGGATCTCCTCCAGGAAGCGCGAGGCCGGGTTGTACGAGGGCTGACCCCAGGCGCTGCGCATCGAGGAGCGGGTCAGATAGAGCCGTTCGCGGGCGCGTGTGATGCCCACGTACGCCAGGCGCCGCTCCTCCTCCAGCTCCTTGGCCTGGCCGAGTGCGCGCATGTGCGGGAAGACGCCGTCCTCCATGCCGGTCAGGAAGACCACCGGGAACTCCAGGCCCTTGGCGGTGTGCAGCGTCATCAGCGTGATGACGCCGGAGCCCTCCTCGTCCTCGTCGGGGATCTGGTCGGAGTCGGCGACGAGCGCGACCTTCTCCAGGAACTCGGCGAGGGTCGCGGGCTCCTCGCCGCGCTCCTGCTCGAACTCCAGGGCGACGGCGGCGAGTTCCTGGAGGTTCTCGATCCGGGTCTCGTCCTGCGGGTCGGTGGAGGCCTGGAGCTCGGCGAGATAGCCGGTCCGCTCCAGCACGGCCTCGAGGACGACGGCGGGGCCGGCCCCCGAGTCGACGATGGTGCGAAGCTCCTCCATCAGGGCGTTGAAGCGCTTCACGGCGTTGGCCGAGCGGGCCGCCATGCCGTACGCCTCGTCGACCCGCTTCAGCGCCTGCGGGAAGGTGATCTTCTCGCGGAGGGAGAGGGCGTCGATCATGGCCTCGGCGCGCTCTCCGATGCCCCGCTTGGGGACGTTGAGGATGCGGCGCAGCGGGACGTTGTCCTCGGGGTTGGCGAGGACGCGCAGGTAGGCGAGGACGTCGCGGACCTCCTTGCGCTCGTAGAAGCGCACGCCGCCGACGACCTTGTAGGGCAGGCCGACGCGGATGAAGATCTCCTCGAAGACACGGGACTGGGCATTCGTGCGGTAGAAGACGGCGACATCGCCGGCCTTCGCCTCACCCGCGTCCGTCAGCCGGTCGATCTCGTCCGCGACGAACTGCGCCTCGTCGTGCTCGGTGTCGGCGACATAGCCGGTGATCTGCGCGCCCGCGCCCGCGTTGGTCCAGAGGTTCTTGGGGCGGCGGGACTCGTTGCGCTCGATGACGGCGTTGGCGGCGGAGAGGATGGTCTGCGTGGAGCGGTAGTTCTGCTCGAGCAGGATCGTCGTCGCGTCGGGGTAGTCCTCCTCGAACTGGAGGATGTTGCGGATGGTCGCGCCGCGGAAGGCGTAGATCGACTGGTCCGCGTCGCCGACGACGCACAGCTCGGCCGGCCCCAGGTCTTCGTAGCCCGTGCCGACCAGCTCCCGTACGAGGGTGTACTGGGCGTGGTTGGTGTCCTGGTACTCGTCGACGAGGACGTGGCGGAAGCGGCGGCGGTAGTGCTCGGCGACGTCCGGGAACGCCTGGAGCAGATGGACCGTCGTCATGATGATGTCGTCGAAGTCCAGGGCGTTGGCCTCGCGCAGCCGCGCCTGGTACATCCGGTACGCCTCGGCGAGCGTCTTCTCGAAGCCGTCGGCGGCCTGGTCGGCGAAGGCCTCCTCGTCGATCAGCTCGTTCTTGAGGTTCGAGACCTTGGCGCTGAAGGACTTCGGCGGGAACTTCTTGGGGTCGAGGTCCAGGTCGCGGCAGACCAGCGCCATCAGGCGCTTGGAGTCGGCGGCGTCGTAGATCGAGAACGAGGACGTGAAGCCGAGCTTCTTCGACTCGCGGCGCAGGATGCGGACGCACGCGCTGTGGAACGTCATCACCCACATGGCGTTGGCGCGGGGGCCGACGAGCTGCTCGACGCGCTCCTTCATCTCGCCGGCGGCCTTGTTGGTGAAGGTGATCGCCAGTATCTGGCCGGGGTGGACATGGCGGGTGCCCAGGAGGTGGGCGATGCGATGGGTGAGCACCCGGGTCTTGCCGGAGCCGGCTCCGGCGACGATGAGCAGCGGGGTGTCGGTGTGCACGACGGCGGCGCGCTGCTGTTCGTTCAGCCCTTCCAGGAGCGCGGCGGCGTCCACGACGGGGCGCGGGGCTCCGTCGCGGTAGTACGCGTCCCGGGGCGCGGGCGCGTCGAACCTGCCCCCGAAGAGGTCGTGCGGGACCTCCTCCGGGGCCGGAGCACCGTGCTCGTGGTCCTCGGGAGGGGGCGGGGGCTCCTCCGGGGAGTGGTTCCGGAGGCCCGCCAGGAAACTGTCGTCAAAGAGGCTGCTCATCGCCTAACGAGTCTAGGCCGCCGCACCGACAACCCACCCCCACCTCCCGAAGTGACCATATTTTTACGGAGGGTGACAGTCCACTTCAGGTCACGAAAATGTATCGGGCATATCGAACATCGGACTTCCCAGCCGCCCCACGGGTTGGCTAGCGTGCTCGCCCAAGCAGCCCGTCCCCTCCGAACGGCGAATCACGCCGAGCGGGCGGCCCACGCCGCATCCGGCCCTGCCGCGAGGCAGTCGTGCCCTCACGCCTCGGCGTCCACGGAAGGAGATGCCGGTCTTGGCGTCCCATCGCAAGCCGCGCAGCACACGTACGCATTCCCCCGCCGTCGGGGTCACGACGGCCGCGATCGCCTCGGTCACCCTGCTGTCCACGCAGAGTGCCGGCGCCGCGCCCGCTCCGCCGAAGCCGACGGTGGAGGAGATCCAGAAGAAGGTCGACGACCTCTACCGGCAGGCCGGCACGGCGACCCAGGAGTACAACCGGGCCAAGGAGTCCACCGACCGGCAGCGGCGCAAGGTCGACGGGATCCTCGACGACATAGCCCGCAGGACGGAGGCGATCAACGAGTCGCGGCGGGCCCTCGGCTCGTACGCGGCGGCGCAGTACCGGGCCGGGGCGGTCGGGCCCACGGCGGCGCTGATCTTCGCCGACAGCCCGCAGTCGTACTTCGACCAGACCCACCTCATGGACCGGCTCTCCGAGCGGCAGCGCGGCGCGGTGGCGGACTACGAGGGCAAGCGGGCCGCGGCGGCGAAGCAGCGCGCGGAGGCGACGAAGAGCCTGCAGAGCCTCACCGAGTCGCAGGCGGCGCTGCGCACCAGCAAGCAGACGGTCCAGGGGAAGCTGGCGCAGGCGCGCACGCTCCTGGCCCGGCTGACCGCCGAGGAGAAGGCCCGGCTCGCGGAGCTGGAGCGCAAGCGGGAGGCGGAGGCACGGCGCAAGGCGCAGGAGCGGGCCGAGGCGGAGGCGGCGAGGGCGAAGGCCGAGGCCGAACGGCGCCGGCAGGAGGAGGCGAGCCGGGAGCAGCGGCCCGAGTCGCCGGTCACCCCGCCGCCCACCGGCGGCTCCACGTACGCCGCCAAGGCGGCGAAGGCGCTGGAGTTCGCCCGGGACCAGATCGGCAAACCGTACGTGTGGGGGGCGACGGGCCCGAGTTCGTACGACTGCTCCGGACTCACGCAGGCCGCGTGGAAGTCGGCGGGCGTCGACCTGCCGCGCACCACCTGGGACCAGGTGAAGGTGGGCACCCGGGTCGCCACGGACGACCTGCTGCCGGGGGACCTCGTCTTCTTCTACGACGACATCAGCCACGTGGGCCTCTACATCGGCGACGGCAAGATGATCCACGCGCCGAAGCCGGGCGCCAACGTCCGCGAGGAGTCGATCTACTACATGCCGATCTACGGGAGCGTGCGGCCGGCGTGACGCCCCGGCTCCGGGGGCGGGCCGGACGGCGCGCCCCCGCCGGCCGGACCTTGGCACGTCCGTGGCGGAGAGGCCCGAAGGCCCCGACGACCAGGGCGGGCCCGGCGGAGAGACCGGGGCCCGACGCTCAGCACCGGAAGGACCCGGCGGAGAGATCCGAAGACCCGGCCGATCAGGGCCGGAGGGCCCGACTGAGGGATCCGGAGCCTGACGATCAGGTCCAGAGCGTCGCGATGAAGATGTTCGCGATGGTCAGGCCGCCGACGGCGCCGAAGAGGCCCTTGTCGACCTTCTCCTCGTCCCGCTTCACGTACACGAGGGCGAGGATGACCACGAGGACGGCCAGCTTGATGCCGATCTTCACGTTGTCGACCGTCTGGTCGTCCGCCTGGTTGAGGCCGACCAGCGCCATGCCCGTGACCAGCATGGTCAGCGCGCCGTGCAGCATCGCGGGGCTGAAGCGGGCCGTACCCGCGCCCATCGCCTTCATCTGCGTCAGGAACCCGCCGAGCAGGGAACCGATGCCGATGATGTGCAGGGCGACGAAGACATTGATGAGTACGTCCATGGGGCGGAGCCTAACCGGGCCCCTAGCATGCTTCTCCGTCCGGGTCCGCCCTCTCCCGCACATCGGTCAGACCGACTCGGCAAAGCGGGCTCCACGCGACACCTCTCCCGGACGCGAACGATCCCTGAAGGACAACTGACGCCAATAGCGGTCAACTCCCCGCCGCCCCGTGACGCCCAGGTTTAGCGTCCTCCCCCAGGTGGCCGGCTTCCCACCACCGCCGGGTCTCCCGGCGGCAGCCGGCCGCCCCCGCCGAGAAAGACCGGCGGCGGCCCGTCTCCCCTGTGCGGACCGTCGCCGGCCCCGGCGGCCATCGACCCCCGCAGGGAGAGGATGTGACCCGCCCTCGTGGCAGCGCACCGGAAGCCCAGGCAGTTCCCCTTCGGCGGTCAGGCGGTACGGACCGCCGCCACGCTGGCCCTCGCCTCTGCGGCGACGGCGACCGTGTTCGAAGGCGCCGGGCACGCCGAGCCCCGGCCGACCCCCGCCCAGGTGAAGGCGAAGGTGGACCGGCTGTACCAGGAGGCCGAGGTGGCCACCGAGAACTACAACGGCGCGAAGGAGAAGGCGACCGAGGCGCGGCGCGCGCTGAACCGGCTGCGCGACGAGGCGGCCCGCAGGACCGACCGGCTCAACACCCTGCGGGGCGGTCTCGGTTCGTTCGCCACCGCCCAGTACCGCTCCGGCGGACTCGACCCCGCCGTGCGCCTGGCCCTCACCTCGGACCCCGACGAGTACCTGGCGCGTGCCGCCCTCGCCGAGAAGGAGGGGGACCGGCGGGCCGCCGCCGTCACCTCCGTACGCCGTGAACAGGCCGGCATCGGACAGCTGCGCGCCGAGTCGACGCGGCGGCTGGCGGAACTACAGGGGTACGAGGCCGATCTGCGGCGGCAGAAGACGGCGGTGCGGGGCAGACTCGACGAGGCCCGCGCGCTGCTGGCCCGGCTGACGGCCGAGGAGCGGGCACGGTACGAAGCGGCCTCGGCGGGCCGTGGCGCTGCGGATCCCGCCGCGGCCGCCCCCCGCGCCGACCGGGGCTCCCTGCCGCGCGGACCGGTGGCCGCTCCGAACGCCCGCGCCGCCGAGGCCATCGCCTTCGCCCGGGACCAGATCGGCAAGCCGTACGTGTGGGGCGCGACGGGGCCTTCGGCGTACGACTGCTCCGGCCTCACGCAGGCGTCCTGGCGGGCGGCGGGGGTCTCCCTGCCGCGCACGACCTACACGCAGATCAACGCCGGGCGCCGGGTCTCCCGCTCGGAGCTGGCCCCGGGCGACCTGGTGTTCTTCTACTCCGGCATCAGCCACGTCGGTCTCTACATCGGCGGCGGGCAGATGATCCACGCCCCCCGCCCGGGCGCACCGGTGCGGGTCGCGCCGATCGACGAGATGCCCTTCGCCGGTGCCACCCGCGTGGACTGACCCGGCGTGCGGGTCCGGCCCGGCGGTCAGACCAGCCGGCGGGCGGTCGCCCAGCGGGTCAGCTCGTGCCGGTTGGAGAGCTGGAGCTTGCGCAGCACCGCGGAGACATGGGACTCGACCGTCTTCACCGAGATGTAGAGCTGCTTGGCGATCTCCTTGTACGCGTATCCACGCGCGATCAGCCGCAGCACCTCCCGCTCCCGCTGGGTGAGGCGGTCCAGGTCCTCGTCGACCGGCGGGGCGTCCGTGGAGGCGAAGGCGTCCAGGACGAAGCCCGCCAGTCGGGGGGAGAACACCGCGTCGCCGTCCTGGACCCGGAAGATCGAGTCGACCAGGTCGGTGCCGGTGATCGTCTTGGTGACGTAGCCGCGGGCACCGCCACGGATCACGCCGATGACGTCCTCCGCCGCGTCGGAGACCGAGAGGGCCAGGAAGCGGACCGGGTTCTGCGGCGCGGCCAGCAGACTGGCGCAACGGCGCAGCACCTCGACCCCGCCGCCCCCGGGCAGGTGCACGTCGAGCAGCACCACCTCGGGGCGGGTCGCGGTGATCACCGTGACGGCCTGGTCGACGTCGGCGGCCTCGCCGACCACCTCGACGCCGGTGACGTCCGTCCGGCCGATCTCGGCCTGCACGCCCGTGCGGAACATCCGGTGGTCGTCGACGAGGACGACCCGCACCCGGCGCTCCGTGGCCTCCGAAGCCGTCGTCCCAGTCTCGTCGCTCATGCGTCCGCCCTCTCCATCTCAAGCTCCACTTCGGTGCCCCCGCCCGGAACGGACCGCAGCCGGGCCGAACCGCCGTTGCGCTGCATCCGGCCGATGATCGATTCTCGTACGCCCATCCGGTCACCGGGGACGGAGTCCAGGTCGAAGCCCGGCCCCCGGTCGCGGACGGAGACGAACACCGTGCGTCCCTCCACCTCGGCGTACACCTGCACCGCCCCGCCTCCGCCACCGTACTTGGCGGCGTTGACCATCGCCTCGCGTGCGGCCTGCATCTGTGCGGACAGTTTCTCGTCGAGCGGGCAGTCGCCGACGACCACGACCTCCAGCGGGACGCCGTGCATGTCCTCCACCTCGGCGGCGGCCTTCTTCACCGCCTCGGCCAGGGTGTCCGGCTCCTCGTCCTCGTCCTTGCCCGTGCCCTCCGGCCTGTACAGCCAGTTCCGCAGCTCCCGCTCCTGTGCGCGGGCCAGGCGCCGCACCTCCCCCGGCTCCTCCGCGTTGCGCTGGATCAGGGTGAGGGTGTGCAGGACGGAGTCGTGGACGTGGGCGGCGACCTCGGCGCGCTCCTGGGCGCGGATGCGCATGGTCCGCTCCTCGTTGAGGTCCTGGGACATGCGGACCAGCCACGGACCGGCGAGGAGGGCGATGCCGGTGAGCACCGCTATGGCGGCCGTGAACGCCGTGCCGAGCTGGGCGGCGGAGCCGCGGACGACCATGAAGGCGGTCAGGCCGAGCCCGACCAGGGCCACACCGGCGAAACCGCGGGCGAGCTGGAGGGTGCGCCGGCGGCGGCCCGGTTCGGTCCAGCTGGCGCGGCGGGCGTTGTCCGCCTGCCGCCAGACGAGGACGACTCCGACGCCGATCAGCAGCGTCGGCCAGACGTACCGGTCGGCCCTGTTGCCGAAGTCGATGTTCCCGACGAAGACGGCGGCGCCGACCGCCAGCGCGATCAAGGCGAAGACCTGTCCGCGGTCCGGCTTGCGCAGCCGCCGCCGGCCGTCCTCGGTCGTCTCGAACACGGGCCGGGGCGCGGCCCGTCCGCCGACGCCCAGCGGGACGACGATCCAGAAGACCGCGTACAGCAGGGCCCCGAGCCCGTCGGCGAGGAGCAGCGCCACGAACACGGCGCGGACCCAGACGACGGGCAGCCCGAGGTGTCCCGCGAGACCCCGGGCGACACCGCCGAGCCACCGCCCGTCGGCGCTCCGGTAGAGCTTGCGCACGGGCGGTTCGTCGGGGTCTGCGACGCGGGCGGATGCTGGCATGCGTCGATCGTCACACGCGGGCACGGGCCGGTACATCAGGGGCGGCCCTGAGAATCCCCCTAGGGCGCGTTCCGAAAGGAGCGCCGTCCGCCCGAAGGGCGGGCCCCGCGGCGTCCGGTGCGTGCGATCGCAAGGCGGAGTCGCCCTCGTACTGGACTGGACGTACTTGGACGATCCCGACGACGCGGCGAGCGTGCGTGCCAGGCGTCGCCGGGCAGGCGGGACTTTCGAAACACGCCCTAGGTGGGCGAACTCCCAGGGCACGTTCCCGGGTGGCTCTCGGGGTCGTGAGGCGGGCGAATATCAGGGTCGGGCCAGGGTCGCGCCCGGTGCCGCCGGGGGTCACCGGCCGTCACCATGGAGGCATGACGAGTTCGACGCCTTCCTCGCACGAGGCCCCGCCGCCGATGGTGGCTCCCGCCGTCGCGCCGCTGCGCCGCTCTGCGCGGCACAAGGTCGTGGGCGGAGTGTGCGGTGGCCTGGGGCGGCACTTCGATCTCGACCCGGTGATCTTCCGGATCGCGCTCGGGGTGCTGTCGGTGACCGGCGGTGTCGGGCTGATCTTCTACGGCTTCGCGTGGCTGCTGATCCCGCAGGCGGGCGAGGAGGAGAACGAAGGCCGCAAGCTGTTGTCCGGCCGGGTCGAGGGGGCCTCCCTCTCGGCCGTCCTGATGGCGATGGTCGGCTGCGGGATCTTCCTGTCGATGCTGCACAACGGCGGGACGATCGCGTTCGCGATGCTGCTGTCCACGGCGGTGAGCGGCGCGGCGGTCTGGTCGCAGCGGCGCCGCCAGGCGCTCGCGGGCGGGGACGCGGAGAGCCGGCTGGTCGCCGCGACGGCGGCGGCGGTCGCCGAGGCGCCGCCGGAGACGAAGGCGCCGCCGCTCGTCGAGTTCTCGTCGTGGTGGAAGGACCCGATCGTCAAGGACGGCTCGACCGGCCCCATCGCGATCGGATACCTCTGGGGTCCGCACGGGGCGGACGCGGACGGCCTGGTGAACGGCGAGCGGGTGACCCCGGGCAGTCAGTGGGGCGGCTGGGTGCCGGAGCCCGGCGGGCCGGTCGCCGCCGCGCCCGCGGCCCGGCGCGGCCCCCGTTCCATCGGCGGGCTTGTCTTCCTCCTCACCCTGCTCGCGGGCGGTCTGGGCACCGGCCTGTCCTGGGACACCCATCCGGTGGGCACGAGCCTCCAGATCGGCCTGGTGGCCGCCCTGGCGGTGCTCGGTCTCGGCCTGGTCCTCAGCAGCTTCCTCGGCCGGACCGGCTTCGGCACGGTCTTCGTGACCGTGGTGACGGCGGGCCTGCTCGCGGTGGCGGCGGCGCTGCCGAAGGAGATCTCCACGGACTGGGTCCGGACGACGTGGACACCGGCGTCGGTCGCCGCCGTGGAGCCGCGCTACGAACTGGGCTCGGGCGTCGGCACGCTCGACCTGTCGCGGCTGGCGGTCCCCGCCTCCACGACGGTCGGGACCGCCGTGGAGGTCGGGGCGGGCAAGGTGGAGGTGGTCGTCCCCGCGAACGTGACGGTGAGGCTGCGGGCCCAGGTCGGACTCGGGGACGTGCGGCTGCCCCAGCAGCACCCCGGGGACATCGACATCGCGCCGGACCGTGACGAGACCCGTACGCTCACCCCGCCGGCGGGCACCGTCCCGGGCGGAACGCTCGACCTCTCGCTGGAGGTCGGTCTCGGACAGGTGGAGGTCACCCGTGCTGCTTCATGAGTTCCGACCGGGCCGGCTCGTCGTCGGGGCGACCGCGCTCGCCCTCGCGGTCCTCTACGCGGGCGACGCCGCCGACGCCTGGGTCACACCCTGGTACGGCGTGGTCCCGGTGCTCTGCGGCGGTCTCGGCGTCGCCTCGCTGGTGACCTGGGTCGCCTACCGCCTCCGCCGTCGTTCGGCGAGGAGCGCGTCGAGCGAGAACAGGGAGGCCCCGGCGAGCACGAGCGGCAGCCAGGACATGAGATAGGCGAGGTCGTTGCCGTAGTAGTACGGCTGGGTCTGCCAGCTGACCGTCAGCCACAGGCTGAGCGAGATCAGCGCTCCGCCGAGCGCGGCGAGCCGGGCGAAGAGCCCCACCAGGGTCCCGATGCCGACGGCCAGCTCGCCGAGGGCGATGGCGTAGCCGAAGCCGACGGGGTTCTTCAGCGCCAGGTCGACGAGGGCGGGGATGGCGGAGCCGTCCCGTACGGCCCGCATCATCTCGCCGATCGAGCCGGTGCCCGTGCCGGCCATGAAGGCGGAGTCGGTGAGCTTGTCGAGCCCGGCGTAGACGAAGGTGACGCCGAGGAAGAGCCGCAGCGGCAGCAGCGCGTACCGCGAGGCGGCCTCCTTCCACCCGGGCGCCCCGCCGGCTCCCCGGCTCTCCCCACCCCCGCCGTGTCCGCGGCCACCCGTGCCCGCACCGGGGCCGTATGACCCGTTCGTCCGCCGCGTTCCTGTCATCGCCGGCCTGCCTCTCCGCGCCCGTGTCCGGGGATTCGATTGTCCTCGGACGTCCCGCTTCTGGATACGCGGGGGACACGGCGGCGGTTCAGAGGTGCCCGGTCGGCTCAGTCGACGACGTCGATGGTGACCCGGTTGGATTCCGCGCCGGAGGCCGTCACGACCCACACCTCCACCCGTCCCGGTTCGACGTCCGCCGGGAGGGGGACGGTGAGGGACGAGTCCGTCGGGTTGGCGAAGCCGCCGGGGACCGGGACGAGCGGGACACGGACGTGGACCGCGCCGATCCGTACGACGAGGCGGGTGAGCGGGTCGGGGCGGTCCGCGCCCGGCGGGACGAAGCCGGCGCCGCGGATCTCGATGTCGTCGCCGGTGCGGATCGGCGCGTCCAGATCGCCCGGCTCGCGGGACCGGACGACGGAGAGGACCGCGGGCCGCCCGCCCTCCAGGCACTTCCCCGCGAGATAGCAGGCGGCGGAGACGGCGACGAGGAGCGCCGGAGACCAGGACGGTCCGGGCAGCCGGTCGGGCTCGTCCGCAAGCCGCACCGCGCACAGGACGAGGACGACGCCGGAGACCAGGACGTACTGCAGGTCGGTGAGGCAGGCGCGGCCGTCGTCGTCGGCGACGATGTCGACGGCGCGGGGCCGGTCGGCGCGGACCTTCTGCAGGCGCAGGCCCAGGACCCGCCCCCACACGATCCGGCGGACGGCCACGGCGACCGCCGACGTCAGGGCGAAGGCGGTCAGCAGGCCGGCGGCCCGCGCGGCCCCGAGACCGATCCGGTCCGCGCCGGTGACCAGGCGGAACGCCAGGAAGAGCAGGGCGTAGAGGGTGAGGAGGAGCCAGCCGGCCGCGACGGTGCGGGAGGTGGAGAGCCGGTTGTCCTCGCCGATCAGCGGCGCGAGGACCCCGCCGCGCGTCCGGTGGGCGTGCGCGGCGCCGGTGAGGAGCGCGGCGAGGACGAGCGCCGCGCCCAGAGCCGCCGTGCGCGCACCGGTCCATCCGGTGCCGAGCGCGGTGAGCGCCTGACCGAGGAGCAGGGCGAGGACCGCGCCCCAGACCGCGCCGAGCGTGGCCCGGCGCACGCGTCGGAGCCATGCCTCGCTCGCCGCCCGGCCGCGCGCGGCGACGGTACGGGCGGACTGGCCGAGTTCGTCGGAGACCCACTGCCGGGAGGCCACCGGCGAATGGGCGACGGCGGCCGGCACACCGTGTCCCGCCGCGAGTTCTTCGCGCAGCGCGAGGAAGGCGGCGACGGCGCGCCGGTGCCCCGCCCGCCCGCCGCCCGCGCATGGCGCGGGGTCACCGCACAGGGTCGGCTCCTGGCACCGTCTCGCCTCGTGCACCGCCACGGCGCTCACTTCCCGATCCGTCAACTCACCGCTGATTCCACGGAATTGTGTCGCACTCGCGGGCGCCCCACGTGCTTCGAGCGCCCCGCGCGGGAGTGATGGACCCGTCATCACATTGACGTACGGGCACCTTCTACGACGTTCTGCGTAATGACCCGGGATGTTCTACGACAGGAGTTCGGGCTCCGATCGGCTGATCGTGCGCCACAGCGGCTGGTAGTTGATCCACGCGGCGAGGTCGGTCCCGAGCTGATCGCGGGTGGCCAGCGCCTCCCGGTGGCCGATCGGCACGGGTTTGCCGGCGGCCCGCGCGGTCAGCTGCACCCGGGCGCAGCGCTCCATAGCGATGAACCACCAGGCGGCAGCGTCGACCGTGGTGCCGACGGTCAGCAGGCCGTGGTTGCGCAGCACGATCGCCTTGTGCGGGCCGAGGGCGGTCGCGATCCGGCGCCCCTCCTCGGGGTCCACGGCGACCCCCGTGTAGGCGTCGTAGAGAGCGTGCTCCTGGTAGAAGGCACAGGCCTCCTGGGTGATCGGTTCGATCAGCTCGCCCAGGGCGGCGAGGGCGCGCCCGTGGAGGGAGTGGGTGTGCGCGACGGCGACGGTCTCGGGCCGGGCCCGGTGGATCGCGGCGTGGACGGCGAAGGCGGCCTGGTTGACGTGGTGGCCGCCGCGGACGACCCGCCCGTCGCCGTCGACCAGGATCAGCGCGCTCGCGGTCGTCTCGCCGAGGGGCATCCCGAAGGGGTTGACCCAGTAGCAGTCGGGGAACTCCGGGTCCCGTGCGGTGATGTGCCCGGAGACGCCCTCCTCGTACCCCAGCCGGCCGAAGAGCCGCAGCGCGCCCGCGAGTCTCCGCCTGCGGTGGGCGCGCTCCTCGGCCGGCGTGGCGTGCACGGGCGGCATGGCGAAGCGGAGCCGCTCGACGGGGACGGGGGCGGGTGTCTCGCTCATGCGCGGGAAGGTAACGCCGGGCCCCGCAACTCACCAGAGTCCGCACACGACGAAGCCGCCGCCCCTCGCGGTGGGGGCGGCGGCTTCACCGTCGTACGGGAGGGCCCTCGCCGAGGACTACTCCCACTCGATGGTGCCCGGCGGCTTGCTGGTGACGTCGAGCACCACGCGGTTCACGTCGGCCACCTCGTTGGTGATCCGGGTGGAGATGCGCGCGAGCACGTCGTAGGGCATGCGGGTCCAGTCGGCCGTCATGGCGTCCTCGGACGACACGGGGCGCAGGACGATCGGGTGGCCGTAGGTGCGGCCGTCGCCCTGCACGCCCACGGAGCGCACGTCGGCGAGCAGGACCACCGGGCACTGCCAGATGTCGCGGTCGAGACCGGCGGCCGTGAGCTCCTCGCGGGCGATGGCGTCGGCCTCGCGCAGCAGGTCGAGACGCTCCTTGGTGACCTCGCCGACGATCCGGATGCCGAGGCCGGGGCCCGGGAAGGGCTGGCGCTGGACGATCTCCTCCGGCAGGCCGAGCTCCTGGCCGACCATGCGGACCTCGTCCTTGAAGAGCTGGCGCAGCGGCTCGACGAGCTCGAACTCCAGGTCCTCGGGGAGGCCGCCGACGTTGTGGTGCGACTTGATGTTCGCGGTGCCGGTACCGCCACCGGACTCGACGATGTCGGGGTAGAGCGTGCCCTGGACGAGGAAGGCGACGTCCTCGCCGGCGCCCGCCGACTCGGCGACGATCTCGGCCTGCGCCTGCTCGAAGACCCGGATGAACTCCCGCCCGATGATCTTCCGCTTCTCCTCGGGGTCGGAGACCCCGGCGAGCGCGGCGAGGAAACGCTCCTGCGCGTCGACGACCTTGAGGTTGACCCCGGTCGAGGCGACGAAGTCCTTCTCGACCTGCTCGGTCTCGTTCTTCCGCATCAGGCCGTGGTCCACGTACACGCAGGTGAGCTGCGAGCCGATGGCCTTCTGCACGAGCGCCGCGGCCACGGCCGAGTCGACACCGCCGGACAGACCGCAGATGGCGCGCTTGTCGCCGACCTGCTCGCGGATGGCCGCGACCTGCTCCTCGATGACGTTGCCGGTGGTCCAGTTCGGCTCGATGCCGGCGCCCCGGTAGAGGAAGTGCTCCAGGATCTGCTGGCCGTGCGTGGAGTGCAGCACCTCGGGGTGGTACTGGACGCCGTACAGCTTCTTCTCGTCGTTCTCGAAGGCGGCGACCGGCACGACGTCCGTGGACGCGGTGACCGAGAAGCCCTCGGGAGCGGCGGAGCAGGCGTCGCCGTGGGACATCCACACCGACTGCTCGACGGGGGTGCCCTCGAAGAGCGTCGAGCCGGCCTTGGAGACGTGCAGCGGCGTCCGGCCGTACTCACGGGCGCCCGTGTTGTCGACGGTGCCGCCGAGGGTCGTCGCCATCAGCTGGAAGCCGTAGCACATGCCGAAGACGGGGACGCCGGCCTCGAAGAGCGCGCGGTCGAGACGCGGGGCGCCCTCCGCGTACACGGAGGACGGGCCGCCGGAGAGGATGATCGCCTTGGGGTTCTTGGCCAGCATCTCGGCCACCGGCATGGTGGACGGGACGATCTCGCTGTAGACCCGGGCCTCACGGACGCGGCGGGCGATGAGCTGGGCGTACTGGGCGCCGAAGTCGACAACGAGGACTACGTCCGGGTTGGAGACGTCGGGCGCGGCAGCGGGAGTCGCTGATGACACTACGGCGGCCTTCCGGCGGTAGGAGAAGGTCCCCCGAGGCGGGGGTCTATGTGTCGATTCTACCGGCGCGCCGATGTCGCTTTTCGTCTCACCATCCGAACGCGGGTTGGCCCGGGTCCGGAGGCGGGGTCCATACTGTCGCCATGCGCAAGCTCCCGACCTTCGTCTTTACCTATGGCACCGGCCCGTCCGGCTGCCATGGTCGTGCTGCTTGAGCAACTGACAAGCGACTTCCCAGGCGCCCCGGGCCGACAAGGCCCGGGGCGCTCTGTCGTTTCCGGGCCGTGCCGCTCCGGGCCCCGACATCGAACCCCCGACCCCGAGGAGCCCAGGCCATGACCACGACGACCCACACCGAGCAGACCCGCACCGAGAAGACCGGCGCCCGCACCGACGAGGCGGCGGCGCTCATCGGCGGCGCCCGCGAGCGGATCGACGCGCTCGACGACCGGATCATCGGTCTGATCCAGGAACGGATGGCGGTCTCGGCCGTGATCCAGGAGGCCCGGATCGGCTCGGGCGGCCGCCGGGTGAACCTCGCCCGCGAGATGGAGGTGCTGGGCCACTACAGGGACGCGCTGGGCAAGCCGGGCACCGCCCTCGCGATGACCATGCTGGAGCTGTGCCGGGGCCGCGTCTGAGGCGATCCCGGGCCCCGGATATCGAGCGGCCGACCCGCGGGAGCGGGGTGACGGACCTGAGTTCGGACCGCCTCTCACCCGTACGGCGCGTGACCGGCTCCCGCACCCCTTCGTTGGTCCCGGTGTCCGTGTCATCCAGGGGCGGGCCCGAAGAAACCACGCGTGGCTCCGCTGGGGCGTGTGGCGTACCACTGGTACGTCGTGGGACCTCGCCCCAGCGCGCGTGACCGGACGGCAGGGGACAGCAGCCCGGTCACCCGAAAGGCGGTCGGCCCCGGGGACGCCCGGGGCCGACCGCAACCGGTCCGACGGACGCGGCCGCGTCCGCCCGCACGATGCGAGACGCCCCGTCCTCCCTCCGAGTCCCTCTCCCACCGCGGCGCACCCCCCGGCGCCGCCGCCCCTCGGCACCGCCGCTGCCCTGACACCGGTGCCGACCCCAAGGGCCCCGCCGCGCGATCGAACATCGCGCGGCGGGGCCCTTGCCCTGTGTACGGCCGTACCGTCACCGGCCCCCGGGCGGGCCGCGGGAGAGACGAGACGGGGGAAGTGACGCGCGTCACACAGAAGATCTCGTGGCCGGCTACAACCAAACCCGTCGGTCGCGGGTCATGCATGCAGCACCACCCAGAAGCTGGAGAGGCGCTGCACTCGGAGGGGGGTGCAGCGCCTCTTCCATGTCCGGGCCGGTGTCCGGTACCCGCGTCCGCTCCGGCTACGCCTTCTTCGGTGGGACGGCGGGAATGCCCAGGAACGGCAGGTTCAGCGCGCCGAAGGCGTCCGCGGGGACCGCAGGGGACTTCGGGGCGATCGGCGCGAGACGGACGTACGCCTCGCCCTGAGGCGGCCGCTGGTCCTCCTCGCCCTTGTTCGGCCAGAAGGACATCGCGCGCTCCGCCTGGGCGGTGATCGTCAGCGAGGGATTGACGCCGAGATTGGCGGAGACCGCCGCTCCGTCCACGACCGAGATGCCCGGGTGGCCGTAGAGACGGTGGTACGGGTCGATGACACCGGACTCGGCGTCCGCGCCGATCGGGCAGCCGCCGAGGAAGTGGGCCGTCAGGGGGGTGCCCATCAGCTCGCCGATGTTGGAGCCGGCGAAGCCGTTGATCTCCTCCGCGAGCAGGGTCGCGGCCCGGGTCGCCTCGGGGATCTGGGTCGGGTTCGGCGCGCCGTGGCCCTGGCGTGCGGTGAGCAGGCCCTTTCCGATGCCGCCGGGCTTGCGGTACGTCGTCAGCGAGTTGTCCAGGGACTGCATGACGAGGCCGATGATCGTCCGCTCGGACCAGCGGCGGTTGGACAGCGCGCGGACGGCCAGGGCCGGGTGCTTGACCATCTGCAGGAGCCAGTTGCGTACCCGGTGGGCGCCGTAGGGCACCTGGAGGACGGTCATGCCGCCCATGGCGTTGGAGCCCTTGCCGTAGCGGACCGGCTCGATGTGGGTGTTCTCGTCCGGGTGGATCGAGGAGGTGATCGCGACCCCGCGCGTGAAGTCGACCTTCTCGACGCCATGCTTCCTGCGGTAGCGCCGGTCGGTGGTCTGCGAACCGACCAGTGCTTCGGAGTTGGTGCGGGTCAGCTCGCCGAGCCGGGTGGAGAGGCGGGGCAGCAGCCCGGTGTCCTTCATCCGGTGCAACAGGGTCTGGGTGCCGTACGTCCCCGCCGCGACGACCACCCGCCGGGCCGTGAACGTCCGGCCCTTGCCCTTCTTCCTGTCGTCCGTCGGCAGCGTCTTGACGGCGAACCCGCCCCGCGAGTCCTCGGTGACCGCGACGACCGAGGTCATCGGGTGCACGACGGCGCCGGCCTTCTCGGCGAGATGGAGGTAGTTCTCGTTGAGGGTGTTCTTGGCGCCGTGACGACAGCCCGTCATGCACTCGCCGCACTCGGCGCACGCCCTGCGGGACGGGCCGGCGCCGCCGAAGTACGGGTCGGGCACCTCCTCGCCCGGCTTCGCCCGACGGGTGCCGTCGGCGTCGTCCCCGTCCCCGAAGAAGACGCCGACCGGCGCCATGTGGAAGGTGTCGCCGATGCCCATGGCCTCCGCGGTCGCCTTCAGGTGCACGTCCGACGGGGTCGTCGTCGGATTCAGGCGCACTCCGAGCATCCGCTTGGCCTGGTCGTAGTACGGCGCCAGCTCGTCGCGCCAGTCGGTGATGGCCCTCCATTGCGGGTCGTCGAAGAACGGCGCCGGCGGGACGTAGAGGGTGTTGGCGTAGTTGAGCGAACCACCGCCGACCCCGGCGCCCGCGAGCACCATGACGTTGCCCAGCAGGTGGATGCGCTGGATGCCGTACAGGCCGAGGGCCGGGGCCCAGAGGAAGTTCTTCAGGTCCCAGGAGTTCTTCGGCAGGGTCTCGCGGGTGAAGCGGCGGCCGGCCTCCAGGACCCCCACGCGGTAGCCCTTCTCGGTCAGCCGCAGGGCCGTGACCGAGCCGCCGAAGCCGGAGCCGACGACCACGACGTCGTAGTCGTACGCCGAGTCCAGGTCGTCGTCGTCCTGATTCCGGGCAGGGGGTACCGCGGTCATGGCTCTCCTCGTACGGATAAGGGGGCGGGAACGGGCAGGGCGTCAGCGCAGGCGCAGGGCCTTCATCGCCTTCAGGGACGCGCTCATGAACGCGGCGTACCTCTCGTCGTCCATCCCGAAGGACGGCGCGAGCGGGATCAGCCGCTGCTGGGCGACGGTCTGGGCCTCGGTGAACTTCAGGATGCCCTCCGAGCCGTGGCGCCGGCCGAGACCGGAGTCCTTCATGCCGCCCATCGGGGCCTGGACGCTGCCGTAGGCGGGGGCGTACCCCTCGTTGATGTTGACCGTGCCGGTGCGCAGCCGGGCCGCGATGGCGTGGCCGCGCCGGGCGTCCTTCGTCCACACCGAGGAGTTGAGGCCGTACGGCGTGCCGTTGGCCAGCTCCACGACCTCGTCCTCGTCCGAGAAGCGGTAGATCGAGACGACCGGGCCGAAGGTCTCCTCGGTGCAGACGGCCATCGGCGCCTCGACGCCGTCGAGGATGGTCGGCTCGTAGAACAGGGGACCGATGTCGGGCCGGGCGACGCCGCCCGTGACGAGCTTCGCGCCCTTGGCGACGGCCTCCTCGACGTGCCGGGTGACGGTGTCCAGCTGCCGGTCGCTGACGAGGCAGCCCATGTCGGCGCCGTACGCCAGGGAGTTGCCGAGCCGCATCGCCTTCGTGCGGGCGGCGAACCGGGCGACGAAGTCGTCGGCGACCGACTCGTGGACGTACAGCCGCTCGATGGAGATGCAGAGCTGTCCGGCCGAGGAGAAGCAGGCGCGGACGGCGCCGGCGGCCGCCTTCTCGATGTCGGCGTCCTTCAGGACGAGCATGGCGTTCTTGCCGCCCAGTTCGAGCGTGACGCCGACGAGGCGGGCGGCGGCACCCTGCGCGACCTCGCGGCCGGTGCGGGTGGAGCCGGTGAAGGAGACGTAGTCCGCGTGCCTGACGATCTCGGGGCCGACCACCGGGCCCTCGCCGAGCACGACCTGGAAGACCTCGGCCGGGAGCCCGGCCTCGATGAGCAGGTCGCGGGCCCACAGGGCGGTGAGGGCGGTCTCGGTGTCCGGCTTCATCACCACGGCGTTGCCGGCGACGAAGGCGGGCAGGGCGTCGCCGACGGAGAGTTCCAGCGGGTAGTTCCACGGGGCGATCTGGCCGATCACCCCGCGGGGCTGGCGCAGTTCGGTGACCTTGGTGAGGGTGGGGACGACGCCGGTGTGGTGCCTGGGGCGCAGGTACGAGGGGGCCTTGCGGCCGTAGTGGCGGGCGGCGACGGCGACCGCCTGGACCTCCTCGTGCGCGTGCAGGCGTGCCTTGCCCGTCTCCAGCTGGATGAGGTCGAGCACCTCGGCCTGCCGCTGGAGGACCAGGTCGTGGAACCGGAGCAGGACGGCGGCGCGGGCCCTGACGGGGGTCTCGGCCCAGGCGCCCTGCGCGGCACGGGCGCGCGCGAAGGCCTCCAGGACGTCCTCGGGGGTGGACTCGGGCAGGTCGGCCAGCTTCTCCCCGGTGAAGGGGGTGTGGTTCGCGGTGCGGCCGGAGCCGACGACTCCGCGGGTGAGCTGGGCGACCACCTCGGGCGTGACGACGTCGGCTGCGGTCCGGGCACCCGCGGGCGCGGGCGCGACGGGGTTGGTCCCGGTCGCGGAGGCGGTCGGCGCGGGGGCGGGGGTCCGGGGGGAGGAAGCCGTGGCGGTGGAAGCCTTCGAGTCCGTCATGAGGGCGAGAGTAGGCCGCAATCCGGCCTTTGGGTACCCGTCGGTAATACGTTTTCACCGACCGCACACAACAGCGCCAGTGATCACTGGCACATAAGCGCTGATCAGCGGCTTACCGCCGCTGACGGGCGCCGCCGACTTTTTCCGGGCGGCTCAGGCGCCGGGCGCGCGCCAGTGCTTGAGAACGATGTCGAACTGCTGGCGCGTGGTCTCCCAGCTGTCCACCGGCGAGGACATGTAGATCGCGTACTCCGTGCCGTCGTCCGCGTAGTAGAACTGGTCGATGGCGCGGCGCGGGCCGGGGAAGTTCTTCCGCTCGGTCCAGGTGAACTCCCACAGGCAGGAACGCACCTGATCGCGGTAGGTGTTCTGCTTGAGCAGGATCTTCCGGTAGTCCGGCAGCCGGTCCCGTACGTCGTTCTCCAGGCTCTGCACGTGCGCGTACGGGTTCTCGAAGTCGGGGCTGTCGTCCACGCTGATCCGGATGCGGTGGCGGCCGTTGTCGGGCGTGTAGTCGATCTGGTCGCCGTCCGTCTGCCGCTTCCAGCCCTTGGGGACGAGCAGGCTGAAGCCCTCGGGGTCCTCCACCCGGTGCCAGCCCGCCGGGATCCCGTTCTTCGCCGGTGCCACGGAGGTGGCGCTCTGCTCCGCGGCGCGGCGGCCGCGGTCGGCCTCGCCCCCGGCGGAGTAGTTCATGGCGGCGAACACGGCCCCGCCCGCGACGAGACCCGCGAGCACGGCGGCCAGGACCGCCGTGCGCCACCGTCCGCGGCTCCGCGCGGGCGCGGTCAGCGGAACGTCGGGAAGGGTGGAGGTGGAACCGGCACCCGGGCCCGGGCGCGACGGATGAGCCGGACGGGGCCGCAGACCCGGAGGGGACTGATGGGCCGACTCGGGTTCCGCCGGGGGCGGGGACACCGGCAGCGCGGTGGTGGCGGCGGTCAGTTCCTCCCGCCCCACCCGCTGCGTGGGGACGTACGCCTGCGCCGCCTGCGACGGGCGGCCCTCCATGGCGTCGAGCAGCATCCGCTCGGCCTCGTCCGCGCGCGGCCGGTGCGCCGGGTCCTTGCGGAGCAGGGCGACGATGACCGGGGCCAGCGCCCCCGCCTTCGCCGGAGGCGCGGGCTCCTCCGTCACCACCGCCTGCATGGTGCTGATCGGGGACGTCCGCCGGAAGGGCGAGGTGCCCTCCACCGCCGTGTACAGCGTCGCGCCCAGCGACCACAGGTCGGAGGCGGGTCCGGGATCGCCGCCCCGCACCCGCTCCGGCGCCAGGTAGTCGATGGAGCCGACCAGTTCACCGGTGCGCGTGATCGTCGAGTCGCCCTCGATCGCCGCGATCCCGAAGTCGGTGAGCAGGACCCGGCCGTCGCGGGCCAGCAGGACGTTCCCGGGCTTCACGTCCCGGTGCAGCACCCCCGCCGCGTGAGCGGCGCGCAGGGCTCCGAGGACGTGCAGCCCGATCCTGGCCGCCTCGCGGGCCTCGATCGTGCCCGTCTCCTTCGCGGCATCGGCGAGGGACGGCCCGTCGACGTACTGCATGACGATCCAGGGCCGGGCGTCGTGCTCCAGCACGTCGTGGACGGTGACGACGCCCGGATGCGTGATCCGGGCCGCGGCGCGGGCCTCCTTCTGCGTACGGGCGTGCAGCACGAGGCGGTCGGCTTCGGCGACGAACCGACCCGCCGTCAACTCCTTCACGGCCACGATCCGGTGCAGCACCTCGTCATGGGCGCGCCAGACCTTGCCCATGCCGCCGCGGCCGATGGTCTCGCCCAGCCGGTAGCGTCCGGCCAGCAGGAGGCCCTCCCCCGTGTCCGCTCCGGTCCCCGGCCCCGCGTCTGCGTTCTGAGAATGTTCCACTTGCCCCCGCCCGTTCCTTCGTAGGCCAGATTACGGAGACCGCGCGGGCTGCGGAACCTCGGGGCGGGCAACGGAACATCCTTGTGACCGGGCCCCACGGGCGGTGTCCCCGCCCTCACCGCCCGTGGAACCACCCGTCGCTGCGCGGACACCTCGCCGGACGCCTCGGGCGAGTGTCCCTGCCCGGCGCGGGGTTCAGCGCGTCGCGCGATAGACCTTCACGGCCTGGTCGTAGATCTCGGACACCTTGTCCCGTTCGTTCTCCGGGCCGATGACCTGCACCACGTGGTACCGGCCGCGCTCGATCAGGGCGAGGTTGCGGACGAAGACCATCCGGCCGGTGCTGTCCTGCCAGGTGAACTCGCCGACCGCCATGGCCTGTCGGCCGACGTCGATGCGGCGCAGCCCCGAGGCGCTGGACCAGGAGGAGTCCCGCCAGGGCTGGAGCTCCCGCTCCTTGGTGCGCTGGTACGCCATCGGATCCGAGCCGTCGGCCTGCACCGTGTCCCGGCCGGGCACCACGATGAGGGTGAAGTCCCCTCCGGTGTAGCGGACTTGTCCCGCGTCGTTGATCGGGCTGCGCCGCCAGCCGTCGGCGACGCCGACCTGGAAGCCCTCGGGGTCGGTGCGCAGCCTGTACCCCGCCGCGAGGCCGGCGGCGGGCGGGGTGGTGGCGGCCGGCGGGGCCGTACGGCCGGGCGTGGCACCGGGCTTCGGGGTGGGCTTCGCGCCGGGCGCGCCGGACGTCGGAGCGGGGTCCTTCGACGGGGTGGAGGGCTCGGCGGACCGTCCGCCGGTCTGCCCGGCGGACCGTTGGCCTCCGGCGCCCTCCTTGGGCATGAACATCACCGCGTACGCGACGGCTCCACCGAGCAGCAGCAGGATGAGCAGCAGGAGCGTCCGGCCGAGGGAACGCGGGGACCGCGGGGCACCCGACGCCTTCGGAGCGCGGGCCGCCTTGGGGGCGCGCGGCGCCCGCTGCGGCAGCTCCTCGTGGAACTCCTCGTGCGGGAACTCGCGGCCCGGGGCCGGGCGGGCGGTGCGGCCGGACCTCCGCGGCTCGTGGGCCGGGCCGGGCCGGGCGGGCTGCCTGCCCTTCCTGTGACGGTGACGGCCGCCCGCCGCGGCGGCTCGGCGCCTGCGCACCAGTTCGCCGCGGCGGCGCACGACGGGCAGCCGTGTGGCGTCGAAGGACGGCAGCGGCACGACGCCCACGCCGGCCTCCGGCTCCGGGGCCGACCGGACGAGGGAGCGCAGCCAGCCGCGCAGTTCCTCGAAGTCGGGCCGCTCGGTGGGGTCCTGCCGTAGCAGGGACTCCACGACGGGGCGCAGGGGCCCGCACTCCTCGGCGAAGGCCGGGGGCTCGGCGCAGACGAGCTGGACGAGTTCGGCGGCGCTGTCCTCCGGGTACGGGGCATGGCCCTGGACGGCCCGGTACAGCAGCGCGCCGAGCGCCCAGAGGTCGGTGACGGGGCCGATGGGCGGTGCCAGGCGCCAGTTCTCGTGGACCGGCGCCGCCTGCTCGGGGGCCCAGCGCTCGGTGACGGCGCCGATGACGGCGATCCGCGTCTGGCGGGCCCGCTCGGCGTCGAGACGGGTGGCGGGGCCGCCGTACCGCCGCGCGGCACCGCTCTCGTCCGCCTCGGTCTCGTCGTCCCAGCCACCGGAGCCGGAGCCGGGTGCGGGGGCGGGGGCCTGCGCCGGGGCGTAGCCGGCCGGAAGGGCCGGGCGGCCGGAGCCCGGAAGCACCTGCCGCGCGCCGGAGCCCGAGCCGCCGGCGGGAATCGGCCCCCCACCGTCGCGCGAGGCGTGCGGACCGTCGCTCCAGGAGCCGGTGAGCAGTGCCCGCGGCGGCCGGCCGCCGTCGCCGTACCCGCCACGGCGGTCCTCGTCGTCGTCCTCGTCGTCCTCGTCGTCCACGGCCTGGGACCACCAGCGCGGCTCGGGACCGAGGCCCTGCGCGGGGACGGGCGTGGGGTAGGCGGGCAGGGCCGGTGCGTCGTCCCGGCCCGGTCCGAGGTCGCGACCGGGGTCGCGGGAGGGGTCGTGTGACGCCTCGCCGAGAGAGCCCGGGGAGGGGCCGGGGCCATGGGCCTGGTTCCGGTCCCTGCCGCCGGCGGAGTCGGTGCCGGGAGCGGGATCGGGATCGGGGGTGGGGTCCGTGGCGGGGCCGGCGGAGTCGGGCGCGGGGCCCCGGCGCCCGGCCGGAAGGGCCCCGGCCTCGCCGATCCGGGCGGCGGCACGGGCTCCCGCCCGGTAGGCGGCGATCGCGCCCGCACGGGCCGCCCGGACGTCGGCGGCCGGGCTCGCGGCCGGAGGGCCGGGCCCGTCGGACGCATCGGTCCCCCGGGGCGGGTACGGCTCGATCTCCGGACGCGCGCGGGCCCCGGGAACGACCGCGCCCGGGCCCGGGCGCCCGGCGACCGCGGGCAGGTGCGGGTCCGGTGAAGGCCCCTGCTCCGGGTGAGGGTCCTGCTCCGGCCACTCGGTCTCGCCGGAAGGCTCGGGGGGGACGTGGAACCCGGCATCGGCCGGGAAGCCGGACTCGGCGGGGAGTGCGGGCTCGGCGTCGTACCGGCGGCCGTCCTCCTCGGGCGCCGGCACCGGGGCGTAGCCGCACAGGGCTTCCTCCGCCGCGCCCGCCGCGAGCCCGGTCAGCACCACACGCCCGTCGTCGCAGACGAGAACCGTCCGCGGGGTGATGTTCCGGTGGGTCCAGCCGTGGGCGTGCAGTGCCCGCAGGGCGGTGAGGACGTCGGCCCCGATCTCCGCCGCACGGTAGGGGTTGAGGGGGCCCTCCGCGAGGAGCGCCGCCAGCGGCCGGGCCGCCACCAGTTCACTCACTATCCACAACGACCCGGCCTCGGCGAACACGTCGAAGACCTGGTCGAGCCGGGGGTGGTCGGGGATCTGGGCGGCGGCCTGCGCCGCCTCGACGGCCCGCCGCACGGCGGGGTCGGCCGGGCGCCGGGTGGCCCGCCCCTCGCCCCGGTGCGGCGCGAACCCGCCACCGCGGCCTCCGTACCCGTCACCCGCCGCGTCGCCGTCGAGGAACTCGGCGTCGACGACCTCCGGCAGCGGCACCTGACGGACCACCACTTCCTGGCCGCTGTAGGTGTCGAAGGCGCGCGTCTCCACCAGGTCGAGGGCGTCCGAGGGCGCGAGCGGCAGACGATAGCGGTCGGCGAGCACCCTGCCCGCGTAGTCCTCCACGACGCCTCCCCACCGAGCGCGCTGTCCCCCGGGTCCCGTCCGCCCTCGGAGATCTCATGGACTCCGAGGACGTACGTAACCGTCAATTCCGGTCAAGGCCCGCACTGTTATCGGCTCTGTCCGAATGCGTACGGTCCATGGCCACTCACGATACGTGCCCCGGGTCAGTCCTTGGGGCTGAACGTGGCGAACGCCGTATCCCGCAGCGTCTTGCACTCCGCGGCGTTCCACGCGTCCGCCCTGCAGCTGATCATGATCGAGTATCCGCGCTTGGCGTCCACCTTGAAGCCCCGGTTCAGTATCCGTACCCGGATCCCGCTCTGGTTGCGCTCGAACTCCCAGTCGGCGACCGTCGGATAGCCCTTGTACGAGACGGCCCTGATGCCGATGTGGCGGTAGCCGTTGCTCGTCGCGGACACTCCGGCCACCGCGCCGGCCCAGGCGCTGGCCGCGTCGTCCTTCGGGCTGGCGTTGAAGTCGACCTGGACGCGCGGGAAGCCGCCGTTCGCGTTGAATATCCCGCCGGAGTTCACACCGGCGATCGCGTTCAGCTTGAAGGTCGACGGCATCGCCATACTGAAGTGGAAGCGGTCGTTGGTCACCATGGTGTAGCCGGCGGGCAGTCGCGCGCCGCCCGTACCCGGGGTGCCCGTGCCGGGCTTCCCGGACGGCTTTCCGCTCTGCTCGCCCGTGGCCCCCGGCTGGTCGCCGCCCTCCTGGCCGGGGTCGCTCGGCGCCTGGCCCTGGCCCTGGCCCTGGGTCTGGGCCTGCTCGTCGCCGTTGCCGGCCGTGGCACCGGCGGAGGTCACCTTGTCGCCGGTGCCCTTGCCGCCGCCCTGGCCGCCCTTCGTGTCGTCGCCGCTCAGTGCGACGGTCAGGATGGTGGCGAGCAACGCCACGACCACGACCGCGGCGATGATCACGAGGGTGCGGCGGGGAACGACGTCCGTCAGCGACGCCCGGGCCGGGGCGGGCCTGGCGGCGCCCTGGACCGCGGCGGACCGCACGGTCGTGGCCGCCTTCTGGTCGGGCTTGGCCACGGCGGCGTTGCGCACGGACTGCAGCGCCCCGCGCAGACGCTCGGCGGCCGCGTCGCCCGTCGACCTGCCGCCGGCCGCCTTGCCGGTGGTGGCGGGGCCGAACGGCGGCTCCGGGGGTACCGGCGGCAGCGGGACGACCCGGGTCGCCTCCGGCGAGTGCTCGGGCTCCACCACGGGTGCGGGCGCGTCGAGCACGGCCCGCAGCAGCACCCGGGCTCCCGCGTCGTCGAGCCGCTGCGCGGGGTCCTTGGCGAGGAGGCCGTAGATGACCTTCTCCAGGAGCGGGCCCGCGTTCTTCGGCGGGTCGACGGGTTCGGTCATCACGGCGGTGAGCGTCGCGATCGCGGAACCCTTGTCGTACGGCGGGCTGCCCTCGACGCTGGCGTACAGCAGTCCGCCCAGCGACCACATGTCGGCGGCCGGTCCGGGCTTGTGACCGCGGGCCCGCTCGGGCGAGATGTACGAGGGGGCGCCCACGAGCATGCCGGTGGAGGTGATCGACGGATCGCCCTCGACCTGGGCGATGCCGAAGTCGGTGAGGACGACCCGGCCGTCGTCGGCGATCAGCACGTTCGACGGCTTCACGTCGCGGTGCAGGATGCCCTCGCGGTGCGCGGAGCGCAGCACGTCGAGGATCGCGAGACCGACCTCGGCGGCGCGGTGGGGAGTGAGCGTGCCGTCCTCGCGGACGGCGTCGGCGAGGGACTTGCCCTCGATCAGCTCCATGACGATCCACGGCCGGTCGTCCTCGTCGACGACGTCGTAGACGGTCACGGCGCCGTTGTTGCGGATCCGGGCGATGGCCTTGGCCTCGCGCAGGGTCCGGGTGATGAGACGCCGCTTCTCTTCCTCGTCGATGCTGTTCGGGAAGCGCAGCTCCTTGACGGCGACCGTCCGTCCGAGCGTCTCGTCGACCGCCCGCCACACCGTGCCCATGCCGCCGCGTCCGAGCACTCCGCCGAGGCGGTAGCGCCCGGCCAGCAGGCTTCCCTCGACCGTCGCGCCGACGCTCTGCGGCTTCGCGGACCGCCCGGCTCCACCGGTCTTCCTGAACCCCTGTCCCGCGCCGGAGGTCTTCGGCGTCGCCGAAGAGGCGGGCGCGGCGGCGGCCGGCGCGCTCCGGACCGGCGTGGCGACGCCCGGCTCGGCATCGACCGGCTCGGCACCGACCGGCTCGGCACCGACCGGCTCGGCATCGCTCGGCTTGCCGTCCGCCGGCGCGGCGCCAGCCGGCTCGGCACGACCCGGCGCGGGGTCCGCGGCCTCACCGCGCCCGGAGCCGGTCGCCGCGGAGGCCGCGTCCGCCGGCTGGGCGTCGCCGGCCGAGGTCGCCCGCGGGGCGCCCCCCGCCTCGCCCTTCGGCTCCGGCTTCGGGTCCACCCCGTCCTCACGCGCCGCCGGTGCCGGCACCTTGCCCGCCGTACCCGCGCCCGGACCTGTGGTCCCGTTCCCGCCCGCGCCCGTGTCCGTGCGCGTGCCGGGTTCCGTGTCCGGCTTCGCCTCACGCGCCGCTGGAACCACACCCCGGTCGCCGTCGGTTCCGGCACCCGCGCCGGCGTCCCGCCGAGGGTCCCGCGCCGTGCCCCGCGACTGCTCCGCCTCCGACATGCGTCCCCTCTGCGATCCCTGATCTTCGCCCGCGCCTGCCGCTTCCCGCGCGATGCGGTAACCCGCCCTGGAAGAGAGCCCATTGTCTCTCACGCCGGGACCCATGCTGCTCCGGGGTCCGCAGTCCGAGAGGGCCGCCCCGGGGGACGGCACTCCCACCATGCCACCCGACGCGCCGCCACCCCTCCGAGGTTCCCCGGCCCTGTGGACAGGATCGCGCGGGGACGCCCCAACAGACCAGAGCGCGCGCCGTGTTCACTCCCCCTTCGGACGTTCCGTCAGATCGCACCCCGGTCCGGATCCCGGGACGCGCTCGCGACCGGGACGCGACCGGACGCCGGACCGGAACGCACACCGGGACTCGGACCGGGCCGCCGACCGGGACTCGGACCGGGACTCGGTCGGGATGCGGACGGCGACTCAGATCGGAACGATGTCCGGCGCACCGAGCCGCGCCGCGTCCGCCGTCAGGTCGTCCGGCTGCCGCTGCGACTCGCGCTCCGCCTCCACCCGCTTCTCGTAGTGCTCCACCTCCTTCTCGATCTGGCGGGCGTCCCAGCCGAGGACCGGCGCCATCAGCTCCGCGCACTCGCGGGCGCTGAGGGTGCCCCGGTCGAAGGTCTCGATCGAGATGCGGGTGCGCCGGGTGAGAACGTCGTCCAGATGCCGGGCCCCCTCGTGCGAGGCGGCGTACACGATCTCGGCCCTCAGATAGTCGTCGGCGGCCGCCAGCGGCTCTCCGAGGCTCGGGTCGGCGGCGATCAGCTCCAGGACCTCTTCCGTCAGGGAGCCGTAGCGGTTGAGCAGATGCTCGACCCGCACCACGTGGAGGCCGGTCCGCGCCGCGATCCTGGCCCGTCCGTTCCACAGCGCCTTGTAGCCCTCGGCGCCGAGGAGCGGGACGTCCTCGGTGACACACGCGGCGACCCGCTGGTCGAGCGCGTGCACGGCCTCGTCCACGGCGTCCTTGGCCATCACCCGGTAGGTGGTGTACTTGCCGCCGGCCACGACGACGAGACCCGGGACCGGATGGGCGACGGTGTGCTCCCGGGAGAGCTTGCTCGTGGCGTCCGACTCCCCCGCCAGCAGCGGGCGCAGCCCGGCGTACACGCCCTGGACGTCGTCCCTGCCGAGCGGGACCGCGAGGACGCTGTTGACGTGTTCGAGGAGATAGTCGATGTCCGCGCTGGAGGCCGCGGGATGGGCCTTGTCGAGGTCCCAGTCGGTGTCCGTGGTGCCCACGATCCAGTGCCGCCCCCACGGGATGACGAACAGGACCGACTTCTCGGTCCGCAGGATCAGTCCGCTGGTCGAGTGGATCCGGTCCTTGGGCACCACCAGATGGATGCCCTTCGACGCCCGCACATGGAACTGCCCCCGCTCCCCGATGAGCGCCTGGGTGTCGTCCGTCCACACCCCGGTGGCGTTCACGATCTGCTTGGCGCGGATCTCGTACTCACCACCGCCTTCGACGTCCTCGACCCTGGCGCCGACCACGCGCTCGCCCTCGCGCAGGAACCCGATCACCCGCGCCCGGCTCGCGGCCCGCGCGCCGTAGCTCGCGGCGGTCCGCACCAGGGCGGCCACGAAGCGGGCGTCGTCCATCTGGGCGTCGTAGTACTGCAACGCGCCGACCAGGGCGTCCTTCTTGAGACAGGGCGCCACGCGCAGGGCGTGGCGGCGCGAGAGGTGCCGGTGGACGGGGAGGCCGCGGCCGTGGCCCGAGGAGACGGACATGGCGTCGTACAGCGCGACGCCCGAGCCGGCGTAGAACCGCTCCCACCCCTTGTGCCGCAGGGGATAGAGGAAGGGAACGGGCTTGACCAGATGCGGCGCGATCCGCTCCAGGAGCAGCCCGCGCTCCTTGAGCGCCTCCCGGACCAGCGCGAAGTCGAGCATCTCCAGATACCGCAGGCCGCCGTGGATCAGCTTGCTCGACCGGCTGGAGGTGCCGGACGCCCAGTCGCGCGCCTCCACGATGCCGGTGGAGAGTCCTCTCGTGACCGCGTCGAGGGCGGTGCCGGCGCCGACGACCCCGGCGCCCACGACCAGTACGTCCAGTTCACGCTCGGCCATCGCCGCGAGCGCTTCCGCGCGCTCGGCGGGCCCCAGTGCCGCTGTCCTCACCGCTGCCTCCCGTCGTCCCCCCGAGTGGTCGGGCTCACAGACTCGATTCTGTCCCCGCCCTCCGACTTCAGCCACCGCCTGTGGATAACACTCGGCGACCTTCGGCCACCCAATGCCGCATATCGGTCATATTTACGCCTAGTCTGACATTGCGCTCACCCCGTTCTGTCCACCGGGCTTGCGCATCTCGTCCCCTCCGGCTACTGGGAAGGACGGCCCACCTTCATGCCCGCTGATCTCGCCGTCATCGGCCTCGGCCACCACGGACTCCCCCTCGCCCAGGCCGCCGTCGCCGCAGGCGTCGACACCATCGGCTACGACACCGATCCCCGCCCGGTCGCCGAACTCGCCGCGGGCCGTCCGCCCGTCGACGGCTCGCTCTCCGCGTCGGAGATCCGCCGGATGCTCTCGGGGGGCTTCCGGCCCACCACCAACCCCGCCGAACTCGGCCGGGTGCGTACGGCCGTCATCTGCGCCCCGACCCCCCTCGGCCCCGACCGGGCCCTCGACCTGGCCACGGTCGCCGACGCGGCCCGGGCCCTGGCCGGGAGGCTGCGCCCGCACACCACCGTCCTGCTCGAGTCGCCGGTCCCCCCGGGCACCACCGAGGGTCTGCTGCGCGAGCTCCTCGAAGAGGGCTCGGGTCTGCGCGCGGGCCGTGACTTCCACCTCGCCTACTCCCCCGGCCGCCTCGACCCCGGCAGCCGCACCCACGGCTTCACCGCGACCCCCAAGGTCATCGGCGGCCTCACGCCCGCCTGCACGGAGTCCGCCGCCGCCTTCTACGGCCGGCTCACGGACAAGGTCGTACGCGCGCGCGGGCCGCGCGAGGCCGAGACGGTCAAGCTCCTGGAGACCAACTTCCGGCACGTCAACATCGCCCTGGTCAACGAGATGGCGGTCCTCTGCCACGAGCTCGGGGTCGACCTCTGGGACGTCATCCGCTGCGCCGAGACCAAGCCCTTCGGTTTCCAGGCCTTCCGCCCGGGCCCCGGCGTGGGCGGCCACGGCGTCCCCGTCGACACCGTGGGGACCCACCGCCCGCTCCGTCTGGTGGAACTGGCGGGCCAGGTCAACGAACGCATGCCGCAGTACGTCATCCAGCGCTGCGCCACCCTGCTGAACGAGCACGGCAAGTCGGCGCGCGGAGCCCGGGTGCTTCTGCTGGGCATCACGTACAAACCCGATCTCGCCGACCGTGAGGGCTCCCCCGCCGACGAGATCGCGCGCCGGCTGATGGATCTGGGAGCCGTGGTGAGCTACCACGACCCCCATGTGCCGGACTGGCGTGTCCGCGAAGTGCCCGTCCCGCGCGCGGACTCCCTCTACGAGGCCGCCGCCCACGCCGATCTGACGGTCCTTCTCCAGCACCACCGCACCTACGACCTCCAGGGCCTGGCGGTGAAGGCGCAGCTCCTCCTGGACACCCGCGGCGCCACGCCGGCCGGCGCCGCACACCGCCTCTGACGGCCCTGCGGCCTCACGCCGGCCACCCCGCGGACGGGCGGGGGCCCCGCACCCTTCGGTGCGGGGCCCCCGCCCGTCGACTGCCGAACGCCGGCGCCGGTCCGCGTGCCGGTCGGCATCGGCGCCGCGCGAAGACCGGCGCTGGTACGGCTACCGGTGGGTCAGCGCTTGTGCTGCGCGTCCGCGACCGTGACCTCGACGCGCTGGAACTCCTTGAGCTCGCTGTAGCCCGTGGTGGCCATGGCACGGCGCAGGGCGCCGAAGAAGTTCATCGAGCCGTCCGGGATGTGCGACGGGCCCGCGAGGATCTCCTCGGTGGTGCCGACGATGCCCAGGTCGACCAGCTTGCCGCGCGGCACGTCCTCGTGGACGGCCTCCATGCCCCAGTGGTGGCCCTTGCCGGGCGCGTCCGTGGCGCGGGCCAGCGGGGACCCGATCATCACCGCGTCGGCGCCGCAGGCGATGGCCTTCGGCAGGTCGCCCGACCAGCCCACGCCGCCGTCGGCGATGACGTGGACATAACGGCCGCCGGACTCGTCCATGTAGTCACGGCGGGCCGCGGCCACGTCGGCGACGGCGGTCGCCATCGGGACCTGGATGCCGAGGACGTTGCGCGTGGTGTGCGCCGCGCCGCCGCCGAAGCCGACGAGGACACCCGCCGCGCCGGTGCGCATCAGGTGAAGGGCCGCGGTGTACGTGGCGCAGCCGCCGACGATCACCGGGACGTCGAGCTCGTAGATGAACTGCTTGAGGTTCAGCGGCTCGGCCGCGCCCGAGACGTGCTCGGCGGAGACCGTCGTGCCGCGGATGACGAAGATGTCCACGCCGGCGTCGACGACGGCCTTGGAGAACTGCGCGGTGCGCTGCGGGGAGAGCGCGGCGGCGGTGACCACACCCGAGTCGCGCACCTCCTTGATCCGCTGCCCGATCAGCTCCTCCTTGATCGGGGCGGCGTAGATCTCCTGCAGACGGCGGGTCGCGGTCGCCTCGTCCAGCTCGGCGATCTCGTCGAGCAGCGGCTGCGGGTCCTCGTACCGGGTCCACAGTCCCTCGAGGTTCAGCACGCCCAGGCCGCCCAGCTCGCCGATGCGGATGGCGGTCTGCGGCGAGACGACCGAGTCCATGGGGGCGGCCAGGAAGGGAAGCTCGAAGCGGTAGGCGTCGATCTGCCAGGCGATCGAGACCTCCTTCGGGTCCCGGGTGCGCCGGCTCGGGACGACGGCGATGTCGTCGAACGCGTACGCCCTGCGGCCGCGCTTGCCGCGCCCGATCTCGATCTCAGTCACGATGTGTGGCCTTTCCCTCTACGTCTGCGCCTACCAGTATCCCCGACACAGCCAGGAGGGGCGGTTCCGGCCACATACCGGAACCGCCCCTCACCCGCCGTGCGGTTACTTCCTGCTGTAGTTCGGCGCCTCGACCGTCATCTGGATGTCGTGCGGGTGGCTCTCCTTGAGACCCGCCGAGGTGATCCGCACGAACCGGCCGTTCGCCTGGAGCTCCGGCACCGTGCGGCCGCCGACGTAGAACATCGACTGGCGCAGGCCGCCGACCAGCTGGTGGACGACGGCGGAGAGCGGGCCGCGGTAGGGCACCTGGCCCTCGATGCCCTCGGGCACGAGCTTCTCGTCGGAGGCCACACCCTCCTGGAAGTAGCGGTCCTTGGAGAAGGAACGCTGCTCGCCGCGGGTCTGCATCGCGCCGAGCGACCCCATGCCGCGGTACGACTTGAACTGCTTGCCGTTGATGAAGAGCAGCTCGCCGGGGGACTCCTCGCAGCCCGCCAGCAGCGAGCCGAGCATCACGGTGTCGGCGCCGGCGACCAGGGCCTTGGCGATGTCGCCGGAGTACTGCAGGCCGCCGTCGCCGATGACCGGGACGCCGGCCGCCTTGGCGGCGAGCGAGGCTTCGTAGATGGCGGTGACCTGCGGGACGCCGATACCGGCCACGACGCGCGTGGTGCAGATGGAGCCCGGGCCGACACCGACCTTGATGCCGTCGACACCGGCGTCGATCAGCGCCTGGGCGCCGTCGCGGGTGGCGACGTTGCCGCCGATGACGTCGACGGAGGCGTTCGACTTGATCTTGGCGACCATCTCGCCGACGAGGCGGGAGTGACCGTGCGCGGTGTCGACGACGATGAAGTCGACGCCGGCCTCGATCAGGGCCTGGGCGCGCTCGAACGCGTCCCCGGCGACGCCGACGGCCGCGCCGACGAGCAGCCGGCCTTCCTTGTCCTTGGCCGCGTGCGGGTACTTCTCGGCCTTCACGAAGTCCTTGACCGTGATGAGGCCCTTGAGGATGCCCGCGTCGTCGACCAGCGGCAGCTTCTCGATCTTGTGGCGGCGCAGCAGCTCCATGGCGTCCACGCCGGAGATGCCGACCTTGCCGGTGACCAGCGGCATCGGGGTCATGACCTCGCGCACCTGGCGGCTGCGGTCCGACTCGAAGGCCATGTCGCGGTTGGTGACGATGCCGAGGAGCTTGCCCGCCTGGTCCGTCACCGGGACGCCGCTGATGCGGAACTTGGCGCAGATCGCGTCGGCCTCGCCGAGCGTCGCGTCCGGGTGAACCGTGATCGGGTCGGTGACCATGCCGGACTCGGAGCGCTTCACGAGGTCGACCTGGTTGGCCTGGTCGGCGATGGAGAGGTTGCGGTGCAGGACGCCCACGCCGCCCTGCCGCGCCATGGCGATGGCCATGCGGGACTCGGTGACCTTGTCCATCGCGGCGGAGAGCAGCGGGATGTTCACCCGCACGTTCTTCGAGATGTACGAGGAGGTGTCGATCTGGTCGGGCGCCATGTCGGACGCGCCCGGCAGCAGCAGCACGTCGTCGTAGGTCAGCCCGAGCGTCGCGAATTTCTCGGGCACTCCGTCGACGTAGACAGTCATGACACCTTCCCCAAATGGTCTTGATCGGTGCGGATGTCCATGCTAACGGCCCACGACGGTGTCTCATTCCACGATCAAGATCACCGGGAAGCTTTGTACGTTCATACGTGTACGTGAGGGCCACCGCCCCCCGGCAACCCTTACTGCTCGGCCAGGGCCCGCAGCCGGCTGAGGGCGCGGTGCTGGGCGACCCGCACGGCGCCCGGCGACATGCCCAGCATCTGGCCGGTCTCCTCGGCCGTCAGGCCGACCGCCACCCGGAGGACGAGCAGCTCGCGCTGGTTCTCCGGCAGATTGGCGAGGAGCTTCTTGGCCCATTCGGCGTCGTCACTGAGCAGCGCCCGCTCCTCCGGACCGAGCGAGTCGTCGGGACGCTCCGGCATCTCGTCGGACGGCACGGCCGTCGAACCCGGGTGCCGCATCGCGGCCCGCTGCAGGTCGGCGACCTTGTGGCCGGCGATGGCGAAGACGAAGGCCTCGAACGGCCTGCCCGTGTCCTTGTAGCGCGGCAGCGCCATCAGGACGGCGACGCAGACCTCCTGCGCGAGGTCCTCGACGAAGTGGCGGGCGTCACCCGGCAGCCGGTTCAGCC
The DNA here is from genome assembly GCF_040677675.1 of Streptomyces sp. NPDC053755. Lineage (NCBI taxonomy): Bacteria > Bacillati > Actinomycetota > Actinomycetes > Kitasatosporales > Streptomycetaceae > Streptomyces > Streptomyces sp. NPDC053755. The sequence continues at coordinate 76,595 of NZ_JBFASK010000021.1, read as the reverse complement.
GGGTGCGGCAATAGCGCAGGGCCAGAGGGTGCACACGTGCCAGCAGGTCGTGCGTCGCGCGCTGGTCACCCTCGACGGCGCGGTGGACGAGAGCACCGATCTCCCCCTGCCCCACGGGCATGGGTGACCCCACGGTCTCGTCGTCGCGCATCGCTCCATGGTGCCTTGACGCCTGAGGATCCGTGGCACCGCGTCCGTAGTTGTGCACCGAAGCGTTATGAGCAGGTGCGCCGGAACTCATCTCCTGCGCCCTCCCCTCCCGCTCGATCGACTCGTCCCCGAGGAACTCCACATCTCAAGGATGCGGCATCCCGCGCGTTACTGACACAAGCCGCCCCGTCCGCCGGTGGCGGACGGGGGTGCGACCGGCCGCTCAGGGCCCTGGAGCGCGATCCGAAAGCAGCGCCGGCCGGGCGGCCGGGCAGGGCTTTCGCGACCGGTCCTAACGGACCAGGCCCCACCGGAAGCCGAGGGCCACCGCGTGCGCCCGGTCAGAGGCGCCCAGCTTCTTGAACAGACGCCGGGCGTGCGTCTTGACGGTGTCCTCCGAGAGGAAGAGCTCGCGCCCGATCTCCGCGTTGGACCGGCCGTGGCTCATGCCTTCGAGCACCTGGATCTCACGCGCGGTGAGGGTGGGCGCCGCGCCCATCTCGGCCGAGCGCAGCCGTCGCGGGGCGAGCCGCCAGGTCGGGTCGGCGAGGGCCTGGGTGACCGTGGCCCGCAGCTCGGCGCGCGAGGCGTCCTTGTGCAGATAGCCACGGGCACCGGCGGCGACGGCGAGCGCCACGCCGTCCAGGTCCTCGGCGACGGTGAGCATGATGATGCGGGCGCCGGGGTCCGCGGACAGCAGCCGGCGGACGGTCTCCACGCCGCCCAGACCGGGCATGCGTACGTCCATCAGAATCAGGTCCGAGCGGTCCGCGCCCCAGCGGCGGAGGACTTCCTCGCCGTTGGCCGCGGTGGTCACGCGCTCCACGCCGGGCACGGTCGCGACCGCGCGGCGAAGAGCCTCTCGGGCAAGCGGGGAGTCGTCGCAGACGAGGACGGATGTCATGGCCGCCCTCCGCAGCTGATGCGCGTCACCTTGAGCCTCCAGGGCTGGTACGTATCGTCACCTGTGCGGTTGACGCCCTCGGACGTCTGCCCGAGCGCTTGTTCCTTCAACCGCCTCCGCACTCTCAACGATGGTCACTCGAAAGAGTTACGGGTCGGACGGCCGCCTTCGGCACTCTATGTAAGGGCGCGTGCGCGGAGCAGAGTCCCGCAGGTCATCCGTCCTCCGCTGGAAGCTATGCCCCATTTAGCGGGTTTTCTTCCCTTTTTGTGGTGTCTGTGGCTAGATTCGCAATGAGTCATATTTACATCTACTTAGACAGTAGTTGTACGGTCGGATCGAACCCGCGAGAGCGGGTACCCGAGACCCCTGGGGGGCGAAGGGCCCCCGCGCATCAGCCATCAACCCGCCCACCAATCCGTTTCGACACGGTTTCAAGGGGACAAGCGCAATGGCAGATTTCTCCCGCCTTCCCGGACCCAACGCCGATCTGTGGGACTGGCAACTGCTCGCGGCCTGCCGCGGAGTGGACAGCTCCCTGTTCTTCCACCCCGAGGGAGAGCGCGGCGCGGCACGGAGTGCGCGTGAGAACTCGGCGAAAGAGGTCTGCATGCGGTGCCCGGTACGCGCCGAGTGCGCGGCACACGCACTCGCCGTGCGGGAGCCCTACGGCGTCTGGGGCGGCCTCACCGAGGACGAACGCGAAGAGCTCATGGGACGAGCGCGCAACCGCCTGATCGCGACATCGGCGGCATCGGCATCCAGTTCGGCAGGCGTGGGGCGCGCCTGAAGGAACGTTTCTGCACGTACGGGAGCGAGGGACCGGTCCGCACCCCGCCGGCCCCGGGCGTCACGCCCGCGTGGCGGCGCGACCCAGCTCGTCCAGCGTCGCCGCGACGGCCGGCACCTGCGCCAGGTCCGGCAGCGTGAGGGCCACGATCTCCCGCTCCACGGCCGGCTCCACGACCACGGCGCGCGCCCCCTTGGGCCGCACGGACTCCAGGGCGAGCCGCGGCAGGACCGCCACGCCCAGACCCGCGCCGACCAGGCCCACCACGGCGGGGTAGTCGTCGGTGGCGAAGTCGATGCGCGGGGTGAAGCCCGCCTCCTCGCAGACCTCCACGAGCTGACGGCGACAGCGCGGGCAGCCCGCGATCCAGGGTTCGTCGGCCAGTTCGGCGATGCCCACGGACTCGGCCGCCGCGAGTCGGTGCGAGTCCGGCACGAGGCCGACCAGGCGGTCGGCGAGCAGCGGCCGGACGACCAGGTCGTCCCATTCGGCGGGGCCCGCGCCGTAGCGGAAGGCCAGGGCGACGTCGCAGTCGCCCTCGCGCAGCATCTCCACGGAGCGCGGCGGCTCGGCCTCGACCAGGGAGACGCGCGTGCCGGGGTGCGCGGCGCGCAGGGCCGCCAGGGCGGTGGGGACGAGGGTGGAGCTGCCGCTGGGGAAGGAGACCAGGCGCACCCGCCCGGCGCGGAGCCCGGCGATCGCGGCGACCTCCTCCTCGGCGGCGGTGAGTCCGGCGAGGATGCCCGAGGCGTGGCGCACCAGCGCCTCGCCCGCCTGGGTGAGGCGCATCTCCCGGCCGGTCCGGATGAGCAGCGGGGTGCCGGCCGAGGACTCCAGGGCCTTCATCTGCTGGCTCACCGCGGGCTGGGTGCAGCCGAGTTCGCGCGCGGCGGCGGAGAAGGAGCCGGTCGCGGCGACGGCGCGCAGGACGCGGAGATGACGGGCCTCGATCATTCTTCGAGCATAAGCCGCTCTTGGGGCGCGAGGCCAATATCCGGAAGTTGCTTTGGGGAGATGTGCATAGGGTTCGCCCATGAAGTTGCTGAGCGTGAATGTCGGGCAGGCCAGAGCGGTGGAGTACACCGACTCGCCGACGGGGATGACGGGCATCGACAAGCGGCCGGTGGAGGGGCCCGTACGGGTCGAGGCGCCGGGACCGCTGGGGGTGGGGGCCAGTGGGGTCGCCGGGGACGCGGTGTGCGATCTGCGGTTCCACGGCGGTGACGACCGGGCCGTGTACGCCTTCGCCCGCGAGGACCTGGACCGGTGGGAGCGCGAGCTGGGCCGGACGCTGGCGAACGGCTCCTTCGGCGAGAACCTCACCACCCTCGGGCTCGATGTGAACGGCGCGCTGATCGGCGAGCGCTGGCGGGTCGGCCCTGAGGTGGTCCTGGAGGTGACCGGCAGCCGCATCCCCTGCCGTACGTTCGCCGGATTCCTCGGCGAGCAGGGCTGGGTGCGGCGGTTCACCCTGTCGGCGGCCGGTCCCGGGGCGATGCTGCGGGTCATCGTGCCGGGCGCGTTCACGGTCGGCGACCCGGTGACCGTCGTGCACCGGCCGGACCACGACGTCACCGTCTCCCTGCTGCACCGGGCCTCGACCACGGAGCGCGCCCTGCTGCCGAGCACCCTGGCCGCCGCCGAGTGGATGGAGTTGGGACTGCTGGGGCTCGCCCGGACGTACGCGGAGAAGTACGGCACGGCGGGCCCGGGGGCGACCGGTGGCCCGGGACCGGAGAGCGCCTCGCCCTGAGCGGGGGCACTAACGTGCCGCGTATGACGACTGCACTGATTACGGGCGCTACGGCGGGGATCGGGGCCGCTTTCGCGCGGCGACTGGCGGCGGACGGGCACGACGTCGTGCTCGTGGCCCGCGATGTGAAGAGGCTGCGGGAGCAGGCGACCGAACTGCACGACCGGCACGGGATCGAGGCGGAGGTCCTCTCCGCCGACCTGGCCGAGGAGAAGGGGATCGCGGCCGTCGAGGCCCGGCTCTCGGATCCGAGACAGCCGGTCGACCTGCTGGTGAACAACGCCGGGTTCGGCAACAAGGGCCGGTTCCTGGAAGTCTCCATGGCGGACGAGCTGAAGATGCTGACGGTGCACTGCGAGGCGGTGCTCCGGCTGACGTCGGCGGCGGCGGCGTCCATGCGCGACCGGGGCCGCGGCGGCGTCGTCAACGTGGCGTCGGTGGCGGCCTTCGTCCCGCGCGGCACCTACGGGGCGTCGAAGGCGTGGGTCGTGCAGTTCACCCAGGGCGCGGCGCGGGATCTGGCGGGGACGGGCGTGCGGATGATGGCGCTGTGCCCGGGGTTCGTCCGCACGGAGTTCCACGAGCGGGCCGGGATGGGCACGGACAACATCCCCGGCTGGATGTGGCTCGACGCGGACAAGCTGGTCGCGACGGCTCTGGCCGACCTGGCTCGGGGACGGACCCTCTCCATCCCCGACCCCCGCTACAAGGCGCTGATGGGTGTGGTGAAGCTGGCCCCGCGCGGCCTGCTCGGCGGGGTGTCCTCCAAGGCGGGACGGAAGTACGGCCCGAAGTAGCGCGTGGCGCGGGGTCAGGTGGCGTCCGGGTCGAGGGTGAGCCGGGCCGTGGTCCCGTCGTGCCACGTCACCTCGATCGTGCGCCGGCCGGTGACCCGGACGGTCGCCAGGGTGGTGACGGGCGCCGGGCCGGGTTCGGCGGTGAGGGAGGCCAGGGCGACGAAGAGGCTCTCGGCGCCGCTGGTGGCGCCGTGCAGGGCGGCGGTCCGGGTGCGGGGGCCCTGGAGCGTCGGCCCGGTGGTGAGGACGACGGATTCGGCGGCCGGCGGGTAACCGTGCGCCGGGTGGAGCTGTGCGACGGGGCCGTCGGGGGTGGTGGCCCAGCCCGTCTGGCGTACGGCGGTGCCCTCGGGCGCCCCGACGACGAGATGGGCGCGGACCTCGGCGCGGCCGTGGGCGAGGGTCGCGGAGAGGATCCGGATCCCGGGCCGGGGCGTGTGCAGGGAGGCGGCCCAGCCGGGTCCGGTACCGCGCGGGGCGGCGGGGCCGCGGTGGGTGAGGCGGCCCTCGACGAGCAGGGCGAAGTGGTTGTCGGCGTGGTCGGGCGCGGTGGTGGCGCCGGTGCGGGTGGAGTAGGCGTAGCGGGCGTAGCCGGCGTCGTCCTCCCCGGCCTGCGGGCTGCTCACGTGGTTGCTGCCGTGGTTGTGGAGGCGTACGAGTCCGTCGCGGGCGGTGGACTGGACGAGCAGGCCGGCCGGGGCGACGGCGCGGACGGTGTCGGCGCGTTCTGCGGGCAGGGGCTCCTCGGGGTCGGTCCAGGCGGGATGGCCGGCGGGCAGGAGCAGGCCCAGGAAGCCCTTGGACGCCCAGTAGGGGGAGCCGGGGCCGGAGTAGCCCTGGAGGACCGGCGGGTACGGACCGTGCCAGCCGAGCGTGAGCAGTCCGTCGTCGTCGCACGCGCCCCGGTCGAGGAAGTAGCGCAGGCTGCCGGAGGCGAGGCGGCGGGTGGCACCGGGGGTGAGCGGGGAGTGACCCGTCAGCGCGCCGAGCCAGGGGGCGGCCGCCGCGGCGAAGCGGTAGGTCAGGGAGCGGCCGAAGGGCATCGGCGCGCCGTTGGCGTCGAAGAGGTGGACGTAGTCGTCGAGGTGGGCGCGCAGCCGGGGGCCGTAGCGGTCGAGCAGTGCCCGGTCCCCCGAGAGGTGGGCGTGCAGCACGGGGTAGAAGTGCAGGGCCCAGGCGTTGTAGTGGTCGAAGGCGCGGTTGTCGCCGTCGCTGTACCAGCCGTCGCCGCGGTACCACTCCTCGACGCGGGCGAGGGAGCGGTCGACGGTGGCGGCGGCCCGGTCGGTCTCGATGCCGGCGTCCTGGAGGAAGCCGGCGACGGTGAGGCCGAAGAGCCACCAGTTGTTGTCGACGGGGGACGGGGCGAGGGCGGGCAGCAGCCACGCGACGACGTGCCGGCGGGTGCGGTCGTCGAGGGTGTCCCACAGCCACGGGCGGGTCAGGCGCAGCCCGAGGGCGATCGAGGCGGATTCGACGATCGCCTGCCGGACGTCGGTCAGGAGCGGCCAGGACTCGGGGCCGTCGGTCCCGGCGCCGGCGGTGCCGGCGACGAGGCCTTCGGCGTACCGGGATAGGTGGCCGTGGGGGTCCTCGCCGCCGGCTCCGGCGACGCGGAGGGCCGCGAGCAGGAAGGTCCTGGCGTGGCCTTCGAGGCCGTCCGAGCGCGCTCCCGACCAGCCGGGCCGGGGGCCGGGAAGGTGGACGAGCGCGCCGCGCGGGGTGGCACGGGGGCGTACGGCGAGGAGGAGCCGGTCGGCACAGCGCTCCCAGTGGGCGCGGGTCAGACCGGTGAACGGGCTGAGCCGACGATCCCCGGGCGGCCGGATCCCGGACGGCCGGTTCTCGAGCGAACGGTCCTGCCGCAGCCGGTCCTCGGGCGGCCGGATCCCGGACGGCCGGTTCTCGGGCGGCCGGATCCCGGGCGGCCGGTTCTCGGGCGGCCGGATCCCGGGCGGCCGGTTCTCGGGCGGCGTGGGCATGATGCTCCCTGGGCGACGGCGGAGTGGCGGCCGGGCGGCGGCGTGCCCCTGCCGAGGGACGGGGGTGCGGACCGGCCGCCGGGCGGTCGGCTCTCCCCACGTACGTCGCACGCCACCGCGTCGTCCGCCCCCGCGTGCACGCCACCGCTTCGCACGGAATCATGGACAGGCTCCGATCGAACGTCAATGACATCGGAGCGAATGATCGAAACTTCCACCGTTCGATCATTCTGCGTGAGAAGGTCTCATCACGGGGACGGCGAGCCGCCGGACCACCACACCGCGAGGGGAAGCGCACCGTGCGCGAGAGTGCCGCCGAACGACACGACCGACTGCTGGCCCTGGTGCGCGAGCGCGGCACCGCCCGCGTCTCCGAGCTGGCCGACCGGCTGGCGGTCTCCCCCGTCACCGCGCGCCGGGACGTGGAGGCGCTGGCCGCGCGGGGCCTGCTCGACCGCGTGCACGGCCAGGTGTCCTGGCCCGGGCGCCAAGGCGACCCGGGGGCCGGGCGCTCCGGCGAGGGGCTGGTCATCGGCCTTCTCGCGCCCTCCGCCACGTACTACTTCGCCGAGGTCATCCGGGGCGCGCACGAGGCGGCGGCGCGGGCCGGCGCCCGGCTGATCCTGCGGATCTCCGACTACCGGCCGGAGGAGGACCGGGCGCGGGCCGAGGGTCTGCTGGCGGCGGGCGCCGAGGGCGTCCTCGTCGCGCCCGGCTGGCGGGGACCCGAGGACCGCCTCGCGTACGGGGACTGGCCGGCCGAGCTGCCCGTGCCCGCCGTGCTCCTGGAGCGCCGCGCCGACCCCGGCACCCCGCTCGACGGCCTCGACCGGGTGGTCTCCGACCACGGCCACGGCGTCCTGCTCGCCCTGCGCCACCTGCTCGGGCTCGGCCGGGGCACCCCGCTGCTCGTGGCCCGCGGGGACAGCCCGACGGCGCTCGCGGTGCGCGCCGGGTACGCCGACGCGCTGGTCACACTGGGCGTGGAGTCCCCCGGCCCGGTGATCGACTCCGTACCGGCCGACCAGGATCCGGAGGGGTTCGAGCGCGCGGTGCGGGCGCTGCACGAGGCGGTCGTCGCGGGCCGGGCGGGCTCGGCCCTGGTCCACAACGACGTGGACGCGATCCAGATCGTGCAGCGGCTGGCGGAGCTGGGCCTCGCGGTGCCCCGGGACCTGGCCCTGATCGCGTACGACGACGAGGTCGCCGCCCTCGCCGACACGCCGCTGACGGCGGTGGCGCCGCCCAAGCGCCAGGTCGGCCGCCACGGCACGGAGCTGCTGGTGGAGCGCCTCACGGAGGGGAGGGAGGCCCTGGACGAGGAGCCCGCGCGCCGCCACCTGAGCCTGTTGCCGCGACTGCGGGTGCGGTCCTCCTGCGGGGCTCCGCAGGAGGACCACTCCTGAACGGGTCCGCCTGATCGATTCGATCATTTTTCGATCAATCAATCTTTCGCTCTTGACTTCGGTCATGGACGGTCACAGGATCGCGGCCACAACGTCCCAGCCCCCGTCCTCAGGAGCCACGCCGTGAGCCGCAGTCGGAGCAGAACGTCCCGTGCCATAGCCGGCACCGTCACCGCCCTCGCCGTCCTCACGGCCTGCGGCGGTGGTGGTGACGACCCGTCCGCCGCCGGATCCGCGGGGAGCGACGGCAAGCCCGTGACCGTCACCTTCTGGGGCTGGGCCAAGGGGTCCAAGGACGTGGTCGACGCGTTCAACGCGTCGCACAGGAACATCAAGGTGACGTTCGAGGAGATCCCCTCCGGCACCGCCGGCGGCTACGCCAAGATCTCCAACGCCGTGAAGGCCGGCAACGCTCCCGACCTCGTCTCCATCGAGTACTCCTCGCTCCCCGAGTTCGTCAGCTCCGGAGCCCTGCAGGACATCGGGGGCGAGTTCACCGAGGCCGACCGCGCGAAGCTGCTCCCGCAGGCGGTGGAGCTCACCACGCTCGGCGGCAGGACCTGGGCCGTCCCCTTCGACGCCGCCCCGCAGGCCTTCTTCTACCGCAAGGACCTGTTCGAGAAGCACGGGATCGAGGTCCCGCGGACCTGGGACGCCTTCAGGTCCGCCGCCGAGAAGGTGAGGAAGGCCGACGCCAGGTCCCGTATCGCCACCTTCTTCCCGGACGACCCGACCACCTTCGAGGCGATGGCCTGGCAGGCCGGCGCCCAGTGGTTCAAGGCCGAGAACGACACCTGGAAGATCGACACCACCGACGCGGCCACCACCAAGGTCGCCGCCTACTGGCAGGGCCTGGTCGACGCCGACCTCGTCCACAAGAACGCCTCCTTCAGCCCCGAATGGACCGGCTCCCTCAAGAACGGGACCACCATCGGCTACCTCGGCGCCTCCTGGGGCGCCGGCGTCCTCAAGGGCACCCTGCCCGAGCAGAGCGGCAAGTGGGCGGTGGCGCCCATGCCGAGCTGGGACGGCAAGCCCGCCAGCGGCATGCTCGGCGGCTCCACCTTCGCGGTGACCAAGGACAGCGACAAGAAGGCGGCGGCCGTCGAGTTCGCCGAGTGGATGTCCACCACCGAGGCGGGCGTCAAGGCCCGCATCGCCTCGGGGACCTCCAGTGCCTTCCCCGCCGCCACCGCACTGCGCCCGGTCGCCAAGCAGGTCTTCGACGCCGGCTTCTACGGCGGCCAGGACATCTACGCCCTCTTCGAGGAGTCCGGCGCCGCGATCGGCCGGAACTGGGCCTGGGGCCCGACCACCGGCACCACCAACACCGCGATCAAGGACCGGTTCGGCAAGATCACCAAGGGCGGCCCCACCATCGCCGACGCCATCAAGGGCGGCCACGAGGCGACCGTCGCCGAGCTGACCAAGCGCGGACTGAAGGTCGAGGGCTGACCCGGTGAACGCCCGCACCCGTGCCGCAGCGCTCCTGCTGACCCCCTTCTTCGCCCTCTTCACCGCGGTGATGGTCGTGCCGATCGGATACGCGCTCTGGCTCAGCCTGTTCACCGAGAAGCAGTCGGGGCTGGGCTTCGGGGGCAGCGAGACCGTCTTCACGGGACTCGACAACTACACCGCGGCACTGGGTGACCGGGCCTTCCGCGAGGGCTTCGGCGTTCTGCTCGGATACTGCCTCTTCTACATCCCGCTGCTGCTCGGCGGGGCCCTCGGCCTCGCCCTGCTGCTCGACTCGGCGCTCGCCCGCGCCCGCCGCTTCTTCCAGCTCGCGCTCTTCCTGCCGCACGCCGTCCCCGGCATCATCGCCGCGCTGATCTGGGTCTACCTCTACACGCCCCAACTCAGCCCCGTCGTCGCGGCGATGGAGGCGGGCGGCGTCGACTTCGACTTCTTCTCCCCCGAGGGCGCCCTGCCCTCCGTCGTCAACATCGCGCTGTGGGAGTGGCTCGGCTACAACATGGTGATCTTCTACGCGGCCCTCCAGGCCATCGACCGGTCCGTCCTCGAAGCGGCCACCGTCGACGGAGCCGGCGCCTGGCGGACCGCGTTCGCCGTCAAGGTCCCGCTGATCCGCGCCTCGCTCGTGATGGTCGGCCTCTTCACCGTCATCGGCTCCCTGCAGCTGTTCACCGAACCGCTCATCCTCAACAAGGGCACCGGATCCGCCGTCACCTCGACCTGGACGCCGAACATGTACGCGTACACCGCGGCCTTCGACCGCAACGACTACGGTCTCGCGGCCGCGGCCTCCGTGCTCCTCGCCCTGACCGCCGCCCTGCTCTCGTTCGGCGTCACGCGGCTCACCGGCCGCCGGAAGGAGAAGGCGGCATGAGCAGGCCCCGTCAGCACAGCGTCTGGCTCTCCCGGACCGCCGTCAACGGCGCGCTCGTCCTCGCCGTCGTCTACATGCTCTTCCCGCTCGTCTGGCTGGTCACCGCGGCCACCAAGGACGCGGGCGGCCTGCTCGCCGGTGACGCCTTCTCCTTCGAGGGCTTCGACCTCGGCGGCAACCTCTCCCGGCTCGCCGCGTACAACGACGGCATCTACTTCCACTGGTACCTCAACAGCCTCCTGTACGCGGGAATCGGCGCCCTCGCCTGCTCGCTGATCAGCGTCGCCGCCGGGTACGCCTTCGACAAGTACGACTTCCGGGGCAAGGAGAAGCTCTTCGGCGTCGTCCTCCTCGGCGTCCTGGTCCCCACCACCGCGCTCGCCCTGCCGATGTACCTCCTGGCCAGCGAGGTCGGGGTCGTCAACACCTACGCGGCCGTGCTGGTCCCGGTCCTGGTGAACCCCTTCGCGGTCTACCTCTCGCGGGTCTTCAGCTCCGGGTACATACCGGACGAGGCCCTGGAGGCCGCCCGCATCGACGGCGCGGGCGAACTGCGCACCTTCTGGTCGATCGGGCTGCCCATGATCATGCCCGGCTTCGTCACGGTCTTCCTCTTCCAGTTCACCGCGATCTGGAACAACTTCTTCCTGCCCCTGGTGATGCTGTCCGACCAGAGACTGTTCCCGCTGAGCCTCGGCCTGTACGCCTGGAACAGCAACGCCCACGCGGAACCCGACTTCTACCCCCTCGTCGTCACCGGATCCCTGCTCGCCGTCGTCCCGCTCGTCGTCGCCTTCGTCTCCCTCCAGCGCCACTGGAAGGCGGGTCTGACCGCCGGCAGCGTCAAGTGAGGAGCACACGCCCCGCGATGCCCCACCCCCCGATGCCCCGACCCCCCGGACCCGCCGGCCGGCCCGCGCTCCTGCTCTGCATGGGCCCCGGCGTCGCCGAGCGACTGCTGACCGCAGCCCACCGGGACCGCCTCGCCGCCCTGGCCCGTACCGACCCGCTCCTCGTCGCCCACGACCTGGCCGCGCCGACGCCCCGGGTCGCCGCGGCCCTCGCCGAGGCCGAGATCCTGCTCACCTGCTGGGGCGCGCCGCCCCTCACCGCCGCCGTCCTGGACCGCGCCCCGCGGCTGCGGGCCGTCGTCCACGCTGCCGGATCGGTCAAGCACCACATCACCGGCGCCTGTTGGGAACGCGGCCTCGCCGTCAGCTCCGCCGCGGCCGCCAACGCCCTGCCCGTCGCGGAGTACACCCTCGCCGCCATCCTCTTCACCGGGAAGCGGGTCCTCGACTCGGCGCGGCGGTACGGCGAGGTCCGCGCCGACCACGCCTGGACGGCCGAGTCGGCGGCCACGGGCAACTACCGCCGGACGGTCGGCCTGATCGGCGCCTCCCGGATCGGCCGCCGGGTGATCGAGCTGCTGCGCCCCTTCGACTTCGAGGTGCTGCTCTACGACCCCTACGTCGACGCGGCGCAGGCGGCGGAGCTCGGCGCGGAGAAGACGGACCTCGACGACCTGTGCGCGCGCAGCACGATCGTGTCCGTCCACGCACCCCAACTCCCCTCCACCGAAGGGATGATCGGGGCGGCGCAGCTGGCCGCGATGCCGGACGGGGCCACCCTCGTCAACACCTCGCGCGGCTCCCTGGTCGACGAGGAGGCGCTGCTGGCCCAGCTGCGCGCCGGCCGTCTGCGGGCGGTCCTGGACGTGACGGATCCGGAGCTGCCACCACCTGGTTCGCCGCTGTACGAACTGCCGAACGTGCTGCTCACCCCGCACGTCGCCGGCTCGCTCGGCAACGAGCTGCACCGGATGGCGGACCACGCCCTGGAGGAGGTGGCGCGGTACGGGCGGGGCGAGCCGTTCGCGGAGCGGGTGCGGCCCTCGGACCTGTCGCGTTCGGCGTGATCCGCCTCCGGGAGGCGCCCCGCCTAGACTGGAAGGGTCCCACCCGGTCCGGGAGGCGCCATGACTTTCGTACAGATCATCGATTGCAAGACCAGCCGGTTCGAGGACCTGAACCGGCTCATGGACAAGTGGGTCGAGCAGACCCAGGGCAAGCGGACGGCCACCCACAGCGTCATCGGCAAGGACCGCTCCGACGCGGACCATCTCGTGGAGATCGTCGAGTTCCCCTCCTACGAGGTGGCGATGACCAACTCGCAGCTCCCGGAGACGGACCGCATCTTCCGGGAGATGGTCGCGCTCTGTGACGAGATGCCGACGTTCACGGATCTGGACGTCATGCGGGACGTGCAGATGTACAAGGCCACCTCCCGCCGGCTCTTCGAGCTCATCGCCACCGAGGGCGAGCTGCCACCGCTCGACGAGGTCCTCGCGGAGGGCTACCACGACCACGATCCGGCGAACGAGCAGGACGCCATCGGCATGGACGCGGCCCGCCGCGAGATGGAGATGTGGCGGGGCGGCTTCGACTTCTCGTTCACGGTCCAGGACCAGATCGCCGAGGGCGACCGGGTGTGCACCCGGTGGACCTGGGTGGGGACGCACAGCGGCGACTTCATGGGGATCCAGCCGACCGGCATGCGGGTCGCGATGACCGGTACGACCATCCACCAGTTCCGTCAGGACGGCAAGATCGTGGAGGGCTGGTGGCAGTACGACCGGCTCGGGCTCATGGGGCAGCTCGGCGCCGTCGAGGCGTGAGGCTCCCGCCCGCCCGCCTGCCGCCGCACCGCGGCGGGACGGCGGCGGGACGGCGGCGGAACGGCACCGAGGCCCGGTGCCCCCGCGACGGGGGCACCGGGCCTCGGTGTTCGTTCGGTGGTTCAGCCTCAGTGCGAGTGGCCGTGGCTGTGGCCGTGGCCCGCGTCCGCCGGCTCCTCTTCCTTCTTCTCCACCACGAGGGTCTCGGTGGTGAGGAGGAGGGAGGCGATCGAGGCGGCGTTCTCCAGGGCGGAGCGCGTCACCTTCACGGGGTCGATGACGCCGGCCTTGACCAGGTCGCCGTACTCGCCGGTGGCGGCGTTGAAGCCCTGGCCCTTGTCGAGCTCGGAGACCTTGGAGGTGATGACGTAACCCTCCAGGCCGGCGTTCTCGGCGATCCAGCGCAGCGGCTCGACGGCGGCGCGGCGGACGACGGCGACACCGGTCGCCTCGTCGCCGGTCTTGCCGAGGTTGCCCTCCAGGACCTTCACGGCGTGGACGAGCGCGGAGCCACCACCGGAGACGATGCCCTCCTCGACCGCGGCGCGGGTCGCGGAGATGGCGTCCTCCAGACGGTGCTTCTTCTCCTTCAGCTCCACCTCGGTCGCGGCACCGACCTTGATGACGCAGACGCCGCCGGCGAGCTTCGCCAGGCGCTCCTGCAGCTTCTCGCGGTCCCAGTCGGAGTCCGTGGACTCGATCTCGGCCTTGATCTGGTTGACGCGGCCCTTGACGTCCTCGGAGTCGCCCCCGCCGTCGACGATGACCGTGTCGTCCTTGGAGACCGTGACGCGACGGGCGGTGCCCAGCACGTCCAGACCGGCCTGGTCGAGCTTGAGGCCGACCTCCTCGGCGATGACGGTGGCACCGGTGAGGGTGGCCATGTCGCCGAGCATCGCCTTGCGGCGGTCGCCGAAGCCGGGGGCCTTGACGGCCACGGCGTTGAAGGTGCCACGGATCTTGTTCACGACCAGGGTCGACAGGGCCTCGCCCTCGACGTCCTCGGCGATGATCAGCAGCGGCTTGGAGGAGCCGGCCTGGATGACCTTCTCCAGGAGCGGCAGCAGGTCCTGGATCGAGGAGATCTTGCCCTGGTGGATCAGGATGTACGGGTCGTCGAGGACGGCCTCCATACGCTCCTGGTCGGTGACCATGTACGGCGAGAGGTAGCCCTTGTCGAAGGCCATGCCCTCGGTGAAGTCGAGCTCCAGACCGAAGGTGTTGGACTCCTCGACGGTGATGACACCGTCCTTGCCGACCTTGTCCATCGCCTCGGCGATGAGCTCGCCGACCTGCTGGTCCTGCGCGGAGAGCGCGGCGACGGCGGCGATGTCCGACTTGTCGTCGATCGGGCGCGCGGTGGCGAGGAGCTCGTCGGAGACGGCCTTGACGGCGGCGTCGATGCCCTTCTTCAGGGCGGCCGGGGAGGCGCCGGCGGCGACGTTGCGCAGACCCTCGCGGACCAGGGCCTGGGCGAGCACGGTCGCGGTGGTGGTGCCGTCACCCGCGATGTCGTTGGTCTTGGTCGCCACCTCCTTCACGAGCTGGGCGCCGAGGTTCTCGTACGGGTCGTCGAGCTCGACCTCGCGGGCGATCGTGACGCCGTCGTTGGTGATGGTGGGGGCGCCGAACTTCTTGTCGATGACGACGTTGCGGCCCTTGGGGCCGATCGTCACCTTCACCGTGTCGGCGAGCTTGTTGACGCCGCGCTCAAGGGCGCGACGGGCGTCCTCGTCGAACTTCAGGATCTTCGCCATGGGAGCGATTCAGCCCTCTCGGAATTCGTGGTGAAACTGGTGAAACGAACCGCGCCCCCGGACGCCCAGTGCGGGGTCTAGGGGCGCAGCTCAATGCATCTGGCTTCGGTGAAGGGCCGTCCGGGGGTGACCCCCCGGACCCCCGACTACTTCTCGACGATCGCGAGCACGTCGCGAGCCGAGAGGACGAGGTACTCCTCGCCGCTGTACTTCACCTCGGTGCCGCCGTACTTGCTGTACAGCACGATGTCGCCGGTCTTCACGTCGAGCGGCAGGCGCTCGCCGTTCTCGAAGCGGCCCGGGCCCACGGCCAGGACGACGCCCTCCTGGGGCTTCTCCTTGGCGGTGTCCGGAATGACCAGGCCAGAGGCGGTGGTCTGCTCGGCGTCGAGCGGCTGGACCACAATGCGGTCCTCGAGCGGCTTGATGGCAACCTTGGAGCTGGTGGTCGTCACGATCCGACCTCCCCCTTCGGAGATCTCACGGGGTTAACTGTCTGAGGTGGCGACCAGGTGGATCCGTCGTCGCGGGTGCCGGACCTGCCTGTCGCTGTGTTGGCACTCTCCGGTGGGGAGTGCCAGAGCCGAGACTATGACCGCGATTAGCACTCGGTCAAGCGGAGTGCCAATTCAGTCCCGCGTGGCGCCTCGTTCCCGGTACGGGGAACGGCGTGAGGGCCCCGAGGGTTCCGCACGCGGGTTCGACCAGGAGGGCCCGCCGCTCCCGTCCGGCGAGCCCACCCGCTCCGCCGCCTTGCGGCCCAGACGCTCGAACGGATCGACCGACGGGGCGCAGGCCGTCGCGCCCAGGAGCGCGCCGGCCAGGGCGAGGGCGGCTGCCGGCCGGCGCGCCCCGGTCATACGTAGTCCTCCAGCCTCGCGACGGCGTAGCCCTTGGCCGTGACGGTCCGCATCACGCGGCGGACCATGTCCGCCATGGACCCCTTCCAGTCCCCCTTGCCCCGGAAGTGGGTGAGGATGATGTCGCCGGGGTGCAGGTCGCGGTCCCACTCGCGCCACTCCATCCGGTCCGGGAACGCCTCGGACGCCCACAGCGGGACCGCCTTGACGCCGCACGCCTTGGCCGCGCGCAGCGTGTCCTCGTCGTAGTTGCCGTACGGCGGACGGAAGAGCGGCGGCCGCTTCCCGTACCGCTTCTCGATCGTGTCCTGCATCCCGCAGATCTCGCGCTTCTGTTCGGAGTAGGACAGCTTGGGCATGTACCGGTGGTTGAGGGTGTGGTTGTGCAGGGAGACGCCGGCGTCCCGCATCCTCTCGAAGTAGCCGTAGTCCTCCTTGACCAGGTAGTCGCTGAGGAAGGCGCTGTACGGGATCCGCAGCTCGCTCATCATCCGGAGCAGTTCGGGGTCCTTCTCGGCGCCGTCGTCGATCGTCAGGAAGACGACCTTCTCCTTGGTCGGCACGGTGGTGAAGACGGGCGGCAGCCCTTCGCCGTCGGTCTCGAACCCCTTGCGGGTGGTGATCGTCGGCTTGACGGCGGGCGGCGCCGGGGCCTCCAGGGGCGGCCGGTCGAGCCCCCACCTCTTCGCGGCGAGCGCGCGGGCGGCCCGCTGCGCGCGGACCTTCCCGATGTAGGCGTTGAGGGCGCCGGAGGCACCCTGCGCCTCGGCGCCCGGCCGGCCGGGGGCGGCCTTCGCGGGGGAGCCCGGGCCGCCGCCGGCGCCGTCGACGGGCCCGGCGCAGGCCGCGCCGAGGGCGGCCACGAGCAGCGCCGCTCCGACCGAGCGGCGCACCGCGCGGGCACGCCGGGGACGGACGGACCGAAGGCGCCCGTGAAGCGCGGAACCCGGGGGCATTTGTTCCTTTTGTCGTACTAGTTGCATGGCGCCGCATCCTGTCAGCGACGCCCCCTCCCGCCACCGCGACACCGCCGTGCCGCGCGCACCATCCCCCGGCCGGCCCACACCGGGCCAGGCCGCACAATGGGGCGGGTGACCGACCTCGCCTCCTTCGCCGCCCTGCTCACCCCCGAGGGCCAGACCCTGCTCGCCTCCCTGCGCGACCACGACCCCGCCCAGGAGCTGGCGGTCGTCTCCCGGCTGCGCCGCGACCACCCCGCCGAGCTGGTCACGGCGGCCGTCGGGCAGGCCAGGCTCCGGCAGCGCGCGGTGGCGAAGTTCGGCGCCGAGGACGCGTACCGGATGTACTTCACGCCCCACGGCGTCGAGCAGTCCACCCGGGCCTCGGTGGGCACCTACCGGGCCCGCCGCCTCGCGGACCTCGGGGTGCGGTCCGTCGCCGACCTGTGCGGCGGGATCGGCGGGGACGCGATCGCCTTCGCCCGCGCCGGCATCTCCGTCCTCGCCGTGGACCGCGACCCGCTGACGGCGGAGGCCGCCCGCGCCAACGCCGACGCGCTGGGTCTGGTCGGCCTGATCGAGGTGCGGTGCGCGGACGTGACGGAGATCGACACGGCGCCCTACGACGCCGTCTTCGTCGACCCGGCCCGGCGGGGCGGCCGCGGCAGGATCTTCGACCCGGAGGCGTACTCGCCCCCGCTCTCCTGGGCGATCGAGGCCGCCCGGCGGGCCCCCCACGCGGCCCTGAAGATCGCCCCGGGTGTGCCGCACGAGGCCGTTCCCGAGGACGCCGAGGCGGAGTGGATCTCGGACGGCGGTGACGTGAAGGAGGCGGTGCTGTGGTTCGGCACCCGCCCCGGAGCGGTCCGCGCCACCCTGCTGCCCTCCGGCGCGAGCCTGACCGGCCGCGGCCTGCCCGACCCGGCCGTCCGCCCGGTGGGCCGCTACCTCTACGAACCGGACGGCGCCGTCATCCGCGCCCACCTGGTGGCCGAGGTCGCCGAGGGCCTGGACGGCGGCCTGATCGACGAGACGATCGCCTACGTCACGGCGGACGCGCTGATCCCGACCCCCTACGCCACCGCGTACGAGATCACCGACAGACTTCCCTTCAACCTCAAGAGGCTGAAGGCCCTGCTGCGGGAGCGCGAGGTCGGCACCCTGACGGTGAAGAAGCGCGGCTCGGCGGTCGAACCGGAGGAACTGCGCCGCAGGATCAAGCCGAAGGGCCCGCACTCCGCCACGGTCTTCCTCACCCGGGTCGCGGGCGCCCCGACGATGCTGGTCGGCCACCCGGCCCGCTAGGAATGTCCTGAACGTATCGGCGTCAAGCCGCAGCTCCGCCGAGGCCCTCCGGACACGACCCGGGCCGTGTCGATCCGCCGATCCCGCCGCGGCCCCGGCGAATCGGCGTGACACCCCCGGGGAGTGTCACGGGCCGCGGAGGGCTCCTCGGGCGGGTGAGGGCGGGCACACCGCCCGCGGGGCCCGGTCGGGCCCGCAGGCCCCCTCAGCGGCGGGGCTCCGGGTGCTCAGGGGCCGGTCTGCCGTCCGTGGTCGTCCCGCGGGCGCGGTCCAGGAGGAGGCCCCGCTCCCGGGCGTTGCGGGTGAGAGCCGCCGCCCGCTCGAACTCGGCCCGCGCCTCGGCGCCGCGGCCGAGCCGGTCCAGCAGGTCGCCCCGGACGCTCGGCAGCAGGTGGTAGTCCTTCAGGGCCGGTGCGGCGGCCAGCGCGTCGACGAGCGCGAGACCGGCCTCCGGCCCGTCCGCCATCGACACGGCGACCGCGCGGTTCAGCTCCACCACCGGAGAGGGCGCGACCGCCGCCAGCCGGGCGTAGAGCGCCGCGATGGTGCGCCAGTCCGTCTCCTCGTAGGTCACCGCCCGCGCGTGGCAGGCGGCGATCGCGGCCTGGAGCGCGTACGGGCCGAAGTCCCCGCCCCGGCCGGCCCGTTCCAGTGCGGCGAAGCCGCGCCGGATCAGCAGCCGGTTCCAGCGGCCGCGGTTCTGCTCGGAGAGCAGGACGGGCTGCCCGTCCGGGCCGGTCCTGGCCGCCGTACGGGACGCCTGGATCTCCAGCAGGGCCGCGAGGCCGTGGACCTCGCCCTCCTCGGGCATCAGGCCGGTGAGGACCCTGGCCAGCCGCAGGGCGTCCTCGCAGAGCGCCGGCCGCAGCAGGTCGTCGCCCGCCGTCGCCGCGTACCCCTCGTTGAAGACGAGGTAGATGACCTCCAGGACGGAACCGAGCCGGGCCGCCCGCTCCTCGCCGTAGGGCACCTCGAACTCCACCCCCGCCTTCGCCAGGCTCCGCTTCGCCCGCACGATCCGCTGGGCGACCGTCGCCTCCAGCACGAGGAAGGCCCGGGCGATCTCGTCCGTGCGCAGCCCCCCGACCAGCCGCAGGGTGAGCGCCACGCGCGCCTCGGCGGAGAGCACGGGATGGCAGGCGGTGAAGATCAGCCGCAGCAGGTCGTCGTCGATGTCCCCCGGACCCGACGGCTCGGGGTCGTACGTCTCCTCGGTGAGGTCACGGCCCACCTCGGCGAGCTTGCGGGCGTACGTCTCGCGTCGCCGTACGAGATCGACGGCGCGGTTCTTGGCGGCGGCCGTCAGCCACGCGCCCGGCCGGTCCGGGACCCCCGTCCGCGGCCACTGCTCCAGGGCGGCGACGAGCGCGTCCTGGGCGATCTCCTCGGCGATGCCGACATCGCGGACGATCCTCGCCGCGGCGGCGATGATCCGTGCCGACTCCATCCGGAAGACCGTCTCGACGCTGCCGGCGGCGGTGTGTGCTGTCACGGCTCACATGACAGCACACCCCGCCGGCCGGATCTCAGGACTCGTCGAGCTGGCGCACCTCCGCGGTGACCTTCCAGCTCGCCGGGTGCAGCTCCAGGAACCGCCGGGTCCACTCCAGCGCCTCGGCCTTGTCCTTGCACTGGCTGAGGGAGTAGCCGCCGACGACCTCCTTGGTCTCGGTGAAGGGGCCGTCGGTGTAGCTGATCCTCCCGTCGGACCAGGTCACCCTGGTGCCCTCGGAGGTCGGCAGGAGGCCGGCCGTGTCCAGCATGACGCCGGCCTTGGTGATCTCCTCGAAGAGCGCGCCCATGCGCTCGCCGAACTCGGGTCCTGCCTCCTCCATGTCGATGGTGTTCTCCTCGATGCGGATCATCGTCAGGAAGCGCGGCATGGTGACTCCTCGGTGGTGCGGCGGCGGGGGCGTTCCCCGCCTCTCACTCATACGTCGACCGGACGGACCCCGCATCGACACGTCCACCGGGATTTCTTTCCGGACGTGGTCCGAGAGGGCTCAGACGTAGTCCTCCAGGCGGGCCACGGTGAAGCCCTGCTCCTGTATGCGGCGTAGCATGTCGGCCGTCATCTCGGTCATCGTCGCGCCCTTGAGTTCGGCCGGGCCCCGGAAGTGGGCCAGGATGATGTCGCCGGGACGCAGCTTCCGGTCCGCGCGCTGGTACTGCATGTTCGTGATCTGCATCGACTCGCGCCACAGCACGATGGCGTCCACCCCGCAGCTCCCGGCGGCGGCGCGGGTGTCCTCGTTCCAGTTGCCGTACGGCGGGCGGAAGAGCCGCGGGGCCGTGCCGTACTTCTCGGCCAGCCTCGTCTGCTGGCCGCAGATCTCCCGCTGCTGGGCGGCCCGGCCGAGGGTGCGCAGGTTGGGATGGGTGAGGGTGTGGTTGGCGACGCCGTTGCCGAGCGCGGCGAGCGGCTCGAAGTAGCCGTAGTCGGTGCGTATCGCGGAGTCGGTGAGGAACATGGTCACCGGGACCTGCAGTTCCTTCATCATCGTCACGAACTCCGGGTCCTTCTCGGCTCCGTCGTCGATGGTGACGAAGACGACCTTGTCGGTCGTCGGTATCTCGCTGATCACCGGCACGGGCGCGCCGGCCGCCCGGCGGACCGGTTTGACCTTCGGCGGGGCGGGCGGCGGGGCGAAGGGTTCGAGCCCCCACTTGCGGTGGGCGGCCGCCCTCGCCTCCCGCGCCGGCTTGTCGTCCCCGGCCGGGGGCGCCTGGTCCGTCCCGGCCGAGGGGGCCTCCGAGGGCGCGGCCGACGGAGCCGTCCGGGGGGCGGCGTCGGCACCCGAGGTGCAGCCCGTCACGAGCAGGGCCGCGACGGTCAGTACCGCCCACGCCACGATCTTCTTGTCCACGCCGTGTTTGATGCGCGAACGCGTCAGGAGGTTGCGCCCTCGGCGAGGGAGACCGACTCGAAACGCCAGCGGTGCACCGGCCGCGTGATCATCTCCGCGGCCGGTTCGGGCAGCTCGGGCAGGTCGGCGTCGACGGCGTCCGCCTCCCACCAGGTCAGCACGAGGACCCGGTCCTGCGCCGCGCGGAAGGTCTCCCGGCGCAGCGGCGCGTACGGCAGCGTCCGCGCCCTGGCCCACTCCAGGAGCTCGCCGGCCCGGCCCTCGACCGCCCGCGCCTCCCACATGAGGGTCACGGTGGTCACGAGTACAGGTTCTCCTTGCTGACCTCGTGCACGTGGTCGTGCCCGTGGGTGTGCGCGCCCGGCACGTGCGGGTCGGTGACCGGCAGGGACGAGTCCGCGGACAGCTCCAGGTCGGAGGCCGGCCGGTTGCGGGCCACCATCTCGGCGCCGAGCGCCGCCACCATCGCGCCGTTGTCCGTGCAGAGCCCCGGGCGCGGCACGCGCAGCCGGATCCCCGCCCGCTCGCACCGCTCCTCGGCCAGTGCCCGCAGCCGCGAGTTGGCCGCGACACCGCCGCCGATCATCAGGTGGTCGACGCCCTCGTCCTTGCAGGCCCGGACGGCCTTGCGGGTCAGCACGTCGACGACCGCCTCCTGGAAGGACGCCGCCACGTCCCGTACCGGCACCTCCTCGCCCGCCGCCCGCCTGGCCTCGATCCAGCGGGCCACGGCGGTCTTCAGACCGGAGAAGGAGAAGTCGTACGCGGGGTCCTTGGCCCCGCTCAGGCCGCGGGGGAAGGCGATCGCGTTCGGGTCGCCCTCCCTGGCGAGCCGGTCGATCACGGGGCCGCCGGGGAAGCCGAGGTCGAGCACGCGAGCGATCTTGTCGAAGGCCTCGCCGGCCGCGTCGTCGATCGTGGCGCCCATCGGGCGGACGTCGGCGGTGATGTCGGGCGCGAGCAGCAGCGACGAGTGGCCGCCGGAGACCAGGAGCGCCATGGTCGGCTCGGGCAGCGGGCCGTGCTCCAGCTGGTCGACGCAGATGTGCGAGGCCAGGTGGTTGACGCCGTACAGCGGCTTGCCCAGGGCGTACGCGTACGCCTTGGCGGCCGAGACGCCGACGAGCAGCGCACCGGCGAGACCCGGTCCGGCGGTGACGGCGATGCCGTCGAGGTCCCTGGCGGAGACCCCGGCGTCCTTCAGGGCGCGCTCGATGGTGGGGACCATCGCCTCCAGGTGGGCGCGGGAGGCGATCTCCGGGACCACTCCGCCGAAGCGCGCGTGGGTGTCCACGCTCGACGCGATGGCGTCGGCCAGCAGGGTCGTACCCCGCACGATGCCGACGCCGGTCTCGTCGCAGGAGGTCTCGATGCCGAGTACGAGCGGTTCGTCAGCAGCCATCAGTCAGTCGTCTCTGTTCCTTGAACGGTCAATCGCATGACAAGCGCGTCCACGTTGCCGGGCTGGTAGTAGCCGCGCCGGAAGCCGATGGGCTCGAAGCCGAAGCGCGCGTACAGCTTCTGGGCCCGGGTGTTGTCCACGCGTACCTCCAGCAGCACCTCTTCGCACTCGAAGGCGGTGGCGTGCTGGAGCAGGTCGGTGAGCAGCCGGGCGCCGAGCCCGCTGCCCCACTGGTCCCGGGCGACGGCGATCGTCTGCACGTCGCCGAGCCCTCCGGCGGCGGCGAGCCCGGCGTAGCCCACCAGCCGGCCGCCCGCGGGCTCCTCGGCGACGACGTAGCGGCGGGTGGCGCCGGGGCCCCGCGCGTGCGCCAGCTCGGACCAGAACATCCCCTCGGACCAGGCGTCCTCGGGGAAGAGCTCGTGTTCGAGTGCGAGCACGGGCTCGATGTCCCACCAGCGCATCTCCCGCAGCACGGCGGCGGTCAGGGCGGTCACTGCGGAGTGACCACCTTGTAGTTCTTCGGCACCTGCGCGTCGGGGCGGCGCAGGTACATCGGCAGCGGGTCGAGGAAGTCCGTCCCGGCGGCGAGCTTCTCCGCGGCGAGGGCCGCGAGCGCGGCGGCGGACTGGTGCTCGGGGTCGCGGGCGTCGGCGAAGACCTCGGGGTAGAGGCGCGCGCCGGCGCCGACGGCGGGGAGCCCGGCGACGTCCTCGGCGATCTCCGCGGGCCGGTCGACGGCCGCGTCGGTCACCCGCGTACGGGAGTCGTCGTAGCGCGCCCAGTAGACCTCCTTGCGGCGCGCGTCCGTCGCGACGACGAACGGCTCCTCGATCCCGGAGGCGTACGCCAGCCCGTCCAGCGTGCACAGGCCGTGCACCGGCACGCCGAGCGCGGAGGAGAAGGCGGCGGCGGTGACCAGGCCGACCCGCAGACCGGTGTACGGTCCCGGCCCGACGCCGACGACGATGCCGGTGACGGCGTCGAGCGTCAGTCCGGACTCCGTGAGGACCCGGTGGACGGCGGGCAGCAGCAGCTCCCCGTGGCGGCGGGCGTCGATCTGCCGCGACTGGGCGACGACGGAGTCGCCGTCGTGGAGGGCGACGGTGACGGCGGGTGTGGCGGTATCCATGGCGAGCAAGAGCACGCAAACAGCCTACGGCTCCCGGCACCCGGGCACGGCGCCCCGTGGCACCGCACGGCTGCTGCTACCGTCACCACCGATACATACGTGCGGAGGAGGCCACGGTGGCAAGGAGCAGCTCGGGATTCGTGGCCGGGCTCACCGCGGCGGCGCTCGCGGCGGTCGCCTTCCTCGCCTATCAGGCGTCGGCGAACGCCCCGGCCGATGTGTCGGCCAAGCCTCGGACGCCGGCCGCGGCGCCC
The DNA here is from genome assembly GCF_040677675.1 of Streptomyces sp. NPDC053755. Lineage (NCBI taxonomy): Bacteria > Bacillati > Actinomycetota > Actinomycetes > Kitasatosporales > Streptomycetaceae > Streptomyces > Streptomyces sp. NPDC053755. The sequence continues at coordinate 53,250 of NZ_JBFASK010000021.1, read as the reverse complement.
TCGGCGGAGCCGACCGGCGGGCCGAAGCCCAAGCCCAAGGACCCCCTCGCCGTCCCCGGGAACTCCGGCAGCGGCGCCCGCGTCGTGTACGCGCTGTCCGAGCGCCGCGTGTGGCTGGTGGACGCGAAGGGCCAGGCGACGCACACCTTCTCGGTGGCGCCGAGCACGGTCGACCCGAAGCCGGGGGCGTACAAGGTGACCTCGCGGTCGGGCTCGGTGACCGGTTCGGACGGCGTGAAGATCGAGCACGTGGTGCGGTTCGCGACGGTCGACGACGTCACGGTCGGTTTCAGCGCGGCGGTCGACGGCTCGCTCCCGACGCCGGATCCGACGCGGAAGACCGGCGGCATCCGCATGAAGCGGGCGGACGGCGACGCGATGTGGACGTTCGCCGCGATCGGCGCGAAGGTCGTCGTCGTCGCGTAGCGGTCCCCTCCCGTCCACGGCCAGCCCTCCGGGGGCGGCACATCACCCGCAGGGATGAGGGCGGGAACGGCGGACCGGCGGGGAGAGCGGTGCTCGGGGATCAGGCCGCGCCCGCGGACGTCGCCGCCCGCCTCGCCGCAAGGGACGTCGCCGCCCGCCCCGGACCGGGGCCGGGCCTCGGGCGCCGACCGCTCGCGGGGCAGGCGGGACTCTCTCGCGACGCGCCTCAGGCGGCCTCGCGGCGCGCGGGAGCCTCGGGCTCGATGTCCGGGGCGGCCTCGGGCTGCTCGTCCGGCTCGCGCGGCGGGGTCGAGACCGCGCTCGCCGCGGCACAGGACGCCAGGAGATCGCTCATCGTGATCCGGTCCGCTGCGCGTGCCCGCTCTGGCGTCGCCATGAATGCCTCCCGTAGGTTAGGTACACCTAACCAGCTTGTGCCTCCATGTCACCACGGCTCGTACGACCGATGCAACATCTTCCCGACACCTTGTCGGAACCTACGTACGTTCCCTTACCCCGTCAGCCCCGGAGGTCAAGCTTCGCGTCCGCCCAGCGGTCGCCGATCCCGCGCAGGACGACGGTGCGCCGGTCGTCGTCGGTGTCCCCGACGACCCGGTGGATGAGGACGTGCAGCCGGTCGTCCGTCAGGTCCTCGACCTTGCCGTCGCCCCACTCCACGACCACCACCGACTCGGGCAGCGAGACGTCGAGGTCGAGGTCCTCCATCTCGTCCAGGCCGCCGCCGAGGCGGTACGCGTCGACGTGCACCAGGGACGGGCCGCCGACCAGGGACGGGTGGACGCGGGCGATGACGAACGTCGGCGAGGTGACGGCGCCCCGGACGCCGAGGCCCTCCCCCAGGCCGCGGGTCAGCGTCGTCTTCCCCGCACCCAGCTCGCCGGTGAGCATCACGAGATCACCGGGGCGCAGGAGTGCGGAGAGACGGCGGCCGATCTCCCGCATCTCCTCGGGGGAGTCGACATCGAGCGTGGCTGCGTTGTGCGGTGCTTCCATACGGGCCAACTTATCCGTTGCCCGAGCCCGCTTTCGCGCCCGTCGGGGAGGGGACCGCGCCGACCCGGACGAGGAGGTCGGCCAGCCGGTCGGTGACCGCCTCGGGGTGCTCCAGCATGACCAGGTGGCCGGCGTCGGGGACGATGACCAGCTCGCTGTCCGGCAGCAGGTCCGCGATGGCCTCGGTGTGCGAGCTGGGGGTGACCAGGTCGCGGTCGCCGGCCAGCGCGAGCACGGGCACCTCGCGGAAGACGGGCAGCGCGGCCGCCTTGTCGTGCTCGCTGAAGGCCGGGTAGAACTCGGCGACCACGTCGATCGGGGTCGCCTCGATCATCCGCTCCGCGAACCGGGCGACCGCCGGATCCACGTCCTTCGACGAGAACGAGTACTTCTTGATGAGCCCGGCGAAGAGGTCGGCGGTGGCCCTGCGGCCCCGTTCGACCAGCTCCGCCTGCGTGCCGAGCGCCTTCAGGACACCGGGCAGGACACGCCGTATCGCGTTGACCCCCGCCGTGGGGAGCCCGTAGTTCACCTCGCCGAGCCTGCCGCAGGACGTGCCGACGAAGGCGACGCCGACGACCCGTTCCCGGATCAGCTCGGGATACCGGTCGGCGAGCGCCATGATCGTCATGCCGCCCATGGAGTGGCCGACCAGGACCAGCGGCCCCTCGGGCGCGGCCGCGTCGATGACCGCCTTCAGGTCGCGGCCCAGCTGGTCGATGGTGACGGGCACCCCGTCGGGTCCGGCCTGGGCGACCCCGCGGGCCGAGCGTCCGTGACTGCGCTGGTCCCAGTGGACGGTGCGGACCAGTCCGCGCAGGGCGGCCCGCTGGAAGTGCCAGGAGTCCTGGCCGAGGCAGTACCCGTGGCTGAAGACGACGGTGACGGGGGCGGGTGCCTTGCGGCCGAAGAGGCGCCGCCTGCGCGGGGCTCCGGCCTCGGGATCCACCTCGTCGATCTCGTAGTACAGCTCGGTGGTGTCGTCGGCGAGAGCCTTGCCCGGTGTGCCCCGCAGGGCGCCGTAGGGGGCGGAGGCGTCCAGGGCGAGCCGGGCCTTCTGCCGCATGCCGCGTCCGACGGTGAGCCGTTCGAGGGCGACGCCCGCGGCGGCGCCGGCCGCGAGCACGCCTATCGCGGCGCCCGCGAACCCGGCGCGGCGCCAGGGGTCGGTGCTGGACTCGCTCACTCCCGCTCCTTGATGACTCGTACCGCTCGTCGGTCCGGTTCCGGCTCGCCTTCCGGCGTGACGCTAGCCGTCCGACTCGTTCAGATAGACGCGCGGGACGCGCCCGCCGATGCGGGTGACGATCTCGTACGCGATCGTGTCCGCGGCCGCGGCCCAGTCCTCGGCGGTGGGCTCGCCCCGGTCGCCGGGGCCGAAGAGCAGCGCCTCGGCGCCGGCCTCGACCCGGTCGCCGCCCAGGTCGACCACGAACTGGTCCATGGCGACCCGGCCGGCCACCCGGCGGACCCTGTCGCCGACGAGGACGGGCCCGCGGCCGGAGGCGTGGCGCGGGATCCCGTCGGCGTAACCGAGGGGGACGAGGCCGAGGCGGGTCTCGCCCTCGGTGACGTAGTGGTGTCCGTAACTGACGCCGTGCCCGGCCGGCACCTGCTTCACGAGCGCGACGCTCGCCTTGAGCGACATCACGGGCCGCAGGCCGAAGTCGCCCGGGGTGCCCATCTCGGGGCTGGGCGAGACGCCGTACATGGCGATGCCGGGCCGGACGAGGTCGAAGTAGGTCTCGGGAAGGGACAGGGTGGCCGCCGAGTTGGCGAGGTGCCGGACCTCCGGCTCGACGCCGGCCTTCTCGGCGTACTCCAGCATCGTGCGGAAGACGTCGAGCTGGGCGGCGATGGAGGGGTGGCCCGGTTCGTCGGCGCAGGCGAGGTGCGACCACAGGCCGGTGACCCGCACCAGGCCCTGGCTCTCGGCCTTCAGGGCCTCGCCGACGAGCTGCGGCCAGTCGGCGGGCTGGCAGCCGTTGCGGCCGAGCCCGGTGTCGGCCTTGAGCTGGATCCGCGCCGGCCTGTCCGCCTCGCGCGCCGCTTCGACGACCTCGCGCAGGGCCCACAGGCCGCTGACCGCCATGTCGAGGCCGGCCTCGATCCCGGCCGCCCACGGGTCGCCGGGGGTCCAGAGCCAGCACAGGACGCGGGCGTCCGCCTCCGTGATCCCGGCCGCGCGCAGGGCCAGCGCCTCGTGCGGGGTGGCGGTGCCGAGCCAGGTGGCGCCCGCCTCGAGAGCGGCGCGGGCGCAGGGCAGGGCGCCGTGTCCGTACGCGTCCGCCTTGACCACGGCCATGACCTGGGCGTGGGGCGCGACGCGGGCGCGGAGCGTGCGGACGTTCGCACGCAGCGCGCCGAGGTCGATCTCGGCGCGTGCTCGGCGGGGCGGCGGTGTCTCAGTCATCGCGCCCAGTCTCTCAGGTGTCGGCTCCCGGGCCGCTTTTCCCCGCCTGTCGACCCGGTCACCCCGTCGTGCCCCGCTCCTCGTTGCGCACCGCGGCCCCCCGGCCCGGACGCGGCGAGGGCGGCGCGACGCCCGGCCGACGGCCGGGCGGACCAGGGCCCGCGGGGAACGGGCCGCCGGCCGGGGAGCGTGGGGGCCGGCTCGGGGTCACCCGGCTGGCGGCCTCAGCGCGGGGGCGCCGGGGGCGGGCGGGGTGACACGCCACGCCCGGGTGGGACCTTGCGCACGAAGCCGACGAGGGCGGGTCGGGCGCGGTGACGACGTCACGCGCGAAGCCGCCGGGGCCCCCGGCCCGCCACCCGGCGGGAAACGCCCGCGCACGCGTCGCGAGGGTGCGTGCCGGGCCTCGCGGCCCCGGCGAGGCGTACCGGACACGGCCTACGACGTCACGTCACGCCACGCGCCGGGCAGGGCCTCCGCCACCTCGGTCGCCGTGACCGGGGCGCCGCCGGAGGCGCGGCGGGCCGCGAGGCCGTGGAGGTACGCCGCCACCGACCCGGCGTCCAGGGCCGGCAGGCCCGCCGCGAGCAGCGAGCCCGCGAGGCCGGACAGGACGTCGCCGCTGCCGGCCGTGGCCAGCCACGACGTGCCCGTCGGGTTGACCCGCACCGCCGCCCCCGCGGTCTCCCGGACCTCTCCCTCCACCGAACCGCCCGGCCCGCCCGGCGCGGCCACCAGCGTCGTCGACCCCTTGAGCAGCACCGTCGCGCCGAAGCGCTCCGCCAGTTCCCGTACCGCCGCGAGCCGCCCCGCCTCGACCTCCTCGCGGGAGACGCCGAGCAGCGCCGCCGCCTCGCCGGCGTGCGGGGTGAGCAGCGTCGGGGCGGTGCGCCCGCGCACGACCGACACCGGCAGGTCCCGCAGACCGTCCGCGTCCACCAGGACCGGTACGTCCGAGGCCAGGACCTCCTCGGCCCCCGGCCCGTCGCCGAGGCCCGGGCCGACCACCCAGGCCTGGACCCGTCCGGCCTTGCGCGGCGGACCGGCGTGCACCAGCGTCTCGGGGAAGCGGGCGATCACCGCGTCCCCGGCGGGACCCACGTACCGCACCGCGCCCGCCCCGCCCCGCAGCGCCCCCGACACCGCGAGGACGGCCGCGCCCGGGTAGCGCGCGGAGCCGGCGACCACGCCCACGACGCCGCGCCGGTACTTGTCGCTCTCCGCACCGGGCACGGGCAGCAGCCCGGCGACGTCCTCGTGCTGGAGGGCCTCCAGTTCGGCCACCGACGGCAGATGGTCCGCGAGGCCGATGTCGACGAGCCGCAGCGCCCCGGCGTACTCCCGGGCGGGATCGATCAGCAGCCCGGGCTTGTACGCGCCGAACGTCACCGTCGCGTCCGCCCGCAGCGCCTCCCCCGCCACCTGCCCGGTGTCCGCGTCGACACCGCTCGGCAGGTCGACGGCGACGACGACCGCGTCCGATCCGCGCGCCGCCCGGGCGACCGGGACCGCGTCCGGCCGCAGGCCGCCGCGCCCTCCGATGCCGGTGATCCCGTCCAGGACGAGATCGGCGGCCGCCAGGGGCTCGAAGGGATCGTCCTCCGCCACGCGCCCGCCGGCCGCCCGCAGCGCCCCGAGACCGCCCTCGTGGGCGCGCGAACCGAGCAGGACGGCCGTCACGCCCGCCCCCCGCCGCGCGAGCCGCGCGCCGGCGTACAGCGCGTCGCCGCCGTTGTCCCCGCTGCCGACGAGGAGGACGACTCTCGCTCCGTACACCCGGCCGCGCCCCAGGAGCGAGACGCAGGCTGCGGCGAGTCCGGCCGCGGCCCGGTGCATCAGCGCGTCCTGCGGCAGACGGCTCATCAGCTCGGCCTCTGCGGCCCGTACGGTCTCCACGCGGTAAGCGGTACGCATGTCCCGCAGTCTGCCGCACCGCCCAAGCCGCCGCCCGGCCAGGACCGTTGCGCCGGGCCGGGTTCGGAAGGGCCGCGCCCGGGTCACTTCATGGTCCGCGCCCGGGTCCGGGACCGCGCCTGGGCCCACGCGGGTCCGGGTCCACGCGCGGGTCCGGGACCGCGCCCGGGCCCACACGCGAGTCCGGGCCAGGGTCCAGATCCGGGTCCGCGCCCGGGCGGAGGGCCCACGCGCGGGGCCCGGCCGTCGCGCGGCCGGGCCCTCGTTGCTCACCTCGCGCGCGGCGCGTGCCTCACCCCTCGGCGATCACCACCGCCGACGCCACCCCCGCGTCATGGCTGAGCGAGACGTGCCAGTGCTGCACCCCCAGCTCCGCCGCCCGCGCCGCCACCGTCCCGCGCACCCGCAGCCGGGGCCGCCCGCTCTCCTCGACGTACACCTCCGCGTCCGTCCAGTGCAGACCGGCGGGGGCGCCGAGCGCCTTGGCCAACGCCTCCTTCGCGGCGAAGCGGACGGCCAGCGAGGCGGCCCCCCGCCGCTCGCCGCTCGGCAGCAGCAGCTCCCCGTCGACGAAGAGCCGCCCGAGCAGCCCGGGGGTCCGCTCCAGAGAGGCCGCGAAGCGGTCCACCTCGGCCACGTCGATCCCCACCCCGATGATCATTCGCTCACTCCACGGTCACGGATTTCGCCAGGTTGCGCGGCTGGTCCACCTCGTTGCCGCGCGCCGTCGCCAGTTCGCAGGCGAAGACCTGGAGCGGGACGGTGGAGACCAGCGGCTGGAGCAGCGTAGGCGTTGCGGGGATGCGGATGAGGTGGTCGGCGTACGGGGCGACGGCCTCGTCGCCCTCCTCAGCGATCACGATGGTCCGCGCGCCGCGGGCCCGGATCTCCTGGATGTTGGAGACGACCTTGTCGTGGAGGACGGACCGGCCCTTGGGGGACGGCACCACCACGACGACCGGCAGGTCCTCCTCGATGAGCGCGATCGGCCCGTGCTTGAGCTCCCCGGCGGCGAAGCCCTCGGCGTGCATGTACGCGAGTTCCTTCAGCTTCAGCGCGCCTTCCAGGGCCACGGGGTAGCCGACGTGCCGGCCGAGGAAGAGGACCGTGTCCTTGTGCGCGAGCGAGCGGGCCAGCTCGCGCACCGGCTCCATGGTCTCCAGGACCCGCTCGACCTCGTCGCCGATCCGGGCGAGCTCCCGGATCACGGCGCCGATCTCGTCGCCCCACTTCGTCCCCCGCACCTGCCCCAGGTACAGCGCGACCAGGTAGCACGCCACGAGCTGCGTCAGGAACGCCTTGGTGGACGCGACGGCGACCTCGGGGCCGGCGTGCGTGTAGAGGACGGCGTCCGACTCCCTCGGGATGGTGGAGCCGTTCGTGTTGCAGATGGCGAGCACCTTCGCGCCCTGCTCGCGGGCGTGCCGCAGGGCCATCAGGGTGTCCATGGTCTCGCCGGACTGGGAGATCGCGATGACGAGGGTGCGCCGGTCGAGGATCGGGTCGCGGTAGCGGAACTCGCTGGCCAGCTCGACCTCGCAGGGGATGCGGGTCCAGTGCTCGATGGCGTACTTCGCGATGAGGCCGGAGTGGAAGGCGGTGCCGCAGGCGATGATGACGACCTTGTCGGCCTCGCGCAGCACGGTGGCGGGGATGCGCACCTCGTCGAGCCTGAGACGGCCCTCGGCGTCGATGCGGCCGAGGAGGGTGTCGGCGACGGCCTTCGGCTGCTCGGCGATCTCCTTGAGCATGAAGTAGTCGTAGCCGCCCTTCTCGGCGGCCGAGGCGTCCCAGTCGACGTGGTACGACCGGACCTCGGCGGGCGCCCCGTCGAAGTCGGTGACGGTCACCCCGTCGCGCCGCAGTTCGACGACCTGGTCCTGTCCCAGCTCGATGGCGGCCCGGGTGTGGGCGATGAACGCGGCCACGTCCGAGGCCAGGAAGAACTCGCCCTCGCCGACCCCGACCACCAGGGGGGAGTTGCGGCGGGCCCCGACGACCACGTCGGGGTCGTCGGCGTGGACGGCGACCAGCGTGAACGCGCCGTCGAGGCGGCGGCACACCATGCGCATCGACTCGGCGAGGTCCCCGCAGGAGGAGAACTGCTCGGCCAGGAGGTGGGCCACGACCTCGGTGTCCGTCTCGGACGCGAGGTCGTGGCCGCGCTCCTGCAGTTCCGCGCGCAGGGCGGCGAAGTTCTCGATGATGCCGTTGTGGACGACGGCCACGCGCCCCGCGTTGTCGAGGTGCGGGTGCGCGTTGGCGTCGGTCGGGCCGCCGTGCGTGGCCCACCGGGTGTGCCCGATGCCGGTGGAGCCGCTCGGCAGCGGCCGGTCCACCAGTTCCTTCTCGAGATTGACGAGCTTGCCCGCCTTCTTCGCCGCGGCGAGCCCTCCGTCGGAGAGCACCGCGACGCCGGCCGAGTCGTAGCCCCGGTACTCGAGCCGCTTGAGGCCCGCGATCACCACATCAAGCGCCGACTGCCCGCCGACGTAACCCACGATTCCGCACATGGCGGCAGCCTACGACCGAAGGCGGCCGTCGGCCCGGACTCAGCGCAGCTTGGCGGCCTGCGCGTCGACGACGGCCTTGGGCAACGCCTTGACCTCGCCGGAGAGGCTGAGGGAGGCGAAGGAGGCCAGCGTGTTGCCCTTGCGGAAGACCACGAGCTTGGTGACGAAGGGCTGCCCCTCCATGTCGACGGTGACGGTCCAGGCGAGCGCCTCGTCGCCGGCGGTCAGACCGCTCTCGGGGGCGACCTTGCCGACCTTCGTCTTGGTGCCGCTCGCCATGACGGTGAAGCCGCCGGCGCACTCGGTCCCGGCGGTCTTGAGCGAGGCGAACGCCTTCTCGGCGCCCTGACCGCCGTACGAACCGAGGGTCACGTCGGTCACGGGGGCACCGAGGGCGCCCATGATGTCGTCCGCGGACCCGGCCTTGCCCTTCTTCACCTCGACGGCCTTGCGCTGCACGCTGGCGCCCGGGTCGCCGGGGGCCACGTGCGAGACGGCCTCGGCGAGCGGCTCGCAGGCCGGCTTGTCGGCGCCGACGTCGCCGGAGTGCAGGATCTCGGCCGCCTTCGGCTTCTGCACCTGGTGGTCCTTGAGGTCGGCCTGCTCGACGATCAGCTTCTCCAGCTCACCGGCGGAGAGCGCCTTCACGTCGGGCTTGGCCGCGGCGGACGCGGACGCGTCGTTCTCGCCCTTCGGCTTCCCGTCGTTCGCGTCCCCACTGCACGCGGTGAGCAGCAGCGCCAGGGACCCGGCGGTGGCGGCGACAGCGGCCGTACGACGGAAGGAGGTGGCTCGCATGGTTCAACTCTCTGCTCGGACTCGTCAATCTGTGCGAACCCTATGTACGCGGCCGGTGACGCGGTCCATCGGGGTGGCCGGTTCCCGCGCCGCCCCACGGACCCGCCGGACGCCCGCCGAGTGGCGCCCGCCCCGGCGAATGCGCGCGTGACCTTCACCACGAACGAAAGGCAAAATGGTTTCACTTTCTCTACATGAATACCGCGAGTCGTCCCAGCGAATACACCCGTGACCTGCGACACAGAACCGAAATCGAATAGGGGTGGCCGATCGCAGGGAATGGCTGAGCCCCGAGGACCCCGCCGCCGATCCCGCATGCCGGTACGGAGAGGCGTCCTGCCGGGCGGGGAACGGAGAGTCACACCATCCGAAAAATGGCCCCGTGTCCTGATTTGCTCCGCAATAGCGTTCCGCACCGGGGGGTAATTGGCCGCCGATACGGCCTTCCGCCGATCTTGTATTGCCGTGATACGTTCCCGGCAACGGAAATTTCATCGAGAATCGACCGACGGCCCAGATCCGGCTTTTATGCGAGGAACGCTGGGCCTGCCGATCCTCCAATGGTGATCACGCGTCGGGCACCCATGCCTCCGTCACCTGGGGGCTTGAGGGGTGCGGACATTTCTACTCTCACCGACGACCGGGTCCTGCCCGCGGCGCACGCGGGCACGCCGGTCGACGCGAAGCGGTCCTCAGGGCCCCCCGGGACCCGGCGGGCGATGCCGCTGGGCGGGACGCGGGTGGACTCCCTGACGGGGCTGCGCTGGTTCGCGGCCCTCGGGGTCTACTTCTTCCACGCCCGGTGGTACTTCGACGAATCCGAGACGCTCATGCAGCTCTCGGCCATCGGATACGAAGGCGTGCCGTTCTTCTTCATCCTGTCCGGGTTCGTCATGACCTGGGTCGCCCGGCCCGAGGACACCACGCTCAGGTTCTACTGGCGGCGGTTCGCCCGTATCTGGCCGCTGCTCGCCGTGACCACCGTCGTGGTCGTGGCGCTCCTGACGTGGTGGTGGCGTCTCCCGGTCGACAAGGCGGACGTCCTCTGGACGCTCACCTTCGCCCAGGCATGGAGCCGAGAGCACTTCGAAAGCCTGAACGCGGTCACCTGGACCTTGTCCGTGGAAGCCTTCTTCTACCTGCTCTTCCCCCTGCTCTACCGGCTGCTCTCCCGCTGCTCCTCGGCAGCGCTGGTGGTCTTCTCCGCTCTCTCCGTGGCCGCCACGGCCGGCACGCGTCTTCTGACCGCGCGCCACGACTTCACCCCCGAGACGGAGCGCTTCATCGTCGCCTCGCCTCTCTCCATGACGTCGATGTTCGTCCTGGGGCTCTGCGCCGCCCTACTCGTGCGCCGCGGATGGCGGCCTCCGTTCGGCTCCGGCGTCGCCCTCGTCCTGACGGCCGGGTCGGCCCTGCTGTGCTGGCTCTGGGCGCGTCATCCCGATGCCGTGCCGGGGATCGCCCCGAAGTACGGAGTCTTCGACACCCTCCTCATGCCGGCCTTCACCCTGCTGATCGTCACGGCGACCCTGCGGGACGTGAGAGGCAGGCGCTCCCTCCTCCGCTCCAAGCCGCTGGTGAAGCTCGGCGAGTGGTCCTTCGCCTTCTACATCTCCCACGTGGTCGTCCTGCGGGCGCTCAGTCACCTCGGCATGGTGCCCAGTGACGGGCTGCGCCGGGACGCCGTGGAGGTCGTGATCGTGGCCCTGGCCACCGTGGTCGTCGCCGCGGTCCTGCACGAGTGCGTCGAGAAACCGGCCGAGCGGCGGCTGCGGCGGATGCTGCCGTCCCGCGGAGCAGGTGCGCGCCCGTCCGTCGCCCCCTCGTCCACGTGACCCACCCCACCACCCACAACCGCGCCGCACCCCCGACAATGGCCGTGTGATCACTTCGGCGCCACGAAGCGCGCCCGGCAACGGCAACAGCCAAGGCAAGGGCAACGGCAAGGGCAACGGCACCGGCCAGCGCCGGGCCGAGGTCTCGCCGTACGTCGACCTCACGCGCGACGAGTGGAGCGCGCTGCGCGACAAGACGCCGCTGCCTCTCTCCGCGGACGAGGTCGAGCGGCTGCGCGGTCTCGGGGACGTCATCGACCTCGACGAGGTGCGGGACGTCTACCTCCCGCTGTCCCGGCTGCTCAACCTGTACGTGCAGGCCACCAGCGGCCTGCGGGGCGCCCTGAACACCTTCCTCGGGGAGAACGCCGAGCAGCGCGGCACCCCCTTCGTGATAGGCGTCGCCGGCTCCGTCGCCGTCGGCAAGTCGACGGTGGCCCGGCTCCTCCAGGCGCTGCTCGCCCGCTGGCCCGAGCACCCGCGCGTGGAGCTGGTGACCACCGACGGCTTCCTGCTGCCGATGGAGGAGCTCAAGGCCCGCGGGCTGCTGTCCCGGAAGGGGTTCCCCGAGTCGTACGACCGCCGGGCGCTGACCCGGTTCGTCGCGGACATCAAGGCCGGGAAGGACGAGGTCACCGCCCCCGTCTACTCCCACCTGATCTACGACATCGTCCCCGGCGAGCGGCTCGTCGTGCGCCGCCCCGACATCCTGATCGTCGAGGGGCTCAACGTCCTCCAGCCGGCGCTGCCCGGCAAGGACGGCCGCACCCGGGTCGGTCTGGCCGACTACTTCGACTTCTCGGTGTACGTCGACGCCCGCCCCGAGGACATCGAGGGCTGGTACCTCAACCGCTTCCGCAAGCTGCGCGACACCGCCTTCCAGAACCCGTCCTCGTACTTCCAGCGCTACACCCAGGTCTCCGAGGAGGAGGCCCTGGACTACGCCCGCACGATGTGGCGCACCATCAACAAGGTGAACCTGCTGGAGAACGTGGCCCCGACGCGCGGCCGTGCGACCCTCGTCGTCCGGAAGGGCCCGGACCACAAGGTCCAGCGCCTGTCCCTGCGCAAGCTCTGATCCCCCGTTAGGGTGCGGCCATGCTGCACCTTCGGATGATCGTTCCGGCCGACCGTACGGAAGCCGTTCTCGACCTGATCGGCGAGACCGTGGGCACCGCTCATCTCGCGGTGGTCTCCGGGGCCGCTCGCGACCCGGTCGGGGACATCGTCCTGTGCGACGTGGCCCGCGAGGCGTGCGACGAGCTTCTGCACCGCCTGCGGAAGCTGGGGATCGACAAGGACGGCTCGATCGCGGTCGGGGACATCGGCGTGTCCCTCTCGGAGCGTGCCGAGCACGCCGAGAGGGAGGCGCCGGGCGAGGGCGCCGACGCGGTGGTGTGGGAGCAGCTGACCGAGGCGACCCACGAGGAGTCGACCCTCTCCTACACCTATCTGCTCTTCATCTGCCTGGCGACGATGATCGCCGCCTGCGGTGTGGTCCTCGACAACGCGGTCCTGATCGTGGGCGCGATGGCCGTCGGCCCGGAGTTCGGTCCGCTCGCCGGGATCTGTACGGGCCTGGTGCGGCGCGCTCCGAGGCTGGCCTGGCGCTCGCTGAACGCCCTCCTCGTGGGATTCGCGGCCGCGATCGTGACGACGACCCTGTTCAGCCTGCTGATGGACGCGACGGGCCAGTTCGAGGTGTCCATGCTCAACGAGCCGCGCCCCAACACCGGCTTCATCTGGCAGCCCGACCCCTTCTCCTTCGTCGTGGCCGTCCTCGCGGGGGTGGCCGGCATGCTCTCGCTGACGTCGGCGAAGTCCGGGGCGCTGGTGGGTGTCGCCATCTCGGTGACGACCGTCCCGGCCGCCGCGAACGCGGCGGTGGCCCTCAGCTACGGCGAGCTGGGCCAGATGTGGGGCTCCGTCGAGCAGCTGCTCCTGAACCTGCTCGGCATCATCGTGGCCGGTGTCCTCACGCTCGCCTGCTGGAAAGTGCTGTGGCGTACCCAGCGGGGGCGGATGACCCGCCCGCCGGGTACGCCACAGGACACGAGCGCACGGGACGTGGGGAAGAGCTAGCCCACCCTCGCCTCAGCCCAGCGCCGACTTCACGACGTCGGCCAGGCGTCCCGCCACCGCGCGCGCCTGCTCGATGTCGGCCGCCTCCACCATGACCCGTACCAGCGGCTCCGTCCCGGAGGACCGCAGCAGCACGCGGCCGGTGGTGCCCAGTTCGCGCTCGGCCTCGGTGACGGCTCCGGCCAGCTCGGCCGAGGTGGTCACCCGTGACTTGTCGACGTCCGGCACGTTGATGAGGACCTGCGGCAGGCGCTCCATCACGGCGGCCAGCTCCGCGAGCGACCGGCCCGTGGCCGCGACCCGGGCCGCGAGCATCAGGCCGGTGAGGGTGCCGTCACCGGTGGTCGCGTGGTCGAGGACGATCACGTGGCCGGACTGCTCGCCGCCCAGGGCGTAGCCGTGCTCCTTCATGGACTCCAGGACGTACCGGTCGCCGACGCCCGTCTGCACCAGCTGCAGCCCCTCCCGCTCCATGGCGAGCTTGAAGCCGAGGTTGGACATCACGGTCCCGACGACGGTGTCGCCGCGCAGCGTCCCCGCCTCGCGCATGGCGAGCGCGAGCACCGCGAGGATCTGGTCGCCGTCGACCTCCTGGCCCGCTGCGTCGACGGCGAGGCAGCGGTCCGCGTCGCCGTCGTGGGCGATGCCGAGGTCCGCGCCGTGCTCGACGACCGCGGCCTTCAGCAGGTCCAGGTGCGTGGAGCCGCAGCCGTCGTTGATGTTGAGCCCGTCGGGGCTGGCACCGATCGTGACGACTTCGGCGCCGGCCCGGGAGAACGCCTCGGGCGACACGCGCGCGGCCGCACCGTGCGCCTCGTCGAGGACGACCTTCAGGCCGTCGAGCCGGTTCGGCAGGACGGCGATGAGATGGGCGACGTACTTGTCGAAGCCCTCGTCGTAGTCGCGGACCCGGCCGACGCCGGCGCCGGTCGGGCGCTCCCACGGGGCACCGGTGCGGTGCTCCTCGTAGACGGACTCGATCCGGTCCTCCAGCTCGTCCGCGAGCTTGTGGCCGCCGCGGGCGAAGAACTTGATGCCGTTGTCGGGCATGGCGTTGTGGCTCGCGGAGAGCATCACGCCGAGGTCGGCGCCGAGCGCGCCGGTGAGGTAGGCGACGGCAGGAGTCGGCAGCACGCCGACGCGCAGGACGTCCACGCCCGCGCTCGCGAGGCCGGCCACGACGGCGGCCTCCAGGAACTCTCCCGACGCACGCGGGTCGCGACCGACCACCGCGGTCGGGCGATGGCCTTCAAAGGTGCCCGCCTCGGCGAGCACATGCGCCGCGGCGACCGACAGACCGAGCGCGAGCTCCGCCGTCAGATCCGCGTTGGCAACACCGCGCACACCGTCCGTGCCGAAGAGTCGTCCCACCACTGTCCTCCGAAACTGCTACGAAAAATTGCGATCCCGTACGGATTCCTTGACGGCCGATGCCCGTTTGACCGCAGAATCCGCCCAGAAGTGCCCGAGGTGATGAAAAGACGTACGCCCCGGCAGCACGGGCAGTGCCGCCGGGGCGTACGTACGAACCAGGACGAGCAGGCGCGATTTAGCGCTTGCTGTACTGCGGGGCCTTACGGGCCTTCTTGAGACCGGCCTTCTTGCGCTCGACCGCACGGTCGTCGCGGGAGAGGAAGCCGGCCTTCTTCAGGGCGCCGCGGTTGTTCTCCACGTCCGCCTCGTTCAGCGCGCGGGCCACGCCGAGGCGCAGGGCGCCGGCCTGACCCGAGACGCCGCCACCCGCGATGCGGGCGATGACGTCGTAGCGGTTGTCGAGCTCGAGCACCTTGAAGGGCTCGTTGACTTCCTGCTGGTGCACCTTGTTGGGGAAGTAGTCCTCAAGGGTGCGACCGTTGATCTTCCACTTGCCGGTGCCCGGAACGATCCGGACGCGGGCGATGGCGTTCTTGCGGCGGCCCAGGCCGGCGGCCGGCTGCGGGTCGCCGAAGCGGGACGCCAGGGACTCCGAGGTGTACTCACCCTCGACGGGGACCTCGGACTCGAAGGTGGTGACCTCGGCGTAGGTCTCCTCGCCCTCGATGGGGTTCTCAACAGTGGTCTCGGCCACGATGCTCCTCAGATTTCTTTTCGTCTTAGGGGGTGGCCGGAACTACTGCGCGACCTGGGTGATCTCGAACGGGACCGGCTGCTGAGCAGCGTGCGGGTGGTTCTCGCCCGCGTAGACCTTCAGCTTCGAGAGCATCTGACGGCCGAGGGTGTTCTTGGGGATCATGCCCTTGATGGCCTTCTCGACGGCCTTCTCGGGGTTCTTGTCCAGGAGCTCGTCGTAACGGACGGAGCGCAGACCACCCGGGAAGCCGGAGTGGCGGTACGCCAGCTTCTGGGTGCGCTTGTTGCCCGACAGGTGGACCTTGTCGGCGTTGATGATGATGACGAAGTCGCCCATGTCCATGTGGGGGGCGTAGATCGGCTTGTGCTTGCCTCGCAGGAGGTTCGCAGCCGTGGTCGCCAGACGGCCCAGGACGATGTCCCGCGCGTCGATGATGTGCCACTGGCGAGTGACATCGCCGGGCTTGGGGCTGTACGTACGCACTTCGTAGCCTTCGCTTCTTCAGTGGATGGAGTCCAGACACACCTGAAGCGATCATGCAGCTGGGGCCTGCACTGCCGGGAACACCGCCCGTATGCGAGCCACTGGTAACTGCTCCAGGGAACCTGCGTAAGGGCCCTTCGCGTGAGAACGACGAAGCCACTACGCATAACAAACCGCAACAGTACCCGCGCCACCCCGGACGGGTCAAAACGCGCCGCCCTACCGCGCCCGGTCCACCCGCCGCTCGTCCCACACCGGCTCCGTCGTCTCCCGTACGACGCCGTCCGAGCCGAAGACCAGGAACCGGTCGAAGGTCTTCGCGAACCACCGGTCGTGCGTGACGGCCAGGACGGTCCCCTCGTACGACTCCAGGCCGTCCTGGAGGGCCTCCGCCGACTCCAGGTCGAGGTTGTCCGTCGGCTCGTCGAGCAGCAGCGCCGTCGTCCCGGACAGCTCCAGGAGCAGGATCTGGAAGCGGGCCTGCTGGCCGCCGGAGAGCTTCTCGAACGGCTGGTCCCCCTGCCCCTCCAGCTCGTAGCGCCGCAGGACGGACATGGCCCCGCCCCGGTCCTTGGCGTGCTCCGACCACAGGATGTCCACCAGGGTCCGGCCCTGGAGCTCCGGGTGGGCGTGGGTCTGGGCGAAGTGGCCGGGCACCACCCTGGCCCCCAGCTTCCAGGTGCCCGTGTGGGCGACCGACGGGTCCCCGGCGAGCAGCCGCAGGAAGTGGGACTTCCCCGACCCGTTGGAGCCGAGGACACCGATCCGTTCGCCGTAGAAGATCTCCAGCGAGAACGGCTTCATCAGGCCGGACAGCTCCAGGTTCTCGCAGGTCACGGCGCGCACGCCGGTACGGCCGCCGCGCAGCCGCATCCGGATGTCCTGCTCGCGCGGCGGCTCCGGAGGCGGGCCCGCCTCCTCGAACTTCCGCAGCCGCGTCTGGGCGGCCGCGTAGCGGGAGGCCATCTCGTGGCTCACCGCCGCCGCCTGCCGCAGATTGACCACCAGCTTCTTCAGCTGCGCGTGCTTCTCCTCCCAGCGGCGCTTCAGCTCCTCGAAGCGGGCGAACCGCTCCCGCCGCGCGTCGTGGAAGGTCGCGAAGCCGCCGCCGTGCACCCACACGTCCGACCCGGCCGGCCCCGGCTCGACCGCGACGATCTTCTGGGCGGCCCGCGCGAGCAGCTCCCGGTCGTGGGAGATGAAGAGCACGGTCTTACGGGTCTCCCGCAGCCGCTCCTCCAGCCATCGCTTGCCGGGGACGTCGAGGTAGTTGTCCGGCTCGTCGAGCAGCAGCACCTCGTCCGTACCCCGCAGCAGGGACTCGAGGACCAGCCGCTTCTGCTCGCCGCCGCTGAGCGTGCGCACCTCGCGGAACTGCGCCTTCTCGTACGGGACGCCCAGCGCCGCCGTCGTGCACATGTCCCAGAGGGTCTCTGCCTCGTACCCCTGGACCTCCGCCCAGTCGCTGAGCGCCTGGGCGTACCTCATCTGGGCGGCCTCGTCGTCGACCGTCATGATCAGGTGCTCGGCCTCGTCGACCGCCTTCGCCGCCTCGCGGATCCGCGGCTGGGCGACGGAGACCAGCAGGTCGCGGACGGTGCGCTCGTCGCGCACCGAACCGACGAACTGCGGCATCACGCCGAGCCCGCCGCTGACGGTGACGGTGCCGCCGTGCGGCTGCAGCTCACCGGCGATCATGCGGAGCAGTGTGGTCTTCCCGGCGCCGTTGGCGCCGACGAGGGCGACCACGGCGCCCTCGCCCACCCGGAAGGAGGCGTCGGCGAGCAGCACCCTCCCGTCCGGAAGGTAGTACTCCAGGTGCGCGGCCTCGACATGTCCCATGCGGGGCATTGTCGCCGCCCGTACCGGTGTCTCCCAACCGGTTTAGGATGCGCGGCATGAGCTTTGGGGGACCGCAGTGGCCGCAGGGGTCGCAGCAGCAGCCGTACGGACAGCAGCCGAACCCGTTTCCGGGGGCGCAGGCGCCGGGGACACCGGACTGGGGCGCCCTCGCCGACGCGTCCGCGGCCCGTAGCCGGCGCAAGCGCTGGCTGATGATCGGCGGCGGCACGCTCGCCACGCTCGCGGTCGGCGCCATCGTCGCCACCGCGATCGTCAGCGGCGGTGACGGCGACACCGCCAAGAACGGCGGCACCACCCCCACCGGCTCCGTGGGCGCCGGCGCATCCCCCACCCCGGAGCCGACGTTCTCCTCCGTGGCCCCGCCGCCCCCGCCGGACCCCATGGACTACATCTCCGACGAGAAGAAGGACAAGGCACCGCTCAGCGCCGAGGGACTCTTCCCGGGCAGGAAGTTCACGATGAACGACCGCGCCTACGCGAAGGGCGCGACCTCGGCCACGACGAACTGCGCGGGCGTCACCCAGGGCGCGCTCGGCTCCGTCCTGGAGAAGAACGGCTGCGACCGGCTGCTGCGCGCCACCTACGTGAAGGACGGGGTCGCCATCACGGTCGGCGTGGCCCTCTTCTCCACCGAGGCCGAGGCCCTCAAGGCGAAGAACCAGGCCGAGGGCGGCATCGCCCCGCTCGCGGGCGCCGGGGTGGCCGACTTCTGCCGCGCCACGGTCTGCCTGCGCCGCGCGAACGCGATCGGGCGGTACGCCTACTTCACCCAGGCGGGCTTCACCAGCGGCAAGAAGGTCACCTCGGCGGACAAGGCCGTCTTCCAGGCCAGCGACGACCTGGGCACCTTCGCCTTCAACCAGATCTACGCCCGCGGCCGCACCCAGGCCGCCGCGGCGGCGGGCGCGCCCGGGGAGTGAGGGCGGCGCTCCAGGAGCTGGACCGTCATGAGGTGCAGCCGCTCGGTGCGGACCACCGCGAAGCCGTGCCTCAGCGCCTTCGCCTTCGGTGTCGACGCGCCGTCGTCGCCGGGCGCGACGAACCACACCCGGGCGGCGCCGGCCAGCCGCTCGGCGGAGGGCTCGTACTCGTACGCTTCGAACCACCCCCTCTTCTGCGGTGCCCCCTTCATCAGCACGTCCCTGGGCCGGGAGCCGTCGCGTAGCTGGTAGGCCAACGCCATGCGCGAGCTGAGGCTGCGGTGGTAGAGGATGGCGTCGCCGGGCCGCTGGGCGGCCTTCACGACACGGGCCGCACCCGCGTAGTCGGGCTCGAACACGAGGTCCTGCCGGGCCTTGCCCAGCGCGGGGGCGAGCGGGACCGCGAGGAGGGCCGAGGCGGCGGCCCCCATGAGCACGCCCCGCGTCCACCACCAGAGGCCCTTCCGGCCCTCCCCGGTGACCACGTCGTGGCACCGGACGGCGCCCACCGCGGCGAGCAGGGTCCAGGCCGGGACGGTGAACAGCAGGTACCGGGGCAGGAAGAGGTGCAGCCAAGGGCCGGTCAGGGCGGTCGCCACCGCAGGGAGCAGCGCCCAGACGGCGAGGAAGGGCAGCGCCCCCCGGCCGGGGGCGAGCCGGCGCACCGCCCCCGCGCCCAGGAGTACGAGCACCAGCACCACGCCGAACGCGACCCATGACCCGAACAGGTCCGCCCCGTACATGCCGATCCTCCGGCCGGACAGGTCGTTCCAGGCGATCTGACCGCTCTGCGCCGTTCCCCGGTAGACCATGGGAAGGACGCAGGACGTGCCGACGAGCGCCGCGCAGCCGAACGCCCACGGCGCCACGGCGTCACCGCCCCTGCGGGCGTGCGCGACGGCCAGGGCGTGGGCCGCGAGGACGGCGAGCGCGACCATGTGGCTGAAGCCGGTCAGCGCGACCGCCGCCGTGTAGCCCGCCCAGGTCCGCAGACACGGCCGGTCGAGGGCTCGGAGCAGCAGCAGCGTGGCCGTCAGCGCGAAGAGCATCGCGAAGGCGTAGGGGCGGGCCTCCTGCCCGTACCGGGTGACGGTGGGGACCAGGGCGAAGAGCAGCCCGGCCACGACTCCGGCGCGGGTGGTCAGGAGCCGGCGGCCGACGAGGGCCACCAGCCCCGCCGAGACCCCCATCGCGAGCGCCTCGGGGAGGCGCAGGGCGGCCTCCGAGACGCCCGCCAGCCAGGTCCAGGCGCGCATGGCGGTGTAGAACGGCACGAAGACGATGTCGATGTTGTCCGTGAGACGGGCGAAGTCCCGGTACGACAGGGTGGTCGCCCACCAGGTGGCGTACTCGTCGAACCACAGCTGGCGGCGGCCGAGGCCCGGCAGGATGACGGCGAGCGCGAGGGCGGTGGGCGCCAGGAAGCAGGCGAGGGCGCGACGCCGCTCGGCACGTCCCGTCGGCGGGCTCACCTCTTCACCCAGATCCGGTAGTCGCCGGGCCCTCCGCCGAGCCGGTAGGGCACGACGCCGAGCAGACGGTAGCGGCCGCTGTCCTTCAGCGCCTCGGTGACGATGGCGTCCATCCGCGTCCGTCCGTCCAGGACGACCAGGTCGAACCAGCCGTCGTCGAGCGCCTCGCGGTGGCCGTCGGCGCCTGTGTGGAGGGCGCCCCCGGCGTCGCGGTAGCCGATGCCGTGGAGGGAGGTCCAGCGCGCCTGGTCGGTGATGTCCCGGAGGTAGTAGACGGGCACGTGGGGCTGGGACGCGAGATAGCGCCCGGCGCCCGGGGTCACGTACTGCCGCAGCGACGCGGCGAGCCGGTCCGACTCGGGCCAGGAGACGAAGCGTTCGGCCGACTGGGCCGCGCCCAGGCAGAGCGTGAGCACCCACAGGCCGCAGGCGAGCTGCGGATGACGGACGTGGGCGCCGACGAGCCTCGTCAGGCCGACCCCCGCCATCGGCGCGGCGAACAACAGCCCGAACCCCAGGTGCTTGTAGAGCGCGACGTGCGCCGCGAGGTGGATCTGACAGGCCGGGGCGAGCAGCGCCGTCCCGCACAGCACCAGCCCCAGCGACACCCGCCAGGCCCGGCCGGGGACACCGGACAGGCGGGCCCGCGGTGACTCGTTCATCCGCCCGCGGCGGGCGTACGCCACCGCGCCGAAGCACGCGGTCAGAAAGAGCAGACCGCCCCAGCCCGCCGACTTCGCGAGGAGGTCCAGGGCCGTGTCGGTGCCGTCCGGGCGGGCCGTGGTGGTGGCGGGGGCGCCGTCGAACAGCCCGGTCCACCGGAGGCCCGCCACCAGCAGACCTCCGGTGGCCGGCGCGAACAGGGCCGCCCGGACCAGTCCCGCTCTGCCCCGGTGCGGCCACGAGACCAGCGCGGCGAGCAGGACCAAGGTCGGCAGATACAGCGCGGAGGCGTGGTTCGTCACCACCGCGAGCGCGGCGGCCGGCGCCGCGAGCAGCACCATGGCCGGGTGCGCCCGGGCGGTCCGGACGACGATCCAGGCCGTCAGCGCGAGCAGGAAGACCGCCGGCGCGTCGTTGGTGGCGAAGTTGCCGAGCACGATCGTCGACTGGGTCACCGCGTAGAGCGCCGCCGCGGCCAGCGCCGCCCGCTCGTTGAACAGCCGGCGGGTGAGCGCGTACAGCAGCGTCGTGGCGCCGAGCATGGACAGCAGGCTGAGCAGGCGGGCGCCGGTGAGTCCGAACCACTCGTCGACCAGGGCGGCGAGGGCGGGATAGAGGACCGGGGACCCGGAGAGGTGACTTCCGTGGTCCGTCGGCATCTCGGTCCCGTGCAGCAGGTGCGCGAGCTGCGCGTGTCCCGCGCTCAGGAACAGGGCCTCGTCCTGGTGGGCGGTGTTCTCCAGGCGCAGCGCGAGGGCCGCCTGCAGGGCCAGGACCGTGAGGAGGACCGCCCGCGCGATCCACCTGCGCCGCGGACCGCCCGCGGTGCTCCAGGCCGCTTCCGGGGGGCTCGGGACGCTGTACGCCGGTCCGCCCGGGGGCCGGGAGGCCGGGGGGAGCACCCCGGCGCGTGGCTCGGTGGAGGTCATGAGGCCCTCCGGACGTCGAAGCCGTAGAGGTCGTCCGCGGCCAGGCGCCTGAACTCGTCGAGCCCGTCCGGGCCCTGGGCCAGTCGCCAGTCGGCGCGGGGCGCCTTGTGGTCGAACCAGACGAAGCCGAGGATGTCGGGGTTCGCCCTCACCCCTTCGAAGAGCTGCCGCATGTCGGCGCTTCTGCGTCCGCCGGGCTCGGCGGCCGTCTCGAGGATCAGCAGGGGCTTGGAGCTGAAGGTGCGGACCTGTTCGATGGTCGGCCCGAAGAGTTCGGCGAAGGTGTCCGGCGGGTCGTCGTAGGTGAAGTAGCCGACCATGCCCACCCAGTCGACGAACGCGTCTCCCGGGTAGTACGGCTCCAGCGCCACGTCCTTCACGGGGTTGACGACGTTCGGCGACCAGGCCCAGATCACGTTGGCCGCGCCGACCTCCGTGAAGACGTCGTGGATGTGGCGCCAGGCGTCGACGTAGACCTCGGGCGTGGTGTGTTCCGTGCCCCAACGGTCCCAGAAACCGTTCATCTCGTCGGCGAAGGTGATGACGACGGGCAGGTTGAGCTTCCGTACCCCGCTCGCGTACTTCTCGATGTACGGGTCCGAGGCGCCGGAGGCGATCTCCTTCAGGGAGGTGCCGAAGGGCTCCCAGGACACGACGGTCAGCGCGCCCGACTGCCAGGCGTTGCGCACACCGCTGACGTCGAACCCGTCGCCCCAGGCCGCGTAGTAGCCGATGAGGTTGGGCCGCTTGCCGACCCTGTCGGCGTAGTCGTCGACCGGCTTCATGGAGTTCGGCGCCCCCGCCACCGACGTGCCGAAGTACTTCTTCGCCGGGTGCAGCAAGGGCCGCACGTCGTAGGGGAGTTCGGGCGCCGTCCGGGGCGCCGCGGGGTGCGGGGCCGGCGCGGCCGCACGCGGATCCGGCGCGCACCCCGTCAGGGCGAGCAGTGCGGCGAGGAGCAGCGCCGCCGCTGCGATGACACGCGGGCCCATCAGTCGTCCCCTTCCGTCCGGGGCTGTACGAGAGCCCGGCCGACGATCAGTGCGTAGAAGAGTCCGGAGGAGAGCAGCAGGGCGAAGTCGTAGGCGTCGAGCGTGAGCGTCCGCCAGACCGCGGCCGTCACCCAGACCACGGCGGTGCCACCGCCCCAGAGCCACAGTCCGGCCCGGAACCGTCCGGTCCCGTCCCCCCTGGCCTGGCTGGATCCGGTGGCCTGCCAGCCCCGGCGCCGTCCGGCCAGGCAGTCCCAGATCGCGAAGACGTGCGCCCAGCCGTACATCATGCGGACGGCCCAGGCCTCCAGGCGGTAGGGAACGCGGTGCCACAGGGGGAAGACGACCGTGGTGTAGACGATGCTGGGCAGCACCAGCCAGAGGAACTCCACCCGTGGCTTGTCCGGGAAGGCCAGCAGCAGGACGATCGGGACGAGGGGGGCGGCGAAGGTGAAGAGCGCCGTGTGGAGGTAGTAGAAGAACCCGGACAGATAGCACAGGCGGCTGCCGAAGGTGAGCTTCGCCTGCCAGAACTTCAGGCTGCCCAGCAGGCTCATGGAGCCGGCGCACCAGCGGTACTGCTGGTTGAAGAAGGCTCCGGCGGTGTCCGGGCACACCCCTGCCGACAGGGCCACGGGCACATAGCGCAGGTCCCAGCCGAGGCAGCGCAGGTCGAAGCCGGTGTGGACGTCCTCGGAGTGCTCGATCAGCGTGGTCCCGCCGTTCTCCGCCAGCGCCGCCCGCCGGTAGACGGCGCAGCTGCCGACACAGATGGCGCCGTCACGGCCCTGCCGGGAGACCTGGACGGCGCGGTAGAAGAGTTCCTGTACGGCCCCGGCTCCGCGTTCGATCCAGTTCTGCGCGTCGAGGACCCGGAAGTACTGCGGTGACTGGACGATCGCGGTCCGCCCGTCCGTCTCCAGGTACGGGAGCAGTTCGTCGAGCAGGTCGGCGCGCGGGGCGAAGTCGGCGTCGAGGACGAGGATGTAGGTGCCGTCCGACTGGCCGAAGCCGAAGTGCAGGTTGCCCGCCTTCTTGAACCAGCCGCGTTCGGGGCGGCTGCCGTAGCGGAAGCCGAAGTCAGCGGCCATCGCGCGCAGTTCGGGGGCGGCCGAGTCGTCGAGGACGTACGGCACGCAGACGCCGGGGTACCGGTCGGCCAGTGCCCGCACATGGGTCCAGGTGTTGTGCAGCACCTCGATGGGTTCGCCGCACACCGGCAGGAAGACGTCCACCGAGGGGTGGGCGGCGGGTCGCCAGGAGCGCACCAGCCGGCGGTGCCGGGCGAGGTCGAAGTCCCGGGTGAAGGCGTTCACCCGCAGGGAGACGAGGTAGTAGACCACCGTGAAGGTGAGGAGGGGGGCGAACATCCACAGCAGGGGCGTGGAGGACGCCAGCCGGAACTGGCTGACCGCCAGGCAGCCGACGCTGATCAGCGAACTGGCCGTCAGCACCCAGAGGTGGCGCCGGGCGTAGCCGTCCCGTTCCTCGTCGGTGGGGGGTGCCGGCAGCAGGCCGGACGGAGCCGATCCCGGATCGTCCCTCGCCGGCCGCGGTCGTGGCCGTTGTCGTCCTGTGGCGAGCCCGGTCGCACGGGCGGCCTCGGTTGCACTCATCTGAACTCCCGACCGCCCTCCTCGCACCGAACGAGGTGGCGTGCCGGAAATCTATGGCGGGAGCGGACGAGCGCCCTGGCGACGCGGCTGCACGCGATTGCCTTTTAACCCGAAATGCCGGAATAAACGATAAGTCAGCAGCAGCCACTTCCGGGCAGGGTCCGCTTGTTGCGGGCCTCCACGTTACGGGCGGCCAGCAGGTCGTCCGCCGGGTAGCCGACCTCTTCGAGGGTCAGCCCGTGCGGGCGCACCACGTGCACCGCCGAGTCCCGCACGCCCGCCGCGAGCACCTTCGCCGGCCAGTCCACCGGCCGGTGCCCGTCGCCCACGAACAGCAGCGCGCCCACCAGCGAACGGACCATGTTGTGGCAGAAGGCGTCCGCCTTCACCGTCGCCTCCAGCACACCGCCGGGCCGCCGCTCCCAGCGCAGCTCCTGGAGCGTGCGGATGGTGGTGGCACCCTCGCGCTTCTTGCAGTAGGCGGCGAAGTCGTGCTCCCCCACCAGCCGCTCGGCGGCGGCGTTCATGGCGTCCATGTCGAGGGTCCAGTCGTGCCAGAGGACATGGCCGCGCAGGAGCGGGTCGACCCCGCCGGGGTCGTCGGTCACCCGGTAGGCGTAGCGGCGCCAGATCGCGGAGAAGCGGGCGTTGAACCCGGCCGGCGCCTCCGTGAGCCGCCAGATCCGGACGTCGTGGGAGAGGCGTCCCGCGAGCCGCCGCAGCAGCTTGTCCCGGTGCTCGCTCCACAGCTCGACGGGCAGGTCCACGTGGGCGACCTGCCCCCGCGCGTGCACACCGGCGTCGGTGCGGCCGGCGACGGTCAGCTCGTACGTCTCCTGGGAGCGGGTCACGGTCTTCAGGGCGGCCTCGATGTCACCCTGGACCGTCCGCTGCCCCTGAGCCTGCTTGGCCCACCCGGAGAAGTCCTTGCCGTCATAGGACAGGTCGAGCCGGATGCGTACGAACCCGGCCTGCACGTCGTCGCTCACGCGCTGCTTCCTCTCGAACCCTCTGCGTACGGGAGCGGGCCCGTACCCCAGGGGTACGGGCCCGCCCACGAGAAAAACGGAAGAACGCTTACGCGTCCTTCGCCTCCTCGGCCGGAGCCTCGGCGGCGTCCTCGGCCTTGGTCTCCTCGACCTTGGCCTCGTCCGACTCCTTGACCGCACGCTTGGTGGCGGCCTCGGCCTCGGCGACGGTCGCCTTCTTGGCGATCTCGCCCTCGACCAGCTCGATCACGGCCATCGGGGCGTTGTCGCCACGACGGTTGCCGATCTTGGTGATGCGGGTGTAGCCACCCGGGCGCTCGGAGTAGCGCGGCGCGATCTCGGTGAAGAGGGTGTGGACGATGCCCTTGTCGGTGATCGTCTGCAGCACCAGGCGACGGTTGTGGATGTCGCCCTTCTTCGCCTTGGTGATCAGGCGCTCGGCGACCGGACGCAGGCGGCGGGCCTTGGCCTCGGTCGTCGTGATGCGGCCGTGCTCGAAGAGCGACTTCGCCAGGTTCGCGAGCAGCAGACGCTCGTGAGCGGCGCTGCCGCCGAGGCGGGCACCCTTGGTGGGACGCGGCATGGTGTTTCTCCTTGTGATCTGCACCGGCCGTGTGAGGTACCGGTGTCAGTGTCCGCGCGGGCGTCTGCCCGACGGAGATCCGGGCTACCCCCGTAGGGGGGCGCCCGGAGGGGGCGCGGGGCGGTGTCGATGTGCGACTCCGTCGCGTGGGCGCGACAAGCCGCAGCGCACCCGCGCCCGAAGTACGGGCCGGAACGGCCCGAGCTCCTAGTACTGCTCGGTCTCGACGAAGCCCGCGTCCGCGTCGTCGTCGGCGCCGAAGGCGTCGGCGGCGGCGGTCGGGTCGAATCCGGGCGGGCTGTCCTTGAGGGCCAGGCCCATGCCGGCCAGCTTCGCCTTGACCTCGTCGATCGACTTCGCACCGAAGTTGCGGATGTCGAGCAGGTCGGCCTCGGAGCGCGCCACGAGCTCACCCACGGAGTGGATGCCCTCACGCTTGAGGCAGTTGTACGAACGAACGGTGAGCTCGAGCTCCTCGATCGGCAGCGCCAGGTCGGCGGCGAGGGCGGCGTCCGTCGGGGACGGGCCCATGTCGATGCCCTCGGCGTCGATGTTGAGCTCGCGCGCCAGACCGAACAGCTCGACCAGGGTCTTGCCGGCGGACGCCATGGCGTCACGCGGCCGCATGGCCTGCTTGGTCTCGACGTCGACGATCAGCTTGTCGAAGTCGGTGCGCTGCTCGACACGGGTCGCCTCGACCTTGTACGTGACCTTGAGCACCGGGGAGTAGATGGAGTCGACCGGGATGCGGCCGATCTCCTGGCCCAGCTGCTTGTTCTGCACGGCGGAGACGTAGCCGCGACCGCGCTCGACGGTCAGCTCCATCTCCAGCTTGCCCTTGCCGTTCAGCGTGGCGAGCACCAGGTCGGGGTTGTGCACCTCGACACCGGCCGGCGGGGCGATGTCGGCAGCGGTCACCAGGCCGGGACCCTGCTTGCGCAGGTACATCACGACCGGCTCGTCGTGCTCCGAGGAGACGACCAGCTGCTTGATGTTGAGGATGAGGTCGGTGACGTCCTCCTTGACGCCCGGCACGGTGGTGAACTCGTGCAGGACACCGTCGATGCGGATGGACGTGACGGCCGCACCCGGGATCGAGGAGAGGAGCGTACGACGGAGGCTGTTGCCGAGCGTGTAGCCGAAGCCCGGCTCCAGGGGCTCGATGACGAACCGCGAGCGGAATTCGTCGACGACCTCTTCGGTCAGCGAAGGACGCTGAGCGATCAGCATGGTGTGTGTTCCTTCAGTCGTGGACGCCCACTATTTGACGCCCGACAGGTACTGCTCGTACTGCAAGGGTACGGGCGGCACGGCCCCCGAAAGGGTCGTACCGCCCGGACACCCAGACCGTCGCCGGTCGTGCGTCAGACGCGACGACGCTTCGGCGGACGGCAGCCGTTGTGCGGCGTGGGGGTGACGTCCTGGATCGAACCGACCTCGAGGCCCGTGGCCTGGAGGGAGCGGATCGCGGTCTCGCGGCCGGAGCCCGGACCCTTGACGAAGACGTCGACCTTGCGCATGCCGTGCTCCTGCGCGCGACGGGCGGCCGACTCGGCGGCCATCTGCGCGGCGAAGGGGGTGGACTTGCGCGAGCCCTTGAAGCCGACGTGGCCGGCGGAGGCCCAGGAGATCACGTTGCCGGACGGGTCCGTGATCGAGACGATCGTGTTGTTGAACGTGCTCTTGATGTGCGCGTGGCCGTGAGCGACGTTCTTCTTTTCCTTGCGGCGCACCTTCTTGGCAGCGCCCTGACGACCCTTGGGGGGCATCTATATCTCCTACGGGAGGTGGTCGGTCCTACAGCGAAGACCGTGTGGTCAAGCGTCCGCTGAGGACTACTTCTTGCCCGGCTTCTTCTTACCGGCGATGGCGCGACGCGGGCCCTTGCGGGTACGGGCGTTCGTGCTGGTGCGCTGGCCGTGGACCGGAAGGCCACGACGGTGACGCAGACCCTGGTAGCAGCCGATCTCGACCTTGCGGCGGATGTCGGCCTGGATCTCGCGGCGGAGGTCACCCTCGGTCTGGAGGTTGGCGTCCACGTACTCGCGGATCTTGACCAGGTCCTCTTCGGCCAGGTCACGAACGCGGGTGTTCGGGTTCACGCCGGTGGAGGCGAGGATCTCCTTGGACCGGGTGCGCCCGATACCGAAGACGTAGGTGAGTGCGATCTCCACACGCTTTTCGCGCGGGATGTCAACACCGGAAACGCGTGCCATTCAATGGCTCCTGTGTGTTCGGGGGTCTTCCGCAAAGCCGCTCCCGACCGCCGACCCCTCGGATTCGAGAAGTGGTACGTCCGGGTCCCCGGCCCCCGCCGGAGGTGCCGCCGACCCTTACGGGCTGGGCGGGCCTTGCGTATGTACGTTGCTTGCGTCGCGCGAAGAACTGCGGAGGTGCAGGTCGGTCGGCGTGCGTCAGCCCTGGCGCTGCTTGTGGCGCAGGTTGTCGCAGATGACCATGACCCGGCCGTGACGGCGGATCACCTTGCACTTGTCGCAGATCTTCTTGACGCTCGGCTTGACCTTCATGGGATGTGAGGTTCTCCGGGTCAGTGCCACCACCCGCGCACGGAAGATGCGGGGTGCGGGCAAGATCTACTTGTACCGGTAGACGATCCGGCCACGCGTCAGGTCGTACGGAGAGAGCTCCACGACGACCCGGTCGTCCGGAAGGATTCGGATGTAGTGCATCCGCATCTTGCCGGAGATGTGCGCGAGGACCTTGTGACCGTTCTGGAGCTCCACCTTGAACATGGCGTTCGGGAGGGACTCGATCACGGTGCCCTCGATTTCGATGGCACCTTGCTTCTTGGCCACGCTTCGCCTTTCGAATCGGCTACCTTGATCGACTCTCGATCCGGGTGAGGACACACGGGTACACGAGAGCCGACGCATCAGTCTACGTCAGGCACCTGGAAAAGACGAATCCGGGAAGTTTGCCCACCCGGCAAGATCCTTACGCAAGGAGCCACGCCGCAGTCCGCACCGCCGGCGTCCCGGCGGCTACGCCAGCGGGTCCGGCGCCGCCGTCACGCCCAGCTCGGCCAGCTTCGCCTTGCCGCCGTCGGGGGCCGTCAGGACGAGCGGGCCGGCCTCCGTGAGGGCGACCGAGTGCTCCCAGTGGGAGGACCAGGTGCCGTCCGTCGTGATGACCGTCCAGTCGTCGGCGAGGACCTCCGTCCGCGGCGTGCCCAGGGAGACCATCGGCTCGATCGCCAGGCAGAAGCCGGGGACCAGCTTCGGGCCCTTGCCGCGCTTGCGGGAGACGTAGTTCAGCAGGTGCGGGTCCATGTGCATCTCGGTGCCGATGCCGTGGCCGCCGTAGTCCTCGACGATGCCGTACTTGCCGCCGCCCGGCTTCGGCTGGCGGCGGATGTACGTCTCGATCGCGCGCGAGATGTCCACCAGCCGGTTGCCGTTCCGCATGGCGGCGATACCGGCCCACATCGACTCCTCGGTGACCCGGGAGAGCTCGATCAGCTCCGGGGCGTGCCCCGAGCCCACGAAGGCCGTGTACGCCGCGTCCCCGTGCCAGCCGTCGATGATGGCGCCGCAGTCGATCGAGATGATGTCCCCGTCCTTCAGGACGGTCTTCTCGTCGGGGATGCCGTGGACGACGACCTCGTTCACCGAGGTGCAGATCGTCGCGGGGAAGCCGCCGTACCCGAGGAAGTTCGACTTGGCCCCGTGGTCGGCGATCACCTTGCGGGCGACCTCGTCCAGGTCCTTCGTCGTGGCGCCCGGCACGGCCGCCTCACGGGTCGCCGCATGGATGGCGGCGACGACCAGCCCCGCCTCGCGCATCTTCGCGATCTGCTCGGGGGTCTTGATCTGCACCATCGTGGCGGGGGCCTTTCCATCGGTTACGGGACGACAGAACAACGATACGGCCGCGGCGCCCCTGAGGGGCACCGCGGCCGTATCGCACGAACCGGGGTCGACCGAGGTCAGTTCTTCTTCAGGGCCGCCATCGCGCGGCCCGTGACCTCGTCCACCTTGCCGAGCGCCGAGATCGTCACGACCAGGTTCTGCGCCCGGTAGTAGTCGATGATCGGCTCGGTCTGCGTGTGGTAGACCTCCAGGCGCCGGCGGACGGTCGCCTCGGAGTCGTCGTCACGCTGGTAGAGCTCGCCGCCGCACACGTCGCACACGCCCTCGGCCTTCGGCGGGGTGTACTCGACGTGGAAGACGTGCGCGCTGTCGTTGCGGCAGATGCGGCGCCCCGCGATCCGCTTCACGACCTCGTCCTCGGGGACCTCCAGGTCCAGGACCGCGTCGAGCTGCATGTCCTCGGCCTTCAGAACCACGTCCAGCGCCTCGGCCTGGGCCACGTTGCGCGGGAAGCCGTCGAGCAGGAAGCCGTTCGCGGCGTCCGGCTGCTCCATGCGGTCCTTGGCCATCCCGATGGTCACCTCGTCGGGCACGAGGTCGCCGGCGTCCATGAACGCCTTGGCCTTCACGCCCAGCTCCGTGCCCTGACTGATGTTGGCGCGGAACAGGTCACCCGTGGAGATGTGCGGGATGTCCAGGTTCTTGGCAAGGAACGCGGCCTGCGTACCCTTGCCGGCCCCGGGCGGTCCGACGAGGACGATTCGCATCAGCGGAGGAACCCTTCGTAATTGCGCTGCTGGAGCTGGCTCTCGATCTGCTTCACGGTCTCCAGCCCCACACCCACGATGATGAGGATGCTCGTCCCACCGAAGGGGAAGTTGGCATTGGCGCCACCGAAGCCTGCCAACGCCATTGTCGGCACAAGAGCGATCAGACCCAGATACAGCGAGCCCGGCCAAGTGATCCGGTTGAGCACGTAGCTCAGATACTCGGCAGTAGGTCGACCAGCCCGGATACCCGGGATGAAGCCACCATACTTCTTCATGTTGTCCGCGACTTCCTCGGGGTTGAACGAGATCGCCACGTAGAAGAAGGCGAAGAACACGATCAGGAGGAAGTACGTAGCGATGTAGTAGGGGTGGTCACCCTTGACGAAGTGGGCTTCGATCCAGGTCTTCCACCCGGCGGTGGAGCTGGAGAACTGGGCGATCAAGGCCGGGATGTAGAGCAGCGACGAGGCGAAGATGACGGGAATCACACCCGCCTGGTTCACCTTGAGCGGGATGTATGTGGACGTTCCGCCGTACGACCTGCGGCCGATCATCCGCTTCGCGTACTGCACCGGGATCCTGCGCTGGGCCTGCTCGACGAAGACGACGAGCGCCACCATCACGAAGCCGATCAGGATGACGGTGCCGAACTCGATCCAGCCCTTGGCGAGCTTGCCGCTCTCCTTGATGGCCCACAGCGCGCCCGGGAAGCCGGCGGCGATCGAGATGAACATCAGGATCGACATGCCGTTGCCGATGCCGCGGTCGGTGACGAGCTCACCGAGCCACATGACGACGGCGGTGCCCGCGGTCATCGTGATGACCATCGTGGCGGTCACGAAGATGGACTGGTCGGGGACGACCTGGTTGGCCACCGTGCAGCCGCTGAAGAGAGCGCCGGTGCGGGCGGTCGCCACGAGGCCGGTGCCCTGGAGGACGGCGAGAGCGATCGTCAGATAGCGCGTGTACTGCGTGATCTTGGCGGTGCCGGACTGCCCCTCCTTCTTGAGGGCCTCCAGGCGCGGGATCACGACGGTCAGCAGCTGCAGGATGATGCTCGCCGTGATGTACGGCATGATGCCGAGCGCGAAGATGGTGATCTGCAGCAGCGCCCCGCCACTGAACATGTTCACCAGGCCGAACAGGGAGTTGTTGCCCTGGCTGGCCTGGTCGACACACTGCTGGACGGCCTCGTAGCTGACACCGGGTACGGGGATGTGCGCCCCGAGCCGGTACAGCACGATGATGCCGAGCGTGAAGAGCAGCTTCTTGCGCAGGTCGGGCGTCTTGAACGCCCGGGCGAACGCGGTGAGCACGGTGCCTCCTGCGACCCCCGCGCCATGCGCATGAGGTGACGGTCTTGAGGTTCGACGAATAGGTAACGGTCACGAAAACCGTGCGGGCATACCGCACGGAGCCTAGACAGTGCACGCCACCTTACCGGCGACCATGCCCCCCTAGGAACGACCAACCGGGGATGCCCCTTTTGGGAGGCATCCCCGGTCGGATGTTCAGGCCATCGAGTCGTCTCAGACGAGCTCGGTGACGGTGCCGCCGGCGGCGGCGATCTTCTCCTTGGCGGAGCCGGAGACGGCGTCGACCGTCACCTGCAGCGCCACGGAGACCTCACCGGTGCCGAGCACCTTGACGAGGCTGTTCTTGCGCACCGCGCCCTTGGCGACCAGGTCGGCCACCGTGACCTCTCCACCCTCGGGGTAGAGAGCGCCGAGCTTGTCCAGGTTCACGACCTGGTACTCGGTGCGGAAGGGGTTCTTGAAGCCCTTCAGCTTCGGCAGGCGCATGTGGAGGGGCATCTGCCCACCCTCGAAGCGCTGCGGAACCTGGTAACGGGCCTTCGTGCCCTTGGTACCACGACCAGCGGTCTTACCCTTGGACGCCTCACCACGACCCACACGGGTCTTGGCGGTCTTGGCGCCCGGGGCAGGCCGGAGGTTGTGGGCCTTCAGCGGGTTGTTCTCCGCCATGTCAGTCAACCTCCTCAACCGTCACGAGGTGGCGGACGGTGTGCACCATGCCGCGGAACTCGGGGCGGTCCTCCTTGACAACCACGTCGCCGAGGCGCTTGAGCCCGAGCGAACGCAGGGTGTCGCGGTGGTTCTGCTTGCTGCCGATGTACGACTTCGTCTGCGTGACCTTGAGGCGAGCCATTACGCACCCGCCCCAGCACGCGCACGGAGGAGAGCCGCGGGAGCGACGTCCTCGAGGGGCAGACCACGGCGAGCCGCGATCTCCTCGGGACGCTGCAGGCCCTTCAGGGCCTCCACGGTCGCGTGCACGATGTTGATCGCGTTGTCGGAGCCGAGCGACTTCGACAGGATGTCGTGAACGCCGGCGCACTCGAGCACGGCACGCACCGGGCCACCGGCGATAACACCGGTACCGGGGGAAGCCGGCTTGAGCAGGACGACGCCCGCGGCCTTCTCGCCCTGGATCGGGTGAGGGATGGTGCCCTGGATGCGCGGAACCTTGAAGAAGTTCTTCTTGGCTTCCTCGACGCCCTTGGCGATGGCCGCGGGAACTTCCTTGGCCTTGCCGTAACCGACACCTACGGTGCCGTCACCGTCGCCCACCACGACCAGCGCGGTGAAGCTGAAGCGGCGACCACCCTTGACAACCTTGGCGACGCGGTTGATCGCGACAACGCGCTCAACGTACGCGGTCTTCTCGGCGGCAGCGCCACCGTCGCGGCCCTTCCGGTCCCGCCGCTCGCCGCCACCGGCACCGCTTCCGCGGCGCTGGGGTCCAGCCATTGGATTACCTCTCTCTGTTACGTCCGTTAGTCCCGGAACCGGGGCTTAGAACTTCAGCCCGGCTTCGCGGGCGGCGTCAGCCAGAGCGGCAATGCGCCCGGCGTACCTGTTGCCACCACGGTCGAACACGACAGCCTCGACACCGGCGGCCTTGGCGCGCTCGGCGACCAGGGAACCGACCTGCTTGGCCTGCGCGGACTTGTCACCCTCGCCGCCACGGATCGACGCGTCCAGGGTCGACGCGGACGCAAGGGTGTGACCCTTGAGGTCGTCGATGACCTGAGCGGTGATACCGCGGTTGGAACGCGTCACGACGAGGCGCGGACGCTCCGCCGTACCCGACACGTTCTTGCGGATGCGGATGTGGCGGCGCTTCTTGGCGGCGCCCTTGTAGGCGTCGCCCTTGGCGATCTTCACACCGTATGCCATGGCTTACTTACCAGCCTTTCCGACCTTGCGGCGGATGACCTCACCCGCATACTTCACGCCCTTGGCCTTGTAGGGGTCGGGCTTGCGAAGCTTGCGGATGTTGGCGGCGACCTCGCCGACCTTCTGCTTGTCGATGCCCTCGACCGAGAACTTGGTCGGCGACTCGACCTTGAACGAGATGCCCTCGGGCGCCTCGACCATGATCGGGTGGCTGTAGCCGAGCTGGAACTCCAGACCGGAGCCCTTCGCGGCGACGCGGTAACCGACACCGCTGATCTCGAGCGCCTTGATGTATCCCTGGGTCACACCGGTGATCATGTTGGCCACCAGCGTGCGGGACAGGCCGTGGAGGGCCTTGTTCTGACGCTCGTCGTTCGGGCGGGTGACGTTGAGAACGCCGTCCTCACCCTTAACGATCTCGATCGGCGCGGCGACGGTGTGGCTCAGGGTGCCCTTGGAACCCTTGACCGTGACCGTGCGGCCATCGATGGTGACGTCCACACCGGCGGGAACCTGGATAGGCAGCTTGCCAATACGCGACATTAGCTATTCCTCCGTTCCCGACTACCAGACGTAGGCGAGGACTTCCCCACCTACGCCCTTCTTGCCTGCCTGCTGGCCGGTCAGGAGACCGTGGGACGTGGAGATGATCGCCACGCCCAGGCCACCGAGGACCTTCGGCAGGTTGGTGGACTTCGCGTAAACCCGGAGGCCCGGCTTCGAGATCCGCTTGATGCCCGCGATGGAGCGCTCACGGTTCGGACCGAACTTGAGCTCCAGGACGAGGTTCTTGCCGACTTCGGCGTCCTCGACCTTCCAGCCCGTGATGAAGCCCTCCTGCTGGAGGATTTCCGCGATGTGAGACTTGATCTTGCTGTGCGGCATCGTCACGGAGTCGTGGTATGCCGAGTTCGCGTTACGCAGACGAGTCAGCATGTCCGCGATCGGATCAGTCATGGTCATGAATTGGCCTTCGGCCTCTCTCGCCGGGGTTTCCTGTATGCGCCATCCCTCTCCCCACACAGGGGCGGGACGGGTGCGGCGCGGGGACCTACGGCGTAGTAAGTCGTACGGGCGCAGACGCCCAACCCTCCTAGCCTAAGCCATGGAGAGGTGGGCCTCTGCAACCCTCTGCTTACCGAGAGACTCCGGTTACCCCTGAAGTACGGGGATTACCAGGAGCTCTTGGTCACGCCCGGCAGCTCGCCACGGTGAGCCATCTCACGAAGGCACACGCGGCACAGGCCGAACTTGCGGTACACGGAGTGGGGACGACCGCAGCGCTGGCAGCGCGTGTACGCACGCACACCGAACTTGGGCTTGCGGGCAGCCTTCGCGATGAGAGCCTTCTTCGCCATCTCGCTTACGCCTCCTTGAACGGGAAGCCGAGGTGACGGAGAAGGGCACGGCCCTCAGCGTCGTTGGTCGCCGTGGTGACCACGGTGATGTCCATACCCCGGACACGGTCGATCTTGTCCTGGTCGATCTCGTGGAACATGACCTGCTCCGTGAGACCGAAGGTGTAGTTGCCACGCCCGTCGAACTGCTTGGGGGACAGACCACGGAAGTCGCGGATGCGCGGAAGCGCGAGCGACAGGGTGCGGTCCAGGAACTCCCACATGCGGTCGCCACGGAGGGTGACGTGGGCACCGATCGGCTGTCCCTCACGCAGCTTGAACTGCGCGATGGACTTGCGGGCCTTGGTGACGGCCGGCTTCTGACCGGTGATCGTGGTGAGGTCGCGGATGGCGCCCTCGATCAGCTTGGAGTCGCGGGCGGCGTCGCCCACACCCATGTTGACCACGATCTTGACGAGGCCGGGAACCTGCATGACGTTCTCGTACGAGAACTCCTCACGCAGCTTGCCCGCGATCTCCTCGCGGTACTTCGTCTTGAGACGCGGAGTCGTGGTGGTAGCCATCAGATGTCCTCACCCGTCCGCTTGGCAACGCGGATCTTGTTGCCCTCGTCGTCGAAGCGGTAACCGACACGCGTGACGACCTTCTTGCCGTCCTTCTCCACGACGAGCTGAACGTTGCTCACGTGGACCGGCGCCTCGGTCGTGACGATGCCACCGGCCTGCGACGGGCCGGCCTTGGTGTGCTTCTTGACCCGGTTGACACCCTCGACCAGGACACGGTCCTCGCGGGGGAAGGCCGCGATGACCTTGCCCTGCTTGCCCTTGTCCTTACCGGTGATGACCTGGACCAGGTCGCCCTTCTTGATCTTCATGCTTACAGCACCTCCGGCGCGAGCGAGATGATCTTCATGAACTTCTTCTCGCGCAGCTCACGGCCCACCGGGCCGAAGATACGGGTGCCGCGAGGGTCGCCGTCGTTCTTCAGAATGACAGCGGCGTTCTCGTCGAAGCGGATGTACGAGCCGTCCTGGCGGCGGCGCTCCTTGACGGTGCGAACGATGACCGCCTTGACGACGTCACCCTTCTTCACGTTGCCACCGGGGATCGCGTCCTTGACGGTGGCGACGATGACGTCACCGATGCCCGCGTAGCGGCGACCGGAACCACCGAGAACACGGATGCAAAGGATCTCCTTGGCACCAGTGTTGTCGGCGACACGCAGTCGCGACTCCTGCTGGATCACGTCTATCTCCTGTTTGTCTGCCGGTTCCCGGCGAGGGGTCCGTCACCGGAACCCCTCGCCGAGCCTGGCGGAACTGACCCGAGGGAAACCCCTCGAGTAATTACTTGGCCTTCTCGAGGATCTCGACGACGCGCCAGTGCTTCGAGGCGGACAGCTTCCGGGTCTCCATCAGGAGGACGCGGTCGCCGACGCCGGCAGCGTTCTGCTCGTCGTGAGCCTTGAGCTTGTTGGTACGGCGGATGACCTTGCCGTACAGCGCGTGCTTGACGCGGTCCTCGACGGCGACGACGACGGTCTTGTCCATCTTGTCGCTGACGACCAGGCCCTCACGGACCTTGCGGGCGTTGCGCTCGGTCTTCTGCTCAGTCACATTGTTCTCGCTCATCAGGCGTTCTCCACCGTCTCGATGCCCAGCTCGCGCTCACGCATCAGGGTGTAGATCCGGGCGATGTCCTTACGGACGGACTTGAGCCGACCGTGGTTCTCGAGCTGGCCCGTCGCCGCCTGGAAGCGGAGGTTGAACAGCTCTTCCTTGGCCTCGCGGAGCTTGTTGAGAAGCTCCTCGTTGCCCAGCTCGCGCAGCTCGGACGCCTTGGTACCGGCCGACATCACAGCTCACCTGCCTCGCGCTTGACGATCTTGCACTTCATCGGCAGCTTGTGGGCGGCACGAGTCAGGGCCTCACGCGCGATCTTCTCGTTCGGGTAGGACAGCTCGAACATCACCCGACCGGGCTTGACGTTCGCGATCCACCACTCCGGCGAACCCTTACCGGAACCCATGCGGGTCTCGGCAGGCTTCTTGGTCAGCGGGCGGTCCGGGTAGATGTTGATCCAGACCTTGCCGCCACGCTTGATGTGGCGGGTCATCGCGATACGGGCCGCCTCGATCTGGCGGTTGGTCACGTACGCCGGAGTGAGGGCCTGAATGCCGTACTCGCCGAACGCAACCTGCGTACCACCCTTGGACATACCGCTGCGCTTCGGGTGGTGCTGCTTGCGGTGCTTGACCCTACGGGGGATCAGCATTTCGGTCAGGCCTCCGTTCCGGTGCTCTCAGCCGGAGCGGCAGCGGCGGCGGGAGCGTCGGCCTTGGGGGCCTCGGCAGCCGGCGCGGACTGCTGCTGCGGCTTGCGGCCGCGGCCGCCACGCTCGCCACCGCGGCCACCACGGCCGGCGGGACGGTCGCCAGCGCCTGCACCACGGGCCGGGCGGTTACCCGCACGGGCCGCGGCGTTCTCGGCGCGGACCTCGGCGATGTTCTTGACGTCGCCCTTGTAGATCCAGACCTTCACGCCGATGCGACCGAAGGTGGTCTTGGCCTCGAAGAAGCCGTAGTCGACGTTCGCGCGGAGCGTGTGCAGGGGCACACGGCCCTCGCGGTAGAACTCCGAGCGGGACATCTCGGCGCCGCCGAGACGGCCACCGCACTGGATCTTGATGCCCTTGGCGCCGGCCTTCATCGTGCCCTGCATGCTCTTACGCATGGCGCGACGGAAGGAGACGCGGGAGGAGAGCTGCTCGGCAACGGCCTGCGCGACCAGCTGAGCGTCCATCTCGGGGTTCTTGACCTCGAGGATGTTCAGCTGGACCTGCTTGCCCGTGAGCTTCTCGAGGTCGCCGCGGATGCGGTCGGCCTCGGCGCCACGGCGGCCGATGACGATGCCGGGACGAGCGGTGTGGATGTCCACCCGCACGCGGTCACGGGTGCGCTCGATCTCGACCTTCGAGATGCCGGCGCGCTCCATGCCGGACGTCATCATCCGACGGATGGCGACGTCTTCCTTGACGTAGTCCTTGTACAGCTTGTCGGCGTACCAGCGGGACTTGAAGTCCGTGGTGATGCCGAGCCGGAACCCATGCGGGTTAACCTTCTGGCCCATTACCGGGTTCCTTCCTTGCTGCTGACGACCACGGTGATGTGGCTGGTCCGCTTACGGATCCGGTAGGCGCGGCCCTGAGCACGCGGACGGAACCGCTTCAGGGTCGGGCCCTCATCCACGAACGCCTCGCTGATGTACAGCGAAGAGGCGTCACTGTGGTCGTAGTTGTGCGCGGCGTTGGCGATGGCGCTGTCCAGCACCTTGCCGACCGGCACGCTCGCGGCCTGCGGGGCGAAACGCAGGACCGCCTGAGCCTCCGTGGCATCCATGCCACGGATAAGGTCCACCACACGGCGGGCCTTCATGGGCGTAACGCGGATGTACCGCGCCTGGGCCCTGGCTTCCATGGTTGTCCTTCCAGTGTCTGTCATGGTCATTCCACCCCGCTACTAGCGGCGCTTCGACTTCCGGTCGTCCTTCACGTGACCCCGGAAGGTGCGCGTCGGCGAGAACTCGCCGAGCTTGTGGCCGACCATCGACTCGGTGACAAACACCGGAATGTGGGTCTTGCCGTTGTGCACCGCGATCGTGTGGCCGAGCATGGCCGGGATGATCATCGAGCGACGGGACCAGGTCTTGATGACGTTCTTGGTGCCGGCTTCGTTCTGGGCGTCCACCTTCTTTACGAGGTGGTCGTCGACGAAGGGCCCCTTCTTGAGACTGCGCGGCATCTAAACCCGCTCCTAGCGCTTCTTGTTCGTCTTGCGGCGGCGGACGATGTACTTGCTCGAAGCCTTCTTCGGCGAGCGAGTACGACCCTCCTTCTGACCCCACGGGGAGACCGGGTGGCGACCACCGGAGGTCTTGCCCTCACCACCACCGTGCGGGTGGTCGACCGGGTTCATCGCCACACCGCGAACGGTCGGGCGAACGCCCAGCCAGCGCTTGCGGCCGGCCTTGCCCCAGTTGATGTTCGACTGCTCGGCGTTGCCGACCTCGCCAACAGTGGCGCGGCAGCGGACGTCGACCAGACGGATCTCACCGGACGGCATACGAAGGTGGGCCATGGTGCCCTCCTTCGCCAGCAGCTGCACGGAGGCACCCGCGGAACGGGCGAACTTGGCGCCACCGCCGGGACGGAGCTCGATCGCGTGGATCGTGGTACCGACCGGGATGTTGCGGAGGGCCAGGTTGTTGCCGGGCTTGATGTCGGCGCCGGGGCCGTTCTCGACCCGGTCGCCCTGCGAGAGGCCACGCGGGGCGATGATGTAGCGCTTCTCGCCGTCCACGTAGTGGAGCAGCGCGATGCGCGCGGTGCGGTTCGGGTCGTACTCGATGTGAGCGACCTTGGCCGGCACGCCGTCCTTGTCGTGACGACGGAAGTCGATCACGCGGTAGGCGCGCTTGTGGCCACCGCCCTGGTGACGGACGGTCACACGACCGGTGTTGTTACGGCCGCCCTTGCTGTGCAGCGGGCGGACCAGCGACTTCTCCGGCGTGGACCGCGTGATCTCGACGAAGTCGGCTACGGAGGAGCCACGGCGGCCCGGCGTAGTCGGCTTGTACTTGCGGATTCCCATTTCTCAGTCCTCGTCCGATTCCGGACGACTCGACCGCCGTCAGGCGGTCGGGCCGCCGAAGATGTCGATACGGTTGCCCTCGGCAAGGGTCACGATGGCGCGCTTGGTGTTGGCACGCTTGCCGAAACCGGTGCGGGTGCGCTTGCGCTTGCCCTGACGGTTGATCGTGTTGACCCCGGTGACCTTGACCGAGAAGACCGCCTCGACGGCCTGCTTGATCTGGGTCTTGTTGGATCCGGGCGCGACGATGAACGTGTACTTGTTCTCGTCGAGCAGCGCGTAGCTCTTCTCGGAGACAACCGGCTTGACGAGGATGTCGCGCGGGTCCGTGAAGGTCTTGCTGGTGATCGTGGCCTCGGACATCAGGCCTCGCTCCCTTCGGTCTCAGCGGTCTGGGGGCCAGACACGAAGGACTCGAAGGCGGCCTTGGTGAAGACCACGTCGTCGGAGACGATCACGTCGTACGTGTTGAGCTGGCCCGGCTCCAGGATGTGAACCTGGGGCAGGTTGCGGGCGGAGAGCCACGCGGCCTCGTCGGCGCGGTCGACGACCAGGAGCAGGTTCTTGCGCTCCGAGATCTTGCCGAACAGCGTCTTCGCGGCCTTGGTGGAGACCTCACCCTCGACCACGCCGGTGACGACGTGGATGCGGGAGTGGCGCGCCCGGTCCGAGAGGGCACCGCGCAGGGCGGCGGCCTTCATCTTCTTCGGGGTGCGCTGCGAGTAGTCACGCGGCACGGGGCCGTGGACGACGCCACCGCCGGCGAACTGCGGCGCACGGGTCGAACCCTGGCGCGCGCGGCCGGTGCCCTTCTGGCGGTAGGGCTTCTTGCCACCACCGCGGACTTCGCCACGGCGCTTGGTCTTGTGCGTGCCCTGACGGGCAGCGGCCAGCTGGGCGACGACGACCTGGTGGATCAGCGGAACGCTGGTCTTCGCGTCGAAGATCTCCGCGGGGAGCTCGACGGTCCCGGCCTTGTCGCCTGCCGGCGAAAGGATGTCAATGGTGCTCATCGGTTCCTCAAACCCCCTTGGCCGCGGTACGGACCAGGACGAGGCCACCGTTCGGGCCGGGGACCGCGCCCTTGATGAGCAGCAGACCCTTCTCCGCGTCAACGGCGTGGACGGTCAGGTTCTGGGTGGTGACCCGCTCGTTGCCCATGCGACCCGCCATGCGGAGGCCCTTGAACACACGGCCCGGGGTGGCGCAGCCACCGATGGAACCGGGGGAGCGGTGCTTGCGCTGCGTGCCGTGACCGGCGCCGAGGCCCTTGAAGTTGTGACGCTTCATGACACCGGCGAAGCCCTTGCCCTTGCTCTTGCCGGTGACGTCGACCTTGACGCCCGACTCGAACACGGCGGCGGTGATCTCCTGGCCGAGCGTGTACTCGCTGGCGTCAGCGGTACGAAGCTCCACCAGGTGGCGGCGCGGGGTGACGTCTGCCTTGGCGAAGTGACCCTTGAGGGGCTTGTTCACCTTGCGCGGGTCGATCTCGCCGAAGGCGATCTGGACCGACTCGTAGCCGTCGATGTCGTTGGTGCGCACCTGGGTGACGACGCACGGCCCGGCCTTGACGACGGTCACCGGGACGACCCGGTTGTTCTCGTCCCAGACCTGGGTCATGCCGAGCTTCTCGCCCAGGACGCCCTTAATGTTCTTTGCCATCTCGCGCGTCACCTCAGAGCTTGATCTCGATGTCGACGCCCGCCGGCAGGTCGAGACGCATGAGCGAGTCGACCGTCTTCGGCGTGGGGTCGAGGATGTCGATGAGGCGCTTGTGCGTGCGCATCTCGAAGTGCTCGCGCGAGTCCTTGTACTTGTGCGGCGACTTGATGACGCAGTACACGTTCTTCTCAGTGGGCAGCGGCACCGGGCCCGCGACCGACGCACCAGTGCGGGTCACCGTCTCGACGATCTTCTTCGCCGAGGAGTCGATGACCTCGTGGTCGTAGGCCTTGAGCCGGATGCGGATCTTCTGTCCCGCCATGGCTACTCAGTAGTCCTGTCTCTCGTAACGCTCTGGAACTCGGGGCTTCTCTTGACTCCGCCTCCGACCCACGCGGTCGGGCGTGTCGCACTCCCTCTACGCAGAAATCCCTGAGGATTTCCCAACCAAGGGGGTGCGGTCCCTGTGACCGCGAGCCGGGGGCAGAACACCCGCCGAGTGCCTGGTCGGTACCCCGCTGACGCTTCCCAGAAGATTCCCGTACGTCCGACCCGCGTGGGGTCGACGAGTACTGTGGGACTCGCTTCCGGTCCTCCCGACGGGAGGCGCGCAGCATCGGCACTCAACCGAGCAACCCCGACAGTCTGCCATACGGGGGCATCCGGCCGCCAATCGGGGCGCAAGACTGTACCCCACGTCACGTACGGGTACACGCGGGGTCACGGGCGAACGGGTCCGCTCCCCCGGCGGCACGGCCGGGGACGAACGGACCCGCTCCCCCGGCGGCTCAGCTGCGGGTGACCGTGCCGCACTCCTGCGGGCGGTCGTCCAGGCTCGTGCTGCGGTCGTACGGATCCACGGTCGGACCCGAGCGCGCCGGGCCGGGATCGGCGAGCAGGTCCTCCCGGAACATCGGGTGGTAGAAGCCGTCCTCGGGACGGCCGCAGTCGTCGTTGCCGACGGTCGAGTTCCAGCTGTTCACCCCCAACAGCCCCTGGGTCACGGCGAATCGGGCCGGGTCGGCGAAGGAGAACGTGATCACGCGGCGGACGATCGTCCGGGTCACCTCGTCGGCGCCGGGCCGGGTCTTCACCACCGGGTAGACGAAGGTGTGGTCGGCGTGGACCAGGACCTCGCCGGCGTCCTTCCCCTCGCCCTTCTCCACGGTCATCCGTCCGCGGACCTTCACCACGCCGCCCACGAGCCGCACCTCGCGCGGGTCGAAACGGCTGAAGAACATCGTCGGTCGGAGTTCCTCGGTGGGCGCGGCCAGGGACCGCTCCGCGTCCGGCCGGAGGCCCTCGTACTTCGGGTCGAGCAGCGCGAGCGCGGCGGCGGGCTTCCCGCCCTCGAGCACGGCCGGATCGAGGTTGGCCGCGACCAGGAACGCCTTGGCCTTCTCCAGCGCCGCTCTCGTACGCTCCTTCGACATCCAGCCGACGGCCTTCGCCGGAGGCAGCTCGATGCCCGCGGCCCCGTCCGCCCAGCGCAGGGCCGGGGACCCCCGGAAGGGCTCCTTCAGGGTCGGGGCGTCCGGGAACGCCTCCTGCGCGGGGGCGGCGGAGGGCGGCGCGGTCTCGGCGGCCAAGGGGGCCGTCTCCGTACCACCGGGCCAGCCGTCCGGAAGCCGGTCGGTCAGCAGCTCAGGGCGCAGGGCCACGAGGCCGAGGCCGACCACGAGCACCATCCCCAGGACGCCCTTCGCCTGGCGCCGGGCGTTGCGGCGACCGTCCATCTCACGCCACGCGGGCCCCGTGCGCCGGCCTTCCGCCTGCTCGGCGGGCCGGGCCGGAGCGGCCTTGCGCGCGAAGCGCCGCCGACGCGGCTTGCGCACCCCCGCGCCGAGCCCTTCCAGCTCGGCGGCGCTGACGATCGCGGCCCATTCCTCGTCGGAGACCGACGGTTCCTTCTCGCTCATGTGCCCCACCCCTGTCGAACGTGTCGGACCGGAGACTCTCACGGGGCGGGGCACCACGAAAAGGCAGGTCAGCGCGGTCGCCGATCCGTGGCCCGAGCGCCGGGCGGCGAGCGCACGGACCGGCGTAGGCGCTGGACACGGGCGAGAGGGGCCGTGCCTCTCCCCCGGCTCCGGGGCGGCCGGCAGGCCCGCGCGGACCGGCCGCCGGACCCCGGCGGTGTGACCTGCGTCCATGTGACCGACTCCCGTACAACCTTTCGCACGCGGCCATCGTCTTCCCAGGCGCTCGATGACCGGATACACAGCGCGGGGGAAGCACCACCAGTGGACGACACATCCGTATCCGGGGCCTACCGGCCCCGCCGGCGCGGGGTGCTCGCCACCGCCGTCGCCGCGGCCGCCCTCGCGGGGAGCGCCGCCCTCGCCGGGTGCTCCGTCCCCGCGCCCCGCCGGTCCGCCCCCACGGCCGACCCGGCGCCCGGGATGCCGATCGCCCGTTCCCCGCGCGCCCGGCTGATGCAGTTCGCCGCGCACCCGGACGACGACCTCTACTTCATGAACCCGGACACCCGGCGCTTGCTCGACGCCGGTGTCCCCCTCGTCTCCGTCTACGTCACCGCCGGCGAGCACACCGGCGTGAACCGCGTCAAAGGAATGCC
This sequence comes from Streptomyces sp. NPDC053755, assembly GCF_040677675.1. NCBI lineage: Bacteria > Bacillati > Actinomycetota > Actinomycetes > Kitasatosporales > Streptomycetaceae > Streptomyces > Streptomyces sp. NPDC053755. The sequence continues at coordinate 9,626 of NZ_JBFASK010000021.1, read as the reverse complement.
GGCGACGGCACCCGACAAGGCCGCCTACTCCTCGGCCCGGCACCAGGGCCTGCGCCAGGCCTACGCCGAGGCGATCGGGCTCGACCGGTTCACTCCCTGGGACCGGGGCGTCGTCACCCTGCGCGGGGGCCGCCGGGCCGAGATCGACACGCTGACCCACGGAGGACGCCGGGTCGAGCTGATCTTCCTCAACCTGCCGATGCACACCCCGCGCCGCTACATGGCCCTGCCCGCCCTCTGGAACGACCGCGCCCTCGAACTGCCCACCCACGTCTCCGCCGGCTCCCCCGTCGACCGCTCCCAGCCGTACGACCACGAAGGTCTCGTCGACGTCCTCGTGGGCCTCCTGGAGCGGTACCGGCCCACCGTCGTCCAGACCCTCGACCCGGACCCGGACATCCAGCTCGGCGACGAGGCCGCCCGCAAGCGCGACAGCGAGCAGCCCGGCTACTCCGACCACGGCGACCACACCGCCGTCGCCTGCTTCTCGTGGGCCTCGCTCATCCGCTGGGTCGCCGACTCCGCCCGGGACGGCGAGCCGGTACCGGCGTTCACCACGACGGCGTTCCGCGGCTACTACAACCGCCACTGGCCGAAGAACCTCCCCCCGCAGGTCCTCGCGGAGAAGGCCGGACACCTCGTCGCGTACGGCGGCGACCCGTCCTGGGAGTGCGGCAACCCCTCCGGCTGCGGCGACTACGGCGTCGGCGGCGACCGCCCCCTCACCAACCGGAAGGGCTGGGTACGCGCCACCCACCACCGCTGGCCGGGCCGCGGGCCGGCCGTCCTCGCCCAGCCCGACGGGCGGCTCGTCGCCTACGGGGTGCTCGGCCTGCGCGCGGTCCGCTGGCGCGAGACGGAGAAGGGCTCGGGCCTCTGGGGCGAACCGGAGGACCTCGGGGGCGGCCCGCTCGCGCCGGAGCTGGGCTCGGCCCTGCTGCCCGACGGCCGGGTGCTCCTCGTCGGCGTGCGTTTCGCCGCCCTCGGCGGCCACGGCGGCCCGAACAGGCGTGAGGTCGTCCTGCTGGAGCAGCGCTCCCCCGGCGGCCCCTTCCACGCCTGGCGGGGTCTCGGCAATCCGGAGCGCGGCGACGACCGGGGCCGCCGGATCGGCGTGCCGGTGGCCGTCACCGCCCCCGACGGCCGGGTCCACCTCTTCGTACGCGACGCGGGCAAGGGCGTGTCGACGCGGGTACGGGACACCGCCGGCGTCTGGAGCCCCTGGCGCGCCCTTCGGGGGGACGCGGAGGTCCAGGACGGGCTGACGGCCCTCGCCGACGGCGCCGGTCGGGTCCACCTCCTGGCGGCGGGACGGGAGGGCGTGGAGCACTGGATCGACGGCGTTCCCGCCGCGCCGCTCCCGGGTGCCGGCGACCCCGTCGCCGCGGTCCCCGCCCCGCGCCGCCCCGACGGCGTGGAGGTGTACCGCCGCGAGCCCGCCGCCAAGGAACTCCTGTCGAGCGGCGGCGGGGACGCGGCCTTCGACGGCTACGGCCTGGTGACCGCGGCCGCCGACGCCCGGTCGACCGTCCTGCTCGGCAAGGACCTCCGCGGCCGGCTCCAGCTGCGCCGCGGCGGCCGCCTGCACACCCGTACCCAGGGCCCGGCACCGGTGGGGGGCGCCGCCCTGCTGCTCGGCGCGGACGGAGCCACCGCCGTCGGCCTGGGCGCCGACGCCCGCCCGTGGACGTGGCGGCCCGAGCGGGGCGCACGAAGCTGAACGCGGCTCGGGCCCGCCTCCCCGGAGGGAGACGGGCCCGAGCCTTCGCGCGCGGTCAGATCACCGGGTGAAGTAACCCGTGATGTCGGCGATCAGGTCGACCGATCCCGCGTGGTTGTAGAAGCTGACCTTGCCGTTCACGACCGGGACGACCACGAGGTTCGGGATCGTCTGCCCGGCGGTGAAGTTCAGGTTCGACGCGCTCGTCCGGGTCGTCCCGTCCGGGTAGACCGAGACGAAGCTCCCCGAGGTGGGGTTGGTCGCCGTCACGTTGAGGACCACGGCGGTCACGCCCGTGGCGGGCACGCCCTGGACGCCCGCGACCGGCAGCGTCACGACGCTGCCGCCGGCGACCGGGGCCTTGGCGACGCCGAGGCCGGACCGGGTGTCCATCAGCCGCTTCGGACCCAGGTTGATGTGGGACGCGCCCTCACCACCGGAGGTGAAGTAGCCGGTGATGTCCGCGATCAGGTCCACGGAGCCGGAGCGGTTGTAGAAGCTGACCTTGCCGTCCACGACCGGGACGACCACGAGGTTCGGGATCGTCTGCCCGGCGGTGAAGTTCAGGTTCGACGCGCTCGTCCGGGTCGTCCCGCTGGGGTAGACCGAGACGTAGCTCGCCGAGGTCGGGGCGGTCGCCGTCACGTTGAGGACCACGGCGGTCACGCCGGCCTCCGGAACGCCCTGCACGCCCGCGACCGGCAGCGTCACGACGCTGTCCGGGCCGACCTTGGCCTTCGGCACACCGAGACCGGAACGCGTGTCCATGAGCCGCAGCGGGCCGTGGTTGACGTGCGTGGAGCCCGTGGTGTCGGTCGTGTAGTAGCCGGTGATGTCGGCGATCAGGTCGACGGTGCCGGCGTGGTTGTAGAAGCTGACCTTGCCGTTCACGACCGGGACGACGACCAGGTTGGGGATCGTCTTGCCGGCGGTGAAGTTCAGGTTCGACGCGCTCGTGCGGGCCGTGCCGTTCGGGTAGACCGACACGAAGCTCGTCGCCGTGGGGGCGGTCGCGGTCACGTTCAGCACGACGGCGCCGACGTTGGTGGCCGGGATGCCGTTGGCACCGGTGACCTGGAGGGTCACCACACCGGCGGGGCCGACCTTGGCCTTCGGCACACCGAGACCGGCCCGGGTGTCCATCAGGCGGGTCGGGGTGACGGGCTTGAACGTCTTGGGGCCGGGGACGGTCACCGTGACGGCCGGGGTGGTGGTCGTCTTGCCGGACGTGTGCGTGGCCCGGACGGCGACCTGGTGGGCGCCGTAGCCCGTGACCGTGGCCGAGGCGCTCCGCATGTGACCCCAGGACCAGGTCGCCACCTGGCCGTCGACGAGCAGCTCGAACTTGTGGACGAGGGCGTTCGGGGTGCTCGTGGACCAGTCGACCGTCAGCGGGCCCGGCGTCTCGTAGCCACTGCCGGCCGCGGTCGCGCCGCCGGATATGGAGTCGATCTTCAGGTTGGCGACGGTGCCGGAGGCGTAGCTGCGGATGGTCGGCAGCTGCGGGTAGAGCATGTTGCCCGGGCACTGGGTGTTGAAGCCGTTGCGGTGACCGGAGATGGCGTCGAACGAGTACGTCTGGCCCGTCGTGAACGAGGTGCCGAAGTAGTTGGTCTGCGTGGCGCCCGCGGTCAGCGTGGCCTTGCTCAGCGGGTCGACGCCGTACTGCCCGAGCTTGTACGCGGCCACGCGCGAGGCGGAGATCAGCGCCGCGTTCGAGGCGGCCTGGCTGGTGTAGTCACCGATGATCGAGACACTGGTGGACTCGGAGTTCCAGCCGTAGGTGTGCGCGCCGAGGACCGGCTGGTCGATGCCGCCCTGGCGGCCCTCGAAGATGGTCCCGCACTTGTCGACGAGGAAGTTGTAGCCCAGGTCGCGCCACCCGTTGGTCTTCACGTGGTAGACGTGGATGGACTTGACGACGGCCGCGGACTCCGAGCATTCGTAGTCGGCGTTCGTCGTGTGGTGGACGAAGACCGCCTTGATCTTGCCTCCGGGGAGGTAGATCGGGCCCTCGTCGTTCAGGCTCTCGTCCGCCTCCCACGCGGCGCGGGTGACGACCTTGGGCTGCGGGGCGGTCGACGCCGGGCCGGTGGGGGTCGGCGGGACGTCCGCGGAGAAGGCGGCGGGCTCGGCGTTCAGCTCGCCGTCCTCCTTGGCCTCCGAGGCGGCGGCACCCGGGTCGACCATCTCCAGCCGCAGACCGGCCGGCAGCGTGCCGGCGGCGGCTCCGTCGCTGACCCTCACCTCGGCGCCGTCGGAGGCGCCCACCCAGACCGGCTCGGTGGAGCCACGGGCGCCGGCGCGCTTGCCGTCGAGCAGCGCCGGATACGGCTCCAGCTCCTGCCAGCCGGTCCACTCACCGGTCTCGGCGTCGCGCGTGCGCGCCTCGATCTTCCCCTTGACCGTCTCCTCGGGATCGCTCCAGGAGACGCCGAGGAGGCCGAACGGCTCGGTGGTCCGCTGGGTGAGGACGGCCTCGCCCTTGCCCTTGTCGGTCAGCGCCAGCTTGTGCAGCTCGCTCTTGCCGGAAGCGTGGTCGCCGGTCTCGGTGCTGTACACGCCGGGCTTGTCCGCGGGCGCGCCGTTCTCCTCGGTGCCGAAGACGGCTCCGTTGGCGGCGGCCTGGATGCCCAGGACCGTGACGACCCCGATGGCGGTCCCGATGGCGGTCCGGCGCACGCGCGCCGCCACTGTCGTACGTCTCGCTCGACGTCCCGAACTCAAGTTGTCTCCCACCCCTGATGGACATGACACGGCCAATCGAACGCATGCTACTGGCCGGCAATGACACTCCCCTCACCGGGGTGGAAGACGGAAAGCCCCCGTCCGCCGTGAACGGCGGTACGGGGGCTCTCTGTTGACGCTCCGTCAGGAGCGGCACAGGTGAGACGATCGACAATTACTTGTTGATCTTGACGACCTGGCCGGCGCCCACGGTCCGGCCACCCTCACGGATGGCGAACTTCAGGCCCTCCTCCATGGCGACGGGCTGGATCAGCTCGACGGTCATGGAGGTGTTGTCGCCCGGCATGACCATCTCGGTGCCCTCGGGGAGGGTCACGACGCCGGTCACGTCCGTGGTACGGAAGTAGAACTGCGGGCGGTAGTTGTTGAAGAACGGGGTGTGACGGCCACCCTCGTCCTTCGACAGGATGTAGGCCTGGGCCTCGAAGCTCGTGTGCGGCGTGACCGAACCGGGCTTGATGATGACCTGGCCGCGCTCGACGTCCTCGCGCTTGATGCCACGGAGGAGCAGACCGACGTTCTCACCGGCCTGGCCCTCGTCGAGCAGCTTGCGGAACATCTCGATGCCGGTGACCGTGGTGGTGACCTTCTCGGTCTTGATACCGACGATGTCGACGGTCTCGTTGACCTTGAGGACACCACGCTCGATACGACCGGTGACGACGGTGCCACGACCGGTGATCGTGAAGACGTCCTCGATCGGCATCAGGAACGGCTTGTCGACGTCACGCTCGGGCTGCGGGATCGCCTCGTCGACGGCGGCCATCAGGTTCAGGACCGACTGGCCCCACTCCTTGTCGCCCTCGAGCGCCTTGAGCGCCGAGACCTTGACGACCGGCAGGTCGTCGCCCGGGAACTCGTACTCGGAGAGGAGCTCACGCACCTCGAGCTCGACGAGCTCCAGGATCTCCTCGTCGTCCACCATGTCGGCCTTGTTCAGGGCGACGACGATGTACGGAACGCCGACCTGGCGGGCCAGGAGCACGTGCTCCTTGGTCTGCGGCATCGGGCCGTCGGTGGCGGCGACCACGAGGATGGCGCCGTCCATCTGCGCGGCACCCGTGATCATGTTCTTGATGTAGTCCGCGTGACCGGGGCAGTCGACGTGGGCGTAGTGACGCGACTCGGTCTGGTACTCGACGTGCGCGATGGAGATGGTGATACCGCGCTGGCGCTCCTCAGGAGCCTTGTCGATCTGGTCGAAGGCCGAGGCCTCGTTCAGGTCCGGGTACGCGTCGTGCAGCACCTTGGTAATGGCGGCCGTGAGGGTCGTCTTACCGTGGTCAATGTGACCGATGGTGCCGATGTTGACGTGCGGCTTAGTCCGCTCGAACTTCGCCTTCGCCACTGGGTCCTCCTGTGGAGTGGTTCTGTACGCCTTGCTTCATCGGCGCCAGGTGATCTTTGCTGGGATGCCAGGCGCCGGGGCCCGAACCCTCGGGTTTTCGGGGGAACGAGCCCCGGCGACTGGTGTCAAGCCTAAAGCGTGAACTTGGGAGAGTTACTCGCCCTTGGCCTTCGCGATGATCTCCTCGGCGACGTTCCGCGGAACCTCGGCGTAGGAGTCGAACTGCATCGAGTAGCTTGCGCGACCCGAGGTCTTGCTGCGGAGGTCGCCGACGTAGCCGAACATCTCCGAAAGGGGCACGAGGCCCTTCACGACGCGAGCGCCGCTGCGCTCCTCCATGGCCTGAATCTGACCACGGCGGGAGTTGATGTCACCGATGACCTCGCCCATGTAGTCCTCGGGCGTGGTGACCTCGACGGACATCATCGGCTCGAGGATCACGGGGGAGGCCTTGCGCGCGGCCTCCTTGAACGCCTGCGAACCGGCGATCTTGAACGCGAGCTCGGAGGAGTCGACCTCGTGGTAGCCACCGTCGAGAAGAATGACGCGGACGCCCGTCATCTCGTAGCCGGCCAGGATGCCGAACTGCATGGCCTCCTGCGCACCGGCGTCGACCGAAGGGATGTACTCCTTCGGGATGCGGCCACCGGTGACCTTGTTCACGAACTCGTACGAGGCGTCGCCGCCCTCGATGGGCTCGATCGCGATCTGCACCTTGGCGAACTGACCGGTACCACCGGTCTGCTTCTTGTGGGTGAAGTCCACGCGCTCGACGGCCTTGCGGATCGTCTCGCGGTAGGCGACCTGCGGCTTGCCGACGTTCGCCTCGACCTTGAACTCGCGACGCATACGGTCGACGAGGATGTCGAGGTGAAGCTCGCCCATACCACCGATGATGGTCTGGCCGGTCTCCTCGTCCGAGTGAACCTGGAAGGAGGGGTCCTCCTCCGCGAGACGCTGGATGGCGACACCCAGCTTCTCCTGGTCACCCTTGGACTTGGGCTCGATCGCGACCTGGATGACCGGCGCCGGGAAGTCCATGGACTCCAGGATCACCGGGTTCTTCTCGTCGCACAGCGTCTCACCGGTGGTGGTCTGCTTCAGGCCCATGACGGCGACGATGTCGCCGGCGCCCACCGAGTCGATCTCCTCACGCTTGTTCGCGTGCATGCGGTAGATCTTGCCGATGCGCTCACGCTTGCCCTTGACGGAGTTCAGCACCGAGGTGCCGGCCTCCAGGCGGCCGGAGTAGATCCGGACGAAGGTGAGCTTACCGAGGTGCGGGTCGCTCGCGATCTTGAAGGCGAGCGCGGACAGCGGCTCGGCCTCGGACGGCTTGCGCTTGACGACCAGCTCCGCGTCCTTGACGTCGTGGCCCTCGATGGCCTCGACGTCCAGGGGGGAGGGGAGGTAGCGCACGACGGCGTCGAGCAGGGGCTGAACGCCCTTGTTCTTGAACGCGGTGCCACAGAAGACGGGAGTGATCGTCTTCTCGCCGCCACCCTTGCCGGAGGCGATGGTGATACGACGGATCGCGGCGTACAGCTGCTCCTCGGTGGGCTCCTGGCCCTCGAGGAAGAGCTCCATGATCTCTTCGTCGTTCTCGGCGACGGTCTCGACCAGCTTGCCGCGCCACTCTTCAGCGGCCTCGGTGTGCGTGGCCGGGATGTCGACGACGTCGTACATCTCGCCCTTGGTCGCTTCCGCGGACCAGACCAGGGCCTTCATGCGGACGAGGTCCACGACACCCTGGAAGTCCATCTCGGAACCGATGGGGAGCTGCATGACGATCGGGACGGCGCCGAGGCGCTCCACGATCATGTCGACGCAGCGGTGGAACTCGGCACCCGTACGGTCGAGCTTGTTGACGAAGCAGATACGCGGCACGCCGTAGCGGTCCGCCTGACGCCAGACAGTCTCGGACTGGGGCTCGACACCGGCGACGCCGTCGAACACCGTCACGGCACCGTCGAGCACGCGGAGCGAACGCTCCACCTCGACGGTGAAGTCGACGTGGCCCGGGGTGTCGATGATGTTGATGGTGTGGTCGACGTCCTCGAGCGGCCAGTGGCAGGTCGTCGCGGCGGACGTGATCGTGATGCCGCGCTCCTGCTCCTGCTCCATCCAGTCCATCGTGGCAGCGCCGTCGTGGACTTCACCGATCTTGTACGAGACGCCGGTGTAGAACAGGATCCGCTCGGTGGTGGTCGTCTTGCCCGCGTCGATGTGAGCCATGATGCCGATGTTGCGCACCTTGGCAAGGTCAAGCGAAGTGGTAGCCATATCGGCTCAGTCTTCTCTCGGTCTCGATGTGGGTTGCGACTACCAGCGGTAGTGCGCGAAGGCCTTGTTGGACTCGGCCATCTTGTGCGTGTCCTCACGCTTCTTGACCGAAGCACCGAGGCCGTTGGAGGCGTCGAGGAGCTCGTTCATGAGGCGCTCGGTCATGGTCTTCTCGCGACGGGCGCGGGAGTAACCCACGAGCCAGCGGAGCGCGAGGGTGGAGGCGCGACCGGGCTTGACCTCGATCGGCACCTGGTAGGTGGCGCCACCGACACGGCGGGACTTGACCTCGAGGGACGGCTTCACGTTCTCGAGGGCGCGCTTCAGCGTGATGACCGGGTCGTTGCCGGTCTTCTCGCGGAGGCCTTCCATGGCGCCGTAGACGATGCGCTCGGCGGTGGAACGCTTGCCGTCCAGCAGGATCTTGTTGATCAGCGAGGTGACAAGAGGAGAGCTGTAGACCGGGTCGATGATGACCGGGCGCTTCGGGGCGGGGCCCTTACGAGGCATTCTTACTTCTCCTTCTTGGCGCCGTAGCGGCTGCGAGCCTGCTTACGGTTCTTGACGCCCTGCGTGTCGAGGGAACCGCGGATGATCTTGTAACGAACACCCGGCAGGTCCTTCACACGGCCACCACGCACGAGCACGATGGAGTGCTCCTGCAGGTTGTGACCCTCACCCGGGATGTAGGCCGTGACCTCGATGCCGGAGGTCAGACGCACACGCGCGACCTTACGGAGGGCCGAGTTCGGCTTCTTCGGGGTGGTCGTGAACACACGCGTGCAGACGCCGCGACGCTGAGGGGAACCCTCGAGTGCGGGCGTCTTGTTCTTCTCGACCTTGTCCTGCCGGCCCTTCCGGACCAGCTGCTGGATCGTAGGCACTACTTCTCCGGTTTCTGTGTGCCGTCGTAAAACTAACCTGGAACATCGCCGACCCACGCGGTCGGGTGTGTCGAATACTGCGGACCCCCGCGGGAAGCGGAGAAGGCGCAGATTGCGGTGGCCGTTGACGGACTCGCCATGCGGTTGAGGACACGCACACGAGCCCAGGCACACCCCAGGCACAAGGTCTGAGCGTACCTACCGTATGGACTCCGGTCAAAACAAATGCCCACGCGCGCGAAGCGCGGAACGGCCCCGGAGAAGGCGGACGCGCGAACGGCCGTGGATCGAGGGGCGATCGGGCGGAAACCGGACGTCCGGGAGCGGTGAGGATCGGCGGCACGGGCCGGGCGGGCCGGCGGGGAGCGGGGGCGCGGCGCGGGGCGGCGACGGACCTCGCCACCGCGCGAAGCCGCCGTGGTGGGGTCATCCCGGCAACGCTCCGGGCCCTCGGTGCGGCCCTGCCCCGGCCCCACGCCGCGGGAGGCGGCCCCCGCTCGCCTCGCGGGCCCGAGAACGCCCCCAGGCCGCCCGTGGGCACCGCCATGGCCTGCCGCCGACTCCCGCTTGCCGGGGCGGGGGCCCCGGCGCCGGGGCCACCAAGGACGCCCGCCGTCTCGCCGGCTCCACCACCGGAATCGTC
>NZ_JBFASK010000020.1:0-135497 GCF_040677675.1 Streptomyces sp. NPDC053755 | reverse complement strand
ACCTCTTCGTTTTCTCTTGGGGGGGGGGGCGCGGCGTGGGGGTTTCGGGTTGGCTTGCGGCGCCGGGGGGGGTGGCCCCGCGGGCCCCTGGGGGGCCGCGCGGGATGGGGGTGGGCGTGGGGTCAGACCGCCTCGGCGGTCTCGGGCAGCAGGGCGGTGAGCCGGTCCGTGAGCTGGACGACCTCGGCGACGTCGCCGAAGTCGCGGGCGGCCGTGTCGACGGTCTTGCGGAGCCGGGTGTTGACCCGCTCGGAGCGGACCTTCCTGGCGACCACGAGCGCCGTCTCGGCGAGGCGGGCGGACTGCTCGGGCTCGCGCTTGAGGAGGTGCACGGTGGCCATGCCGATGAGGTTGAGTGCGTACGAACGCTGGTGCTCGGGGTCCTTCTCGAAGAGCTGGACGGCACGCTCCATGACGGGCTCGGCGAGGGAGGCGTACGTCGGGGAGCGTCCGGCGACGTAGGCGAGGTCGCGGTAGGAGTGGGAGTTCTCGCCGTTCAGTTCGGCCTCGGAGAAGAAGCGGATCCAGTCGGGCTCGGGCTCGCCGTCCAGACCGACGTCGGCGAAGGTGTCCTCGGCCATGCGCACGGCCCGCTTGCACTTGCTGGGCTGGCCCATGTTGGCGTACGCGCGGGCCTCCATCGCATACAGCATGGCCTGCGTGCGCGGGGTGGCGCAGTCGCGGCTGCCGTACTGGGCGAGGTGGATGAGTTCGAGGGCGTCGTCGGGCCGGCCGAGGTGGATCATCTGGCGGCTCATCGAGGAGAGGATGTACGAGCCGAGCGGCTTGTCGCCGGCCTCCTTGGCGGCGTGCAGGGCGAGGACGAAGTACTTCTGCGCGGTGGGCTGGAGGCCGACGTCGTAGCTCATCCACCCGGCGAGTTCGGCCAGTTCGGCGGCGCACTTGAAGAGGCGCTGGGCGGTGGCGGCGGGCTGGGGCTCCTGGAGCAGGTCGGTGACCTCGTGGAGCTGGCCGACGACCGCCTTGCGGCGCAGGCCTCCGCCGCACTGCGCGTCCCACTGGCGGAACATGGCCGTGGTGGACTCGAGGAGGTCCAGCTCGCCCGTGGACAGCCGGTTGGGGCGGCGGGTGTCGAGGGCCGGTTCCGGCCGGTCGGGTTCGACGGCGGGGGTGGGAACGAGCCAGCGCTGCATGGGCTCGATGAGGGCGGGTCCGGCGGCGAGCGCCAGGGAGGTGCCGAGGAAGCCGCGGCGGGCGAGCATCAGGTCGCTGCGGGAGAACTCGCTGAGCAGGGCGACGGTCTGGGGGCCGGCCCAGGGCAGGTCGACGCCGGAGACGGACGGGGACTGGTGGGCGGTGCGCAGTCCGAGGTCCTCGATGGCGACGACGGAGCCGAAGCGCTCCGAGAAGAGCTCGGAGAGGATCCGCGGGATGGGTTCCCGGGGCTGCTCGCCGTCGAGCCAGCGCCGCACGCGTGAGGTGTCGGTGCTGATGTGGTGGGCGCCCATCTGCCGCGCCCTGCGGTTCACCTGGCGCGCCAGCTCGCCCTTCGACCAGCCGCTGCGCACGAACCACGAACCCAGCTGTTCGTTGGGGCGCTTGCCGGCAGTCGTACCGTCTGCGCCGTTGCCGCCCACCGGAACGCCCCCATCCACATCAATGACTTGTTGCGCGAACCCTTACCAGAATGCCGCCGGTCGATGCTCCCGTCCGGGACTTGCACCCCTTCGAACTGGAAACCGGGTTGCCTCCGGCATACCCATGCGCGCGAGGAACTTCTGGGCTCGTGCACCGAAAGTAATCCTACGATCACCCGTCCGGCGAGGGCGATTCAAGAAACGCCACCATTCGCCACCCCTTCGAATGAACTCCCCCGCCGCCGAACACGATTCACTTGACATGCGACGAACCAGGGTCGGCGGAGTGATGCGCGAGGAGGCGTGCGCGGCGGTCCGCACCACGTCACGCACCACCGCACGCCACCCGGCGACGACGGAGCGTGACGACGGGGCTCCGGGTCGTAACCACCGGCGCTTCCGACCCGTTGGAGGGGGCATGGGCTTCACGATCGGCGGCATGCGCGAGATGCGGTCCGGCTCACGCCGCCGCTTCCGCACCAGCGAGTGCACGGCGGTGGCCGAGTACACGGGACTGTGGGGCTGGGACGTGGTCCCCGGCGCCCGGGCCCTCTCCGGCCAGTGCTCCTGCGGGGACCGGTCCTGCGCGGCGCCGGGAGCGCATCCGCTCCCCTTCGCCGAGGCGGTCCCGGCGGGCGCGGGGCTGGAGGAGGCGACCGAGGCGTGGTCCCGCTACCCTGGCGCGGCGCTGCTGCTCCCGGTGGGCCGGGCGTTCGACGTGATCGAGGTGGCGGAGTCGGCCGGCCGGCGGGCGCTGGTCCGGCTGGAGCGCATGGGGCTGCCACTGGGCCCGGTGTGCGCGACGCCGACGGGCCGGGCGCAGTTCTTCGTGGCGCCCGGCGCCGCCGCGGAGCTGCCGGGGCTGCTCTACCGGATGGGCTGGGACGACGCCGATCTGGACCTGCACGGCGTGGGGGCCGGGGCGCACCTCACCGCCCCGCCGTCGGACCTCGGAGGGCTGGGGCCGGTCCGCTGGCTGCGGCCGCCGACGCTGGACACGGCGGGGGCGCCGCCGCAGGCGCGGCTGCTTCTGGGGACCCTGGCGTACATCTGCCACCGCACGCACTTCTAGGACGTGTGACGGAAGGAGCGCCGTCCGCCCGGAGGGCGGGCCCCGCGGCGTCCGCTGGGTGCGCCCGCACGGCGGAGGATCGCCCTCGTACGGGACGTACCCGACCACGCGGCGAGCCGGCGTGCCACGCCTCGCGGGGCGGACGGGGCCTTCGCGGCACGCCCCAAGGACGCCGGGCTGCCGCATCGACCGCCCCGACCGGCGTCCCGAGGACGCGGACCCCGGGGCGGGGCGCCCACCCGGGCGCGGCCGGGCCTCCGGCCCACTCGCCCGGAGAAACGACGCCGGGCCCGCCCTCGGTGGGCGGGCCCGGCGTCGAGGGCGGGCGATTCTCTCGGGCGTGTTTGGAAAGGAGCGCCGTCCGCCCGAAGGGCGGGCCCCGCGGTGTCCGGTGCGTGCGATCGCACGGGGGAGAGTCGCCCTCGTACGGGACGTACGTGGACGACCCCGACCACGCGGCGAGCGTGCGTGCCAGGCGTCGCGGGGCAGGCGGGACTTTCGAAAGACGCCCTAGGCGCCGTCGCCGATCAGCGCGTCGACGAACGCGCCGGGCTCGAAGGGCGCCAGGTCGTCCGGGCCCTCGCCCAGGCCGACCAGCTTGACCGGGACGCCCAGCTCGCGCTGGACGGCGACGACGATGCCGCCCTTGGCGGTGCCGTCGAGCTTCGTGAGCACGATGCCCGTGATGTCGACGACCTCCGCGAAGACCCGCGCCTGCACGAGACCGTTCTGGCCCGTGGTGGCGTCCAGGACGAGGAGCACCTCGTCGAGCGGGCCGTGCTTCTCCACGACGCGCTTCACCTTGCCCAGCTCGTCCATGAGGCCGGTCTTGGTGTGCAGTCGGCCCGCGGTGTCGATGAGGACGACGTCGGCGCCCTCCGCGATGCCTTCCTTGACGGCGTCGTAGGCGATCGACGCCGGGTCGCCGCCCTCGGGGCCGCGCACGGTGCGGGCGCCGACGCGCTCGCCCCAGGTCTGGAGCTGGTCGGCGGCGGCGGCCCGGAAGGTGTCGGCGGCGCCGAGGACGACCGTGCGGCCGTCGGCGACCAGGACCCGGGCGAGCTTGCCGGTGGTGGTGGTCTTGCCGGTCCCGTTGACGCCGACGACCATGACGACGCCGGGGGTGCCCGGGTCGCTCTCGGTCTTCACCGAACGGTCGAAGTCGCCGAGCAGGGCGACCAGCTCCTCGCGGAGCAGGGCGCGCAGCTCGTCGGGGGTACGCGTGCCGAGCACCCGGACGCGCTCGCGGAGCCGCTCGACGAGCTCCTGGGTGGGGGCGACGCCGACGTCGGCGACGAGGAGCGTCTCCTCGATCTCCTCCCAGGTCTCCTCGTCCAGGTGCTCGCGGGACAGCAGCGTGAGCAGGCCCTTGCCCAGGGAGTTCTGGGACCGGGCGAGCTTGGCCCGGAGGCGTACGAGACGGCCCGCCGTCGGCTCGGGCACCTCGATCGCGGGGGCGGGGGGCGCCTCGGCGACGACGGGGTCCTCGACGGCGGCCGGGGTCTCGACGGCCTCCTCGGCGGTCGGGAGGCCGACCTCCTCGATCGTGCGGCGTGGTTCTTCCCGCGGTGTCTCCGCCTCGTCACCGACATGCGGTTCGGCGGGCGGAGCGGTGATGGTCGGCGTGGTGGTCGGAGGCTCGGCCGGCGGCAGCTGCTTCTTCTTGCGGCCGCTGACGACGAGCCCGCTGGTCACGACGACCGCGACGACGAGAGCGATGACTACAGCAAGGATGAGTTCCATAACCCGTCCAGTATCGGCCACGAGCCGGCCGTTGGAGGAGCACGTACGCCGGGTGCGTCCCCCCGCATCTGTACGGAGTACCCCCTGCCCCACGCCTCCGAAGCCGAAGGCGCCAGGAACGACGGCACCCTGGAGACGCGAGGGTCTGGAGCCCGTCCCCGACGCGGAGCGCACGGGCCATGGGCGCCGGCCGTTCCCGACCTGGGTCGCGGCCGAGATCAGTGTGCTTCTTCTCACGATGGGCGCGGACCTGATCGTCTTCGACGGTCCGAACTTCCGGCAGGTGCTGGTGGTGGCGGTCGCGGCGCCGGTGCTGCCCTACGGGATCGTCGGCCTGATCTCGATCGCCGGGAAGCGCGGGGGTTCGCCGGGCATGGCCCTCTCCACGCGGACGAGCGCGTACTGGTACGAGCGCGTACTGGCACCGGGGCGGTTTCTCCTGGTCGGCGATGGCGGCGTGGTCGGTGGCGCTGGTCGCCGGTCCGCTCTTCACCAGGGTCGACTGGTCCGCCCGGCCCGCCGGCGTCCTCCTGAATCGGCGAGAACGGGCTCGGCTGGGCGGCGACGATCGTGATGGCCGGTGTGCTGTACGCGGTGCCGCCGCGGCCCCCGGCACGGGAACCGGAGCCGGCCGAGGCGGTCGGGGACCGCACGGCCGTTCACATCTGACGCCACGTCAGTTACCGTCCCCCCTCGCCGGCTTCCACGCACTCGCCCGCCCGCTCGCGGAGGGGGACTTCCCATGCCCTTCACAGTCGTACGCTTCAACCTCGTCGATCCCGGCGCGACCCCCGAGTCCCTTTCGGAGCGCTATCGCGCGGCCCTCGCCATGGCCGCCTACGCCGACGGGCGGGGGGTCGACACGATCCAGACCGAGGAGCACCACGGAGCGGCGAACAACTGGCTGCCGTCGCCGTTCGCCTTCGCCGGCGCCGTGTTCGGCGCGACGAAGCGGATCGCGGTGACCGTGTCCGCCGCCATCGGCCCGCTGCACGACCCGTTGCGGCTGGCCGAGGAGATCGCGGTGCTCGACCTGCTGAGCGGGGGCCGCCTCGTGACGGTGGCGGGCATCGGCTACCGCCCGGAGGAGTACGAGGAGCGCGGGGTCGACTGGGGGCGGCGGGGCAAGCTTCAGGACCTGCTCCTGGAGACCCTGCTGCGGGCCTGGACCGGCGAGCCGTTCACGTACCGGGGCCGGACGGTACGGATCACGCCGCGGCCCTTCACCCAGCCGCATCCGCTCCTGCTGGTGGGCGGCTCCTCGCAGGCGGCGGCGCGGCGGGCGGCCCGGCTCGGGCTGCCGTTCTTCCCGAGCGCCCATCTGCCCGGGCTGGAGACGTACTACCGGGAGCGGTGCGCGGAGTACGGCACCGAGGGCTGGACGATGATGCCGGCGAAGGAGACGCCGCTGCTGCACCTGTCGGAGGACCCGGACGGGTGCTGGGCGCGGTACGGGGAGCACTTCCTGCACGAGGCCCGGACCTACGCCTCCTGGCAGTCGAAGGACATCCGGTCGGCGGTGAGGTCGACGGCTTCGACGGTGGCGGAGCTGCGTGCGGAGGGGGTGTACCGGATCGTGACGCCGGACGAGTGCGTGGCGCTGGGCCTGGAGAGCATGGTGCTGCATCCGCTCTGCGGCGGCATGCCGGTGGACGAGGCGTGGCGGAGCCTGCGGCTGTTCGGGGAGGACGTACTGCCCCGGCTCGGGGCATAGGGCCCTGAGCCGGGGCAGTACGGGGATCGAGGAGAGGGGCAGCGGGGATTAGCCCATCTCCTCCAGCGCCTTGCCCTTCGTCTCCTTGACGTACCGCAGCACGAAGGGGATGGAGAGCACGGCGAAGACGGTGTAGATGATGTAGGTGCCCGAGAGGTTCCAGTCGGCGAGGGACGGGAAGCTCGCGGTGATGGCCCAGTTGGCGATCCACTGCGCGGAGGCGGCGACGCCGAGGGCGGCGGCGCGGATCCGGTTGGGGAACATCTCGCCGAGGAAGACCCAGACCACCACGCCCCAGGAGAGGGCGAAGAAGAGGACGAAGACGTGGGCGGCGACGAGGGCCACGACGCCCTGGGTCTCGGGCAGCTTGCCGTCGACGAGGTCGGCGGAGAAGGCCCATGCCTCGACGGCGAGGGCGACGGCCATGCCGATGGAACCGACGAGGGCGAGCGGCTTGCGGCCCACGCGGTCGACCAGGACCATCGCGATCACGGTGCCGATGATGTTGATGATCGACGTGGTGAAGGAGTAGAAGAACGAGCTGGAGGGGTCGATGCCGACCGACTGCCAGAGCGTCGCGGAGTAGTAGAAGGCGACGTTGATGCCGACGAGCTGCTGGAAGACCGAGAGGCCGATGCCGACCCAGACGATCGGGAGCAGCTTGAAGCGGCGGCCGACGACCATGAGGTCCTTGAAGGTCGACTTGTGCTCGCGACGCATGGCCCGGTCGATCTCGGCGACGCGGTGGTCGAGGTCGACACCGTGGCCCTCGACCTCGGCCAGGACCTCCTTGGCCTTGTCGACCTTGCCGACGGAGATCAGGAAGCGCGGGGACTCCGGGATGGCGAAGGAGAGCAGGCCGTAGAGGAGGGCGGGGACGACCATGACGCCGAGCATCCACTGCCAGGCTTCCAGGCCGCCGATCTCGCCGCGCTGGTCGCCGTCGGCGAGCTGGAGGATGCCGTAGTTGACCAGCTGGGAGATGGCGATGCCGATGACGATCGCCGCCTGCTGGAAGGAGCCGAGGCGGCCGCGGTAGGCGGCGGGGGCGACCTCGGCGATGTAGGCCGGGCCGATCACGGAGGCCATGCCGATGGCGAAGCCGCCGATGATCCGCCAGAAGGCGAGGTCCCAGAGGGCGAAGGGCAGCGCCGAGCCGACGGCGCTGATGGTGAACAGCGCGGCGGCGATCTGCATGCAGCGGATCCGCCCGATCTTGTCCGCCATCCGGCCCGCGGTCGCCGCGCCGATGGCGCAGCCGATCAGGGCGATGGCGATGACCTGGGCGAGCGTGCCGGAGCCGATGTCGTAGCGGTCCCGGATGGCTTCGACGGCGCCGTTGATGACGGAGCTGTCGTAGCCGAAGAGGAAGCCGCCCATCGCGGCGGACGCCGTGATGAAGATGACGTGGCCGAGATGGTCCGGGTGGGCGGCTCGGCCTTCGGAAGGCGGCGGCGTGGGCGCCTGCGCGGTGCTGGTCACATGGACTCCTGGGGGCTCCGGCAGCGTCGCCGGGGCGTGGGGGGCGAGCCCTTCCAGTGGCGCACAACTTCACGCCGCCCACCACTTGAAGGTAAAAGTAACGTTGCAGAGACTATGCCTTCAAGTTTCGAAGTCAAGGCTTGCCCTCTTGTGAATTTCAGGCCGTAGAAGGTCGCCCTGCGTTCAAGTATTGAATGAGGCGGGCTACCGCAGCCTCTGGCTGATGACCTTCGATACCCCGTCGCCCTGCATGGAAACGCCGTACAGCGCGTCCGCGACCTCCATGGTCCGCTTCTGATGGGTGATCACGATCAGCTGCGAGGACTCCTGGAGCTCCCGCATGATCCGGATGAGCCGCTGGAGATTGGTGTCGTCCAGGGCCGCCTCGACCTCGTCCATGACGTAGAACGGGCTGGGCCGCGCCTTGAAGATCGAGACGAGCATCGCCACGGCGGTCAGCGAACGCTCGCCGCCGGAGAGCAGGGAGAGCCGCTTGACCTTCTTGCCCGGCGGGCGGGCCTCGACGTCGACGCCGGTGGTCAGCATGTTGTCGGGGTCGGTCAGGACCAGGCGCCCCTCACCCCCCGGGAAGAGCCGCGAGAAGACGCCCTCGAACTCGCGGGCGGTGTCCCGGAACGCCTCGGTGAAGACCTGCTCGACCCGTACGTCGACCTCCTTCACCACCTGAAGGAGATCGGCCCGGGTCTTCTTCAGGTCCTCCAGCTGCTCGGAGAGGAAGTTGTGGCGTTCCTCCAGCGCTGAGAACTCCTCCAGAGCGAGCGGATTCACCTTCCCGAGTTGCTGGTACGCCCGTTCGGCGGCCTTGAGCCGCTTCTCCTGCTCGGCGCGGTCGAAGGGGCGGGGCCGGTTGCGCGGGTGGTCCGGGTCCTCCGGCAACGTCTCGCCCTCGGCGGGCGGTGACGGCGGTACGGGCAGGTGGGGGCCGTACTCCGCGACCAGACCGGCCGGCTCGACACCCAGCTCCTCCAGGGCCCTCGTCTCCAGCTGCTCGATCCGCAGGCGCTTCTCGGCGCCGAGGACCTCACCGCGGTGCACGGAGTCGGTGAGCTTGTCGAGCTCGGCCTTCAGCTCGCGGCCACGGGCCCGGGCGGCGGTCAGGCCCTGCTCACGGGCGCCCTTGGCGGCCTCGGCGAGGGCGCGCTCCTGCTCGGCGCGGACCAGGGAGACCTCGATGTGGGCCAGCAGCTGCCGGGCTCCGGCGGCCACGGCGGCGGCCACCTCCGCCTCGTGGCGCAGCCGGGCGCGACGCTGCTCCGCGCGGGCGCGGGCCTCCCGTTCGGCACGGGCGCCCCGGTCGAGCGCGTCGGCCCGACCGGCGAGCCCCCGGACCCGCTCCTCGTGGGTACGGAGCTGGAGCCGCGCCTCCATCTCCGTCTGGCGGGCGTTGGCCCCGTCGGCGGCCAGCCGGTCGCGCACGGAGGTGTCGGGCTCCTCCTCGGCCGGCGCCTCCTCGGCGACGAGCAGCCGCTCGGCCAGCTCCTCGGCCTCCTCCAGCGCCTTCTCCAGCGCCTCCTGGGCGCGGCCGGCGGCCGCGGCGGTCCGTTCGGCCTCCCCCGCCGCGCCACGGGCCTGTCCCGCGAGACGGCCGAGCTGCTGGGCCACGGCGGACTTCTCGCGATCGGCGGCACGGCGGCGGTCGGCCAGCTCCTCGACGAGCGCGGCCGCGGCCCGGCGCCGCTCTCCCGCCTCGTGCTGGACGGCGGTCAGCTCCTCGCAGCGCACGGCCAGCTCCGCCAGCTCGGCGGCGGCCTCGTCGACGGACGCCTGCACTTCGAGCAGGCTCGGCGCCCCGGCGGAGCCGCCCTGCGCGAAGTGCGCCCCGAGGAGGTCGCCTTCGGCGGTGACGGCGGTGAGGTGGGGGTGGGCGCGGACGAGGGCCTCCGCCTCCTCCAGGGTCCCGACCACGACGAACCCGTCGAGCAGGCGCCGTACCGCGCCCATGAGTTCCTCGGGGCCGCGTACGAGACCGGACGCCCGGGAGGCGTCGGCGGGCACGGCGGCCCCGGCCGGCTCCCGCGCTCCCGTGAGCAGCAGCGCCGCCCGGCCCGCGTCCTGCTTGCGCAGCAGGCGCAGCGCCTCGACGGCCGTGGAGGGCCCCGTGACGGCGACCGCGTCCGCCGCCGCGCCCAGGGCGGCGGCCAGCGGGACCTCGTACCCGGGCGTGACGGTGAGGAGTTCGGCGGCGGGCCCGAGCAGACCGGTGAGGCCGTCGCCGGCGGCGAGCAGCGCGCCCGTCCCGTCCTTGCGGCGCAGGCCGAGGGCGAGGGTGTCGTGGCGGGCTCGCGTCGCGGCGCGGGCGCGGTCGGCGACGGCCGCGGCGTCGCGGGCCGCCGTCAGCGCGGCCTCGGCGTCGGCGAGATCGCGGCGGGCGGCCTCGTACCGCTCCCCCAGTTCGGTGTCGTCGGCGTCGAGCCCGTCGACCTCGGCCCTCAGCTGCTCGTACTCCTCCTGGGCCAGGGCCGCCCGCTCCCCCGCCTCGTCACGGGCGGCGGCCAGCCGGTCGATCTCGGCCTGGGCGGAGGCGGCGCGCGAACGGGCCGCGTTGACCCGGCCGTGCAGCCGGGCGAGGCCTTCGCGCCGGTCGGCGATGGCCCGGGCGACGTCCTTGAGCCGCCGCTCCTCGGCCGCCAGCTCGCGCTCCAGTTCGGCGCGGTGGGCGACCGTGTCCTCCAGGGCGCGTTCGGCCGCTTCGAGGGCGGCCTCCAGCTCGGCCTCCTGCTCCCGGATGCGGGCCGCCTCGCGCTCCATGTCCTCCGGGTCGCGCCCCCGGCGCTCCTCCGGCGGCTGGGCCGTGGCGCTCTTCACCCGCGCGTCGGCGAGCGAGACGGTGCCGCGCACCCGCTCGGCGAGCTGGGAGAGCGCGTACCAGGTCTCCTGGGCGCGCTGGAGCCGCGGGGCGAGCAGCCGTACCTCGTCCTCGAGGTCCGCCTCCGTGGCGAGCGCGGCCCGCAGCTCCGTCTCGGCGCCCTCCTTGCGGGCGAGCAGGGCGGCCTCGTCGGCGACCTCCGCCTTCAGCGCCTCACGGAGCCGTACGAGATCGTCCGAGAGGAGCCGCAGCCGGGCGTCGCGGAGGTCCGCCTGGATGACGGCGGCGCGGCGGGCGACCGCCGCCTGCCGGCCGAGGGGCTTGAGCTGGCGCCGCAGTTCGTCGGTGAGGTCCTGCACGCGCGCGAGGTTGGCCTGCATCGCGTCCAGCTTCCGCAGCGCCTTCTCCTTGCGCTTGCGGTGCTTCAGGACGCCGGCGGCCTCCTCGATGAAGGCCCGGCGTCCCATCGGGTCGGCGTGCAGGACGGAGTCGAGCTGTCCCTGGCCGACGATGACGTGCATCTCGCGGCCGATGCCCGAGTCGGAGAGCAGGTCCTGGATGTCGAGCAGCCGGCAGGTGTCGCCGTTGATCTGGTATTCGCTGCTGCCGCCCCGGAACATGATCCGGGTGATGGTGACCTCGGCGTAGTCGATGGGCAGCGCGCCGTCGGAGTTGTCGATCGTCAGGGAGACCTCGGCACGGCCGAGCGGGGGGCGGCCCGTCGTGCCGGCGAAGATGACGTCCTCCATCTTGCCGCCGCGCAGCGACTTGGCGCCCTGCTCGCCCATGACCCAGGAGAGCGCGTCCACGACGTTGGACTTGCCGGATCCGTTGGGTCCCACGACACAGGTGATCCCCGGTTCGAACCGCAGCGTGGTGGCGGAGGCGAACGACTTGAAACCGCGGAGTGTCA
Source organism: Streptomyces sp. NPDC053755 (assembly GCF_040677675.1). Classification (NCBI taxonomy): domain Bacteria; kingdom Bacillati; phylum Actinomycetota; class Actinomycetes; order Kitasatosporales; family Streptomycetaceae; genus Streptomyces; species Streptomyces sp. NPDC053755. Next base: position 124,148 of record NZ_JBFASK010000020.1, on the reverse strand, counting down.
GGGCCTTGAGATGCACGCCCCAGGACTCTACCTGTGCACACGCGTTTCACCTGGGAAGGTGGAGGGCACACCCTCCCTCAAGGAAGGGTGGGGAGGGCGGGCCATGGGGGGCGCAAGAAAGAAGGGACGCCGAAGCGTCCCTTGCATATCTAGCTGTGCTAGCGAGAGTGTTTCTCACCTCACCCTTGCGGGTTGTTGCATCAGGTGAGCGCAGGCTCCGCTTGGGGTACGTCGAGGTCGATGCCGTGAAGCAGCGAGTCTCCGTGCTGTGCGGCGGCGTTGAGCGCGTCGTTCTCGGACTGAATCCGTACAAGCTCGGACTCGAGGTCCTGGACACGCTGCTGAAGCCGTCGCATCTCGGCGAGGAGTCGCGGGTCGGAGCCGCCGACGTAACCGAGAAGCGCCTTTGCCATGATGGATGGTCCTCCACACTGAGTGACCGACCGATTGCGGTGTGGGTCGTGAGGGATTCGCACCCGCGGTGCTCGGCAGTACTGCTTGTCGTGCCGTTCTCACTGCCAAACAGCTGAGGTGCGCGGGGCTTCCAGAATCTCACCAAAAAGTTTGACGGTCAACACGATCACGCCCCTCATCAAGGGGCAACCGTGGGGCAGCGGCCGCGAACCATGCGGCGGCGCCTCGCGACCCGGTGCCTCGGGGGCTGTCGAGATCATCCTTCCCCCACCGGCCCTCCAAGGCAAGACCTTCTCGGCAACGACCAGGTCATTTCCACGTCACGGGCCGTTCCTCGAACGTCCGCCCGGGCGGCGTGCGGACCGCCGGGCGGAGCGCCTCGGAGACCGTCCTCAGCGGATGGCGAAGCCGTCGTACCCGCCGCGCGGGGTGTCCCAGATCTCAGTGACGCCGTCGACGCGCCCGGGTGTGTCGTCGGAGCGGAGCCACTCCAGCAGGCGGTGGCAATTCTCACTCGGCCCTTCGGCCACGACCTGCACCCTGCCGTCGTCGAGATTGAGGGCGAAGCCGGCCAGGCCCCCGATCTCCAGAGCGTTTGCCCTGGTGAACCAGCGGAAGCCCACTCCCTGTACTCGGCCGCGCACCCAGGCGGTGAGCCGTACGTCTTCGTTCATGGCTGCACGCTAACGGGCCGATTGTCTCGGGAGCCCACCGCCCCCGCGCGTCATGGCGTACAGTCCCGACCGAACGAGCCTCACCCACATGGGTGTGCTCCGTTCGACTGCTCCACAGAAGCAAAGATCAGCAAAGTTCTCAGCACAGGTCGTCAGGAAGGCAGAGCAGATGGGACGCCATCGTCGTTCCGGCGCCGTGCCCGCCGCAGAAGACTACGCGGCCGGTGCGGACCGTCGGCACCGGGGGGCCCGCCGCAAGAAGCGGAGCGCGCCCGTACGCACCGGGCTGCTCGGCGTCTCCGCCGCGGTGGCGGTCGGCGCGGTCGCCGTCGCCTCGGGCCTCCTCCCGGGCGGGGAGACCTACACCGTCGGCAGCGTGGGCTCGGGCGAGACGCGCTCGGAGCCCCAGTCCCAGCAGGCGCCCCGGCTGACGACGCAGGGCGGCGCTTCGGCGACCCCGTCGGACACCGCCTCCGCCCCCGGGACCGCGCGCCCGGGTCAGGGCACCGCCTCCCGGACGGCCCCGCCGTCCGCGACGCCGTCGCCGACCCCGTCGAAGACGACCGCCTCCCCGAAGCCGAAGAAGCCCGCCGCTCCGCCGTCGCGGACGGCGAAGCCCTCGCGGACGGCCGAGGCGCCGAGGACCGCGACCCCGCCCCGGCCGAAGCCGGCCCCGACGACCGAGAAGCCGGTCGCGCCTACCACGGCTCCGGCGCCGGCCGGCCGTGAGGCGGCGGCGGAGGCCGAGGTCGTGCGTCTGGTCAACGAGGAGCGGGCCCAGGTGGGCTGCGCCCCCGTCCGTTCGGACGCCGAGCTGACGGCGCTGGCGGACTCCTTCAGCGAGGACATGGCCCGGCGCGGCTTCTTCGACCACACCGACCCGGACGGCGCCACGCCGTGGGAGCGCGCCGAGCAGGCGGGCATATCCGGCCTCGGCGGCGAGAACATCGCCCGCGGCCAGGCGGACGCCGCCGCCGTGATGGCGTCGTGGATGGCCAGTGACGGCCACCGCGCGAACATCCTCAACTGCGACTACAAGACGCTGGGGGTCGGGGTCCACTTCGCGGACGGCGGCCCGTGGTGGACGCAGGACTTCGGCTACTGAGGTCTCCGTCGGCCTCGGCCGTCAGTAGCAGTCGAAGCGCCAGTCCCACGGGAGGCCGGGACACCGCCGGCAGTGGAAGACGTAGACGCCGCCGCAGTCGCCCAGCTGGATGTCGCCGGTGACGGTCAGCAGGTGTTCCATGCGGTGCCCGCCGTCGCAGTCCGGCCAGTCGGCGGACTGCGTCCAGGCGGGCCAGCCGCCGATCTTCGTCCCGACGTGGTGGGAGTCGGCCGGCCACAGCGAGCCGCCCGAGTCCGACCGCAGACGCGGTTCCCAGCTCTCCCGCGCCTTTGCGGGCAGATCGATCCAGCGGGGATAGTCCCGCGCGACCCGCGGGGACAGGGTCGAGGGCTGCGGCATGTTGTCCTCGTCGTACTCCCCCTCGCTCACCCCGGGGTGCTCGGCCAGCAGCGCTCCGGCCATGACCTCCGCCTCGGTGCGCCAGTACAGCCGGGGCGTCACCAGACCGTCGTGCCCGTCGTGGATCAGCGCGCACCACACCAGCTGGAGCAGATCCTTGCCCTCCGGAAAATCCCAGCCGGGGACGTCCCGGGCGAACAGCTGGAGGACCGGCACCATCGGCACCGCGCCCGGCACGATCGGGGTGCGGTTGCCCGGGTCGGACCCGTACGTCCAGTGGTCCTCCTCCGCGCAGTAGGGCCATGGCTCGTCCGCGGGCCACAGCAGTCCGCCTCCCAGCGAGCTGTCCCGCATACCGGGCTCGCCGGGCTCCGGGGCGAGCAGGACGGCTTCCCTGGCGAGGCCGGCGCATTCCGGTATCAGGGTGCGCGGGTCCCGCGCGGGCGGCTCGGGTGTCGTTCCGGACATCGTGGCTCCTCAGGCGGACGAAGATCGACAGGATGCTGCGGGCGGCACGGTAGTACGCGGCACCGACAGCCCCGCACGGCGAAGGCCGCGGGCACGACCCGCGCCGTCGCGTGTCGGCACTTCCCACGGGAGAGCGCTGTCCCCTGGACAGCGCCGCGAGTAGGGTGAAGGGCATGAGCGACGACCTGGTGTTCGACGTGTTCGCCCGGGCCTGCACCTCGCGCGAGACGCTCGAGCACGTGACGGGCCGCTGGGGCAGCCTGACCCTGGGCGCGCTGTACGAAGGCTCGTTCCGCTTCAACGAGCTGCGCCGCCGGGTCGACGGGGTGAGCGAGAAGATGCTGGCGCAGACCCTGCACGCGCTGGAGCGCGACGGGCTCGTCCACCGCGAGGCCCAGCCGACGAACCCGCCTCGGGTGGACTACCGCCTCACCCCGCTCGGCCAGGAGATCGCCGAGCGCCTGCGCGGCCTGATCGACCTGGTCGAGGGCCGCATGCCGCAGGTGCTCGCGGCGCGCGAGGAGTACGACACGGAGCGCGCGGCACCGGCCGCTCCGTGACCGCCGGCGGTCTTCAGAGGGCGAGGCGCGGCGGGCGCTGACAGCGCGGGCAGAAGTAGCTGGACCTGTTCATCCAGGGCCGGCGCCGCATCGGCGTTCCGCAGCGGCGGCACGGCTCGTCCTCGCGCCCGTACGCGTCCAGCGAGCGGTCGAAATAGCCGGACTCGCCGTTGACGTTGACGTAGAGGCTGTCGAAGCTGGTCCCGCCCGCGGCGAGCGCCGCGTTCATCACGTCCCGCACATGACCGAGCAGCTCGGCCGAGCGGGGACGGGTCAGGGTGGCGGTCGGCCGCTCGTAGTGCAGCTTGGCGCGCCACAGCGCCTCGTCGGCGTAGATGTTGCCGACGCCGCTGATCAGCGACTGGTCGAGCAGTGCGCGCTTGATGGTCGTACGGCGCAGGCGCAGGGCGGTCTGGAAGGCCGCGTCGTCGAACGCCGGGTCGAGCGGGTCGCGCGCGATGTGGCCGATGACGTCGGGCAGGCCGTCGGGGGTGTTGTCGTGGAGCGAGAGCCCGCCGAAGGTCCGCTGGTCGACGAAGCGCAGTTCGGTGCCGAGCTCGTCGGCGAACCGGACGCGGATCCGCAGGTGCTTCTCGTCGGGCGCGGTCTCGGGCTGGACGAGCAGCTGGCCGCTCATGCCGAGGTGCCCGAGGACGGAGGCGTCCGCGTCGGCGAGCGGGATCCAGAGGTACTTGCCGCGCCGCCGCGCGGTCCCGAACCGGTGGCCCTTGAGCCGCGCCGCGAAGTCGTCGCCGCCGGCCGTGTGCCTGCGCACGGCCCGGGGGTGCAGCACCTCGACCTCGTCCACGGTCCGCTCGGCGACCCACCGTTCGAGCCCGCGCCGTACGACCTCGACCTCGGGCAGTTCGGGCACGCGACTTCCTCCGGAGGGGCTTACGGGAACGACGTACGCAGCCTACCGCCCGGGCGTTCGCCGCCCGGGCGAGGGAGGGGGCCGGGGGCTCGGGGCGAGGGCCCGAAGTCGTCGGCCGGAGAGCCCGGTTCGAAGAGCCCGGGCCCGGGCGCCGGGCACGCGAGACGACCCCGCCCGGGCCCTCGTCGGGGTCCCGGGCGGGGTCGTCAGGAAGGGATGGCCTCAGGCGGAAGCCTGATCGGCGGGCGAAGAGACGTCGGCGATCTCTTCCGTTCCCGACTCGGCCGCGGCCTTCGCCGCCGCCACGCGCTCGTCCGCGGCCGTGCGGATCGCACGCCACGCGGACTCCGCGGCCTGCTGCTCCGCTTCCTTCTTGCTGCGGCCGGTGCCGGTGCCGTACGAGACACCACCGACGCGGGCGGCAGCAGTGAAGATCTTCTCGTGGTCCGGGCCCGTCTCGGAGACGAGGTACTCCGGGACACCCAGGCCCTCGGCCGCGGTCAGTTCCTGGAGGCTGGTCTTCCAGTCCAGTCCTGCGCCGAGGTTCGAGGACTTCTCGATCAGCGGGTCGAAGAGCCGGTGCACCAGCTCGGACGCCGCGTCGAGACCCTGGTCGAGATAGACCGCGCCGATCACCGCTTCAAGGGTGTCGGCGAGGATGGACGCCTTGTCCCGGCCGCCCGTGCCCTCTTCGCCCCGGCCGAGCCGGATGAAGGAGCCGAGTTCGAGGCCGCGGCCCACCTCCGCCAGCGCACGCGAGTTGACCACCGCGGCCCGCAGCTTGGCCAGCTGGCCTTCGGGCAGGTCGGGGTGGGTGCGGTACAGCGTGTCCGTGACCACCAGGCCGAGCACGGAGTCCCCGAGGAACTCCAGACGCTCGTTGGTGGGCAGACCGCCGTTCTCGTACGCGTACGAGCGATGGGTCAGCGCACGCACCAGAAGGGCGGACTCGAGCTGATACCCGAGCCGCCCTTCCAGAAGCGTGTGGGACGAGGCATTGTCCGTTTTGTTGTCCGACTTGTGGGACTCAGACATTGCGCCTCTCACCAGCCACTCAGACCGAGAGGACCTGGCGCTTGTTGTAGGTGCCGCAGCTCGGGCACGCGATGTGCTGCTGCTTCGGCTCCTGGCAACGCTCACACGAAACCAGGGTGGGGACCGCAGCCTTCCACTGCGACCGGCGGTGGCGCGTGTTGCTGCGCGACATCTTCCGCTTCGGAACAGCCACGGCTACTTCTCCTGCTTCTCGTCGACGCCCGCTTCGGCGCCGCTCATGTTGTCCTTCTCCCCGGTTCCCAGCGAACCGGCGAGTCCCTGCAGTGCCGCCCAACGAATGTCGACGGCGTCATGGTGGTGGTCCGGATTGTCGTTCAGGTTGGTCCCACATTCGGAACACAGACCCGCACAGTCCTCCCGGCACACCGGCTGCATCGGCAGTGCGAGCACCACCGCATCACGCAGCACGGGTTCGAGGTCGAACATGCCGTCCTCGAGGGGGATCATGTCCTCGTCAGCCTCGGCTTCGTCGTCCGCGGCCGCCTTGGAGCGGCCCCGGTCGTCGGAGTCGGGGTACGAGAACATCTCCTGGAAATCCACGTCGAGCTCGAGCTCGACGGGCTCCAGACACCTTACGCACTCCCCCTCGGCCGATGCACGGGCGGTGCCTGTGACAAGCACCCCTTCCATGACCGATTCGAGACGGAGATCGATTTCCACCGGCGCGCCCTCCGGCACGCTGATGACCCCTTCGACACCGAAGTCGGCGGGGGCCGTGACCGAGCGGGAGATCCGCTGGAGGGCACCAGGACGCCGCCCCAGCTCGTGTGTGTCGAACACGAGGGGATTGCGGTGGTCGAGGCGCGTGCTCAGGGTTCTTCCTGCTTTCGGATCGTGAGACGGCTGCCGTGTTCGCGTCGGAGGACGAAGCGGGCAGCGTGGATCGCGGGCATACGCGCGACCGAAGAGCCAGGATACTGGACGCTTCGCTCAGGGCCCAATCCGGGCCCGTGGCGCTCCGGGGCTCAGTGCCCCTGCTCGTACCGGCGCAGCTGCTCCAGGTCGATCATGCTCGTGTCGAAGAAGCTGGTCTCGTCGAGCGCGGCCGCCTGCGGCTGCGGCGCCTGGTGGGCCTGGACCTGCGGCTGCTGGTCGTAGCCGTAGGGCTGCTGGTACGCGTACGGGTCCTGGTTCTGGTACGCGTACGGGTCCTGGTTCTCGTAGACGGGGGCCGCGTAGGCCGCCGCCCCGGCGGAGCCGGGGTAGGCCTCCTGGGACTGCTCGCCGTAGGTCACGGCGTGGGAGCCCGTGGCGTACGGGTCGGGGTGCTGGGCCGGGATGTGCGGGGCCTGCTGCGGGACCTGGCGGCTCACCGGCTCGGGGTCGGACAGTTCCGCCAGTCCGGCGAGGTAGTCCGCGTCGCTGGTGTGCACCGGGCCGCCGGCCGCGTCCTGGGCCGCCATGTGGGCGCCGAGGTCGTCGGTGGCGATCCGGCCGTGCAGCTTCTGCCGGCCGCGGCCGACCGCCTCCAGGGTCTTGGAGAGCACCGCCTCGAACGCGCCGAGCTTGGCGTCGACGTACTCGTCCGCGCGGTGGATCAGGGTCTGCGGGTCGGCGCTGTACTCGGGGGCGTCCTCGTCGGCGTAGCCCTGCTCGTCGAGTCCGGGGCCGCGGCCGAGCAGCTTCTCGCGGCCGCGGTCGACGGAGCCGATGGTCTTGTTGAGGACGACCTCGAAGTTGGCGAGCTTGGAGTCGACGTAGTCGTCGGCCTCGGCCCGGATCTCCTCGGCCTCGCGGCGGGCCTCGGCGAGGATCCGCTCCGCCTCGTCCTGGGACCGGCGGGCGACCTGGGTGTCGGAGATCAGCGAGCCGCGCTCGGCGTGGGCGGCCTCGATGATCCGCTCGGCCTCCTGGCGGGCCTGCTCGACCATCTGCTCCCGGCCGCCGAGGAGCTCCTGGGCCTGGGCCAGGGAGCCGGGCAGGGCCTGCCGCACCTCTTCGAGCAGGGCGAGCAGCTCGGCCCGGTTGACGACGCAGGACGCCGACATGGGCATGGAGCGGGCGTTTGTGACCGTCGAGACGATCTCGTCGAGCTTCTTCTGCACGTCCACCGGGTGCTCGCCACTCTCTACAGCTGGATGGAGACGGACGGGACGACTGTAAGGGCAGTCGTCCCCCGTCCGACACCGGGTGACGGTCTGTCAGCGGCGGTGGCGCGCTGTGCCGTCCGGGTCACTGCCGGCCGCGCTGTGCGGCGAGGCGCTCGGTGAGGCTGCCGAGGACGGCTTCGGGCACCAGGTGGGAGACGTCGCCGCCCCAGGCCGCGACCTCCTTGACCAGCGAGGACGACAGGAAGCTGTAGGTGGGGTTGGTGGGGACGAACAGGGTCTCGACGCCCGAGAGGCCGATGTTCATCTGCGCCATCTGCAGCTCGTAGTCGAAGTCGCTGACCGCGCGCAGGCCCTTGACGATGGCGGGGATGTCGCGCTGCTTGCAGAAGTCGACGAGGAGACCGTGGAAGGACTCGACCTCGACGTTGCCGAAGTCGGCGGTCACCTCACGGATCAGCTCGATCCGCTCCTCGACGGTGAACAGGCCCTTCTTGGACTGGTTGATCATCACCGCGACGTGTACGACGTCGTACAGCTTGGAAGCGCGGGCGATGATGTCGAGATGTCCGTTGGTGATGGGGTCGAATGACCCCGGACAGACGGCGCGGCGCAACGTGGGTCCCTCGCTCTCCGGTCCGGTCATCGTGCGTCTTCGCACGGTGAGGCGGCGCGACCGTACCAAAACGTTCCCTCGCCGTAGCGGCGGGCCCGCAGTGGCTCGAAACCGGCCGGCCAGGCGAATTCCCCGCCTCGGGTGCTGCGCTCCACGGTGACGAGCGCGTCGTCGCCGATCCAGCCCCCGGAGCGGAGTGTGAGGAGGATCTCCCGGAGATCGTCGTCCGGGACGGCGTACGGGGGGTCGAGGAAGACGAGGTCGTAGGGGGCGGCGGGGGCCGGTCCCGTCACGATCTGTTCCGCTTTGCCGGTGCGCACCTCCGCGCCGGGCAGTCCCAGGGAGCGGACGTTGTCCCGGACGGTCTTGGCGGCGCGGGTGTCGGCCTCGACCAGGAGGGCGTGGGCGGCGCCCCGCGACAGCGCCTCCAGGCCGACGGCGCCCGAGCCGGCGTAGAGGTCGGCGACCCGCGTGCCGTCCAGGGTGCCGAGGAGCGCCTCCCAGGTGGAGAAGAGGCCCTCGCGCGCCCGGTCGGAGGTGGGGCGGGTGCCGGTGCCGGGCGGCACGGCCAGTCGGCGTCCGCCGGCGGTGCCGGCGATCACGCGGGTCATCTGAGGTCCTTGTCGTTTCTCTCGGGACTCGGGGTCTGTGCATCCACGATATGGCCGGTGGACGGGGTGTGCGGTCACCCCTTCTCCAGGAACTCCTCCCGCTCCTTGTCCAGGAGGGCGTCCAGGGCGGTGCGCAGCTCGGGGTGGGCGGTCAGCTCCGGGTCGGCGAGGACGATCGCGGTGGCCTCCTCGCGGGCGGCGGTGATGACGTCCTCGTCGTCGATGACGGTGAGCATCCGGAGCGAGGAGCGGACGCCGGACTGGGCCTGGCCGAGGACGTCGCCCTCACGGCGCTGCTCGAGGTCGATGCGGGAGAGCTCGAAGCCGTCGAGGGTGGAGGCGACGGCGCCCAGGCGCTGCCGGGCGGGGCTCGCCTCGGGCATCTCGGTGACCAGGAGGCAGAGGCCCGGGGCGGAGCCGCGGCCGACGCGGCCGCGCAGCTGGTGGAGCTGGGAGACGCCGAAGCGGTCCGCGTCCATGATCACCATGGCGGTGGCGTTGGGGACGTTGACGCCGACCTCGATGACGGTGGTCGCGACGAGTACGTCGGCCTCGCCGGCGGCGAAGCGGCGCATGACACCGTCCTTGTCGTCGGGGTGCATCCGGCCGTGCAGGACCTCGACGCGCAGTCCGGCGAGCGGTCCGGCCGCGAGCTTCTCGGCGACCTCGAGGACGGCGAGCGGCGGGCGCTTCTCGGCCTCGTCCTCGGCGGAGGGCTTCTTCTTCGCCTTGGGGTCGTCCTCGCCGTCGCCGATGCGCGGGCAGACGACGTACGCCTGGTGGCCCTTCTCCACCTCCTCGCGGACGCGGTCCCAGGCGCGGGTGAGGAAGTGCGGTTTGTCGGCGGCGGGGACGACGTGGCTGGCGATCGGGGAGCGCCCGGCGGGCAGCTGGTCCAGGACGGAGGTCTCCAGGTCGCCGAAGACGGTCATGGCGACCGTGCGCGGGATGGGCGTGGCGGTCATGACCAGCAGGTGCGGAGGCTGCTTTCCCTTGCCGCGCAGGGCGTCGCGCTGTTCCACGCCGAAGCGGTGCTGCTCGTCGACGACGACCAGGCCGAGGTCGTGGAACTTCACCTTGTCCTCGATCAGGGCGTGGGTGCCGATGACGATGCCGGCCTCGCCGGTGACGAGGTCGAGCAGGGCGTGGCGCCGGGCGGCCGCGCCCATGGAGCCGGTGAGGAGCACGACCTTGGTGGCGTGCTCGGCGCCGCCGAGTGTCCCTCCCTCGGCCAGCTCGCCCATCATCTCGGTGATCGAGCGGTGGTGCTGCTGGGCGAGGACCTCGGTGGGGGCGAGCATGGCGGCCTGGCCGCCCGCGTCGACGACGGCGAGCATGGCCCGCAGGGCCACCATGGTCTTGCCCGACCCGACCTCGCCCTGGAGGAGGCGGTGCATCGGGTGTTCGGTGGCGAGGTCGTCGAAGATCTCCGTGGAGACCTTCTTCTGTCCGTCGGTGAGGGTGAAGGGGAGCTTGGCGTCGAAGGCGTCGAGGAGGCCGTCGGAGGCGGGGCGGCGGGCGACGGCGGGCAGCTGGGTGTCCGCGAAACGGCGGCGGGCGAGCGCGACCTGGAGGACGAACGCCTCGTCCCACTTCAGCCGCTGCCGGGCGTCCTCGATGTCGGCCTTGGTGCGGGGGCGGTGGACCTTCCGCAGCGCCTCGGGCAGGTCCGCGAGGCCGCGGCCCTCGCGGAGGGCGGGCGGCAGCGGGTCGGCGAGCCCGGCCCAGCCGGTGGCGGCCAGAGAGTCGAGGACGATCGAAACAGACTGCTCGATGGTCCAGGACTCCAGCTGCTTGCAGGCGGGGTAGAGCGGCAGCAGCTCGCTCGCGAAGGCCTTGACCTGCTCGTCGCCGGTGTCGGCGTCGAGGAGTTTGTACTCGGGGTGGGAGAGCTGGAGCTTGCGGTTGAAGAGCCCCACCTTGCCCGCGAACATCCCGCGCCTGCCGGGCAGCAGCTCCTTCTGGTGGAAGAAGACCGCCCGGCCGAAGAAGACCAGCTGCATCCGGCCGCTGCCGTCGGTGATCGTGACCTCGAGGCGCTGGCCCTTGCCCCGCCCTCCCTTGTTGAAGGTCAGCACCCGGGCGTCGGCGACCTGCGCCACGACCGTGACGTGCTCGTCCAGGGGCAGGTCGGCGAGGGCGGTCAGCTCGCCGCGTTCGGCGTAGCGCCGGGGGTAGTGGTGGAGCAGGTCGCCGACCGTGTGCAGGTCGAGATGGTCGGCCATCACCTTGGCGGTGGCGGCTCCGAGGACGTTCTTGAGCGGGTCACCGAGCAGCACGGCGGCTCCCCTCGGGCAGTGTGGTCAGTGGTTCGTCGAGCGCGGGCACGCGATCCATTGCACACCACGGGACCGACAACCGTCCCGCAGGCTGTGGACGAGCGGGGGCGGGTCGGCGTGGCGGGGTGCGTTCGGAGGCCGGGTCTACTCCACTCCGATGAGGAGCGCGGGCGCGCCGGGGCCCGCGTGGTAGACCGTGGTGTCGACCGCCAAGTAGGTGTCGCGGACGTGGTGTTCGAGGGCGGCCGCCAGGGAGTCCGGGGTGTCGTTCGCGACGATCAGGGTGACCAGTTCGCCGCCCGCCGACAGCATGCGGTCCAGGACCGTCCGTGCCGTCGTGGTCAGGTCCTGGCCGATGACGGCCACGTCCCCCTCGATGAGGCCGAGGACGTCGCCGGCCTGGCACACGCCCGCCGAGGTGAACGACTGGCGTTCGGCGACGGCCAGTTCGGCGTAGCGGGTCGCGCCGGCGGCCGCGGTCATCGCCACCACGTCCTCGTCGAAGCGGCGCTCCGGTTCGTGGACGGCGAGGGCCGCGATGCCCTGGACGGCGGCGCGGGTGGGGATCAGGGCGACCCGGATGCCCTCGGCGCGGACCTGTTCGGCCGCGGCGCCCGCCGTGTGGCGCAGGTCGGTGTCGTTCGGCAGGAGGACGACCTCGCGGGCGTGCGCACGCCGGATGGCGTCCACCAGGTCGCCGCTGGCCGGCGGGTGGCCGGGGCGGGCGAGCACGGTGGTGGCGCCGGCCTCCTCGCACAGGCCCGCGATGCCGTCGCCCGGGACCACGGCGACCACGGCGCGCTGTGCCTGCTCGCGCGGGGCCGCGCCCGCGAAGTGGGTGATCCGGATGCGGTACGGGCGGCCCGCCTCCACGCCCGCCTCGACCGCCGCGCCCGCGTCGTCGACGTGGACGTGGACGTTCCACAGCCCGTCGCCGCCCACGACGACGAGCGAGTCCCCCAGCCCGTCGAGCCGGGTGCGCAGCCGTTCCACCGCCTCGTCGGAGGCCTCCAGGAGGTAGATCACCTCGAAGGCGGGCCCCGGGCGGTCGTCCTCCGCCGCGCACTCCTCGGCCACGAGGGGGCGGCTCGGGCGCCCGGGGCGCCGCTGCGCCTCGCCGGACACCGCCTCCACCAGCGCGCCGAGGACGGCGACGAGACCCCGCCCGCCGGCGTCCACGACCCCGGCGCGTTCGAGCACGGCGAGTTGCCCGGGGGTCGCCTCCAGGGCCGTCCTGGCCCCCTCGTACGCCCCTCTGGCCACCGTCACGAGGCTTCCTCCGGCGGCACAGGACTCGGCCGCCGCGTGGGCCACGCTCAGGATGGTGCCTTCGACGGGGTGGGCGACCGCCTGGCGCGCGGCGATGGCCGCGGCCGTGAGCGACCGGGCCAGGTGATCCCCGTCACGGCCGTCCGCGAGGACGGAGGCCATGCCCCGCAGCAGCTGGGAGAGGATCGTCCCGGAGTTGCCGCGGGCGCCGATGAGGGCGCCGTGCGCCATGGCGCGTATGGCGGCCGCGGGGTCGACGGAGCCGTCCGGATCCCCTCCGGCGCCGGCCGCGAAGACCGCCTCGACGGCCTGGGCGGCGGATTCCACGGTCAGGTAGAGGTTGGTGCCGGTGTCCCCGTCGGCGACCGGATAGACGTTGATCGCGTCGATCTCCTCGCGCTCCCGGCCGAGCGCCTCGAGTGCCCGTACGCACCAGGATCGGACCGCTGCGGCGTCGAGGGTCTGCGCGGTCTGCGGCACCTGGTGGTCCTCCTTGAGCGGCTGGCTGCCTCGCAGGGTAGACCGCTCGGGGCCGGGGGCCGGGGCGGGGGCCGGGGCGATCGTGGTAGTTTCGTTCCACGGGAGCAGCCGTTGTATGCTGCTTCGGTTGCCCGGCGAGAGTCGGGCCATTCCCCCGGCAAGCCACTTCAGAACTCTGATTCCGGTGCGCCGGATTTCACTGTAAATCTGAAGTCTTTGGAGTGACCCGTGGCTGCCAACTGCGACGTCTGCGGCAAGGGGCCGGGCTTCGGCAACAACATTTCGCACTCGCACCGCCGTACGTCCCGTCGCTGGAACCCGAACATCCAGCGCGTGCGTGCAGTGGTCGGTCGGACGCCGAAGCGGCTCAACGTCTGCACCTCGTGCATCAAGGCCGGCAAGGTCTCGCGCTAACGCCGACGTTTCGTCGTAGCGCAGCCCCTGCGGTTGCCTTGAAAGGCCGGTTCACCTTGGTGAACCGGCCTTTTGCCATGCCCTGAGGCAGGCCGGTGTGCCGGGACGCGCCGGTGTGCCCGGGGTCGGGCCCGCGGGAGCGGGCCCGACCGGCGGCCGCTCCCGGTTCTAGCGGAAGCGCCAGCCGTGGTCGACCGGGCCGATGCCGGCGCCCAGGGCGAAGCCCGCCGCGATGGCCCCGGTCACGTACTCCTTCGCCTGCCGCACCGCCTCCGGCACCGGCAGTCCCTTCGCGAGCCCCGAGGCGACCGCGGAGGCGAGGGTGCAGCCCGTGCCGTGCGTGTGCCGGTTGTCGTGCCGCGGCGCCCGCAGCCAGTGCTCCTCGGCGCCGTCCGTGAGCAGGTCGACGGCGCCCTCGCCGGTGGGCAGGTGCCCGCCCTTGATCAGCGCCCAGCGCGGGCCGTGGGCCAGGATCGCCTCGGCCGCGACGCGCATGTCGGCCTCCTGGACCACGCGCACGCCTGTGAGCTGCGCCACCTCGTCCAGATTGGGCGTGGCGACGGTCGCGACCGGCAGCAGCCGCTTGCGTACGGATTCGAGCGCGGAGACCGCGAGCAGTGCGTCCCCGTGCTTGGAGACGCCCACGGGGTCGACGACCACCGGCGCGTCCGTCCCCGCGAGCAGCTCCGCGACGGTCTCCACCAGCGTCGCGGAGGCCAGCATGCCGGTCTTCACCGCCTGGACGCCGATGTCGTCGACGACGGCGCGGTACTGGGCGCGTACGGCCTCCTCGGGCAGCTCCCAGGCTCCGTGGACGCCCCGGGAGTTCTGGGCGGTGACGGCGGTGATCACGCTCATGCCGTGGACGCCGAGGGCGAGCATGGCCTTCAGGTCGGCCTGGACGCCCGCGCCGCCTCCGGAGTCCGATCCGGCGACGGTGAGGACCAGTGGCGGCCGTGTCCCGGCCGCTCCGCCCGGTCCGCTCGCCCTGGTCACTCGGTCTCCCCGAAGTGGTCCCAGCCGCCCGTGCTGTGCCAGGGCGCCCCGTCCACGGTCACCTGGGGCAGCGCCGAGGGGTTGAGGACCTCGCCGATGACCTTCCAGCGGGCCGGCAGCTTCACGTCCGGCGGGAAGGTGGCGACGATGGCGTGGTCCTCGCCACCGGTGAGCACCCACTGGAGCGGGTCCACGCCGACGGCCTGGCCGATGTCGTTCATCTGGGTCGGGATGTCGATGAGGCCGGAGCGCAGGTCGATGCGGACCTTGCTGGCCTCGGCGATGTGGCCGAGGTCGGCGATGAGCCCGTCGCTGACGTCGCACATGGCGGTGGCGCCGAGCCCGGCGGCGGCGGGGCCGGCGTGGTAGGGCGGCTCCGGCCTGCGGTGGGCCTCGACGAAGGCGCGGGGCGAGCGGAAGCCCCGGGAGAGGACCGCGTAGCCGGCCGCGGACCAGCCGAGCCAGCCGGTGTAGGCCACGACGTCACCGGGCTGCGCGCCGCCCCGGGTGACCGGGTCGTGGTTGCGCAGGTCGCCGAGGGCGGTGATGGCGACCGTGATCGTGTCACCGCGGACGACGTCGCCGCCGACCACGGCCGCGCCCGCGACCTGGCACTCGTCGCGCAGGCCGTCCATGAGTTCGACGGGCCAGGTGACGGGAAGTTCGGCGGGGACGACGAGCCCCAGCAGGAGGGCGGTGGGAACGGCGCCCATCGCTGCGATGTCGGCCAGGTTCTGCGCGGCCGCCTTCCGGCCGACGTCGTACGCCGTCGACCAGTCGCGGCGGAAGTGACGCCCTTCGAGGAGGATGTCCGTGCTGGCCACCACGCGCCGGTCGGGCGCGGAGACGACCGCGGCGTCGTCGCCCGGCCCGATCCGTACCGCCGGGGTGGAGGTGAGCCGGGACGTGAGCTCCCTGATGAGCCCGAACTCGCCCAACTCGCCGACTGTGCCCTTCACCGCGTCTCACCTCGTGTTGTCGTGCCGGCCGTGCGCGCCGACCGCGGGTCGCGAGCCGTCACTGCGCCAGATACCGTCAAGTAGACCGTCAACTTCTGTCGTGCGTACGCCACACTGTGGGCGCCTCGGGACGCGCAGGTCTCCCCGCGGCCCTCGGCGACGCGGTACCGTGGCGTCCCTTTCTCCCACAAGATCCTCGTGGCCGCCCTGGAGGTTCCGTGGTACAGGCGTACATCCTTATTCAGACCGAGGTGGGCAAGGCGTCGACCGTCGCCGAGACCATCGCCAAGATCCCGGGGGTGATCCAGGCGGAGGACGTGACGGGCCCGTACGACGTGATCGTCCGCGCCCAGGCCGACACGGTCGACGAACTCGGCCGCATGGTGGTCGCCAAGGTCCAGCAAGTGGACGGCATCACGCGCACCCTCACCTGCCCGGTCGTGCATCTGTAGCCCCCGTCTACCCTTGGCCGGTGATGTCTTCCCACCGGCCCTTCGGCCTGCCCGCCGCCGCGGCGGCAGCCGTGCTGCTGCTGTGCGCCGCCGGCTGCTCCTCCACGGACGCGAAGGCGTCGGCCCCGGTTCCCAGCCCTCCGGTCGAGGAGGCCGCCTTCTGCCAGGCTCTGGCGAAGGAGCTCCCCGACACCGTGGCGGGCCTGGAACGGAACGATCCGGAGCCGGAGTCCGAGCTCACCGCCGGATGGGGGGACGCGGCGATCGTACTGCGCTGCGGCGTCCCCCGGCCCGAGAAGATGAACGATCCACAGGCTCAGGGGATCGAGGCCGACGGCGTGAACTGGCTGTACGAGCGCCGGGAGGGCGACGGCCCCCGCTTCACCACGACGTACCGGAAGGCGTACGTCGAGGTGTCCCTGGACGAGCGGTACGCGCACGACGTCGGTCCGCTCACGGATCTCGCCGCGCCGGTCGAGAAGACGGTCCCGGACAGCCTCTGAGCCGTGTCCGTGCGGGCGGGCCCGGGCCGGCCGCCCGCATCGTGCCGCTCCGCGGCCGGCCGGCCGGCCGGCCGCGGAGCGCGCGCGTCAGCGCAGGCCCGTGGAGCGGGTCAGCGCGGCCTGGATCAGCCGGTCGACCAGCTCGGGGTACTCCACGCCGCTCTCCTGCCACATCCGCGGGTACATGGAGATCGGCGTGAAGCCGGGCATGGTGTTGATCTCGTTGATGACGAAGTCGCCGTCCTCGGTGAGGAAGAAGTCGGCGCGGACCAGGCCCTCGCAGGAGACGGCCTCGTAGGCGGCGACGGCGAGACGCTGCACCTCCGCCGTGGCCTCGTCGCCGATCGGCGCGGGCACGATCCCGGACGCCGAGTCGATGTACTTCGCCTCGAAGTCGTAGAAGTCGTGGTCGGTGACGGGCGGGATCTCGGCGGGCACGCTGGCGCGGGGGCCGTCCTCGAACTCCAGGACGCCGCATTCGATCTCGCGGCCGCGCAGCAGCGACTCGACGAGGATCTTGGGGTCGTGGCGGCGGGCCTCCTCGATGGCCTCGTCCAGGCCGGAGAGGTCGTCGACCTTGGTGATCCCCATGGAGGAGCCGCCACGGGCGGGCTTCACGAAGAGGGGCCAGCCGTGCTCGGCGGCGAACTCGACGATCTTCTTGCGGGCGGCGGCCGGGTTCTGCTCCCACTCGCGGGGCCGGATGACCTCGTACGGGCCGACGGGCAGCCCGAAGGAGGTGAACACCCGCTTCATGTACTCCTTGTCCTGGCCGACGGCGGAGGCGAGGACGCCCGCGCCGACGTAGGGGACTCCGGAGAGTTCCAGGAGACCCTGGAGCGTGCCGTCCTCGCCGTACGGGCCGTGGAGCATGGGGAAGACGACGTCGACCTCGCCGAGGGCCCGCGGCACCGCGCCGGGCTCGGTGTACACGACCTCGCGGTTGGCGGGGTCGACGGAGAGGACGACACCGCCGTGCTCCGACTCGGCCAGGTCGGAGACGTTCGGCAGGGAGCGCTCGGCGATGGCCATCCGCTCGGGGGCGTCGGCGGTCAGCGCCCAGCGCCCGTCGGTGGTGATGCCGATGGGCAGCACGTCGTACTTGTCCCGGTCGATGGCGCGCAGGACGGCACCGGCGGTGACCACGGAGATGGCGTGCTCCGAGCTGCGTCCGCCGAAGACGACGGCCACGCGCGGCTTGCGGGGGCTCTGGGTGTTCTCGCTCATATCGCGTTGAGCGTACCTTGCGTCTCCGACGTGCTGGAGAGCCCCGGTGCGGCCCGCGCGTCCGGCCCAACGGGGCTCCCGCGACGGGCTCAGCGGCGCTCGGACTTGGCGCTGCGGGACATCAGTTCCTTCAGGGCGACGATCGGCGGCTTGCCCTCGTGGACGATCGACACGACGGTCTCGGTGATCGGCATGTCGACGCCGTGGCGGCGGCCCAGGTCGAGGACCGACTCGCAGGACTTGACGCCCTCGGCGGTCTGCTTGGTCGCGGCGATGGTCTCCTGGAGGGTCATGCCGCGGCCGAGGTTGGTACCGAAGGTGTGGTTCCTGGAGAGCGGGGAGGAGCAGGTGGCGACCAGGTCGCCCAGTCCCGCGAGGCCGGAGAAGGTGAGCGGGTCGGCGCCCATGGCGAGGCCGAGGCGGGTGGTCTCGGCGAGGCCGCGGGTGATGAGGGTGGCCTTGGAGTTGTCGCCGAGGCCCATGCCGTCGGCGATGCCGACGGCGAGGCCGATGACGTTCTTGACCGCGCCGCCGAGTTCGCAGCCGACGACGTCGGTGTTGGTGTACGGGCGGAAGTAGGGGGTCATGCAGGCGGTCTGGAGCCGCTGGGCGACGGATTCGTCGGCGCAGGCGACGACGGCGGCGGCGGGCTGCCGGGCGGCGATCTCCTTGGCCAGGTTGGGGCCGGTGAGGACGGCGACGCGCTCCACGGGGACGTCGGCGACCTCGGTGATGACCTCGCTCATGCGCTTGGCGGTGCCGAGTTCGACGCCCTTCATGAGGGAGACGAGGACGGTGTCGGGCGCCAGCTCGGGAGCCCACTCGGCGAGGTTGGCGCGGAGCGTCTGCGAGGGCACGACGAGGACGGTGAAGTCGGCGCCGTGGGCGGCCTCCGCGGGGTCGGTGGTGGCCCGGACGCCCACCGGGAGTTCGACGCCCGGGAGGTAGTCGGGGTTGGTGCGGGTGGTGTTGATCGCGTCGGCGAGTTCGGCGCGGCGGCCCCAGAGGGTCACCTCGCAGCCCGCGTCGGCGAGCACCATGCCGAAGGCGGTGCCCCACGAGCCCGTACCGAAGACGGCTGCCTTGGTCACTTCATGCCCTCTCCGGCGGCCTTGCGCCGCTGTTCCAGCCGTGCCTTGCGGTGGTCGTACGGTTCGGCGGGGGCCTTCTCCCCGCGTACGTCCTCCAGGAGTGCGGTGATCGCGGCCATGATGACCTCGGTCGCCTCGCGCAGCACCTCGGGCGTCGGCTCCTTGTCGTGGAACCGGGAGAGGTCGACGGGCGGGCCGGCCTGGACGATCAGCGTCTTGCGCGGGAACAGGTTGAGCTTGTTCTCCTTGGCGTACGGGGGCATCGCGAGGTTCGCGCCCCACTGGGCGACCGGGATGACCGGGGCCTTGGTGAGCAGGGCGACGCGGGCGGCGCCGGTCTTGCCGGCCATCGGCCACATGTCGGGGTCGCGGGTGAGGGTTCCCTCGGGGTAGAAGGCGACGCACTCGCCGCGCTCGATGGCCTCGACGGCGGCGCGGAAGGCGTTCAGCGCGTCGGTGGTCTCGCGGTAGACGGGGATCTGTCCGGTGCCGCGCAGCATCATGCCGACGAACGATCCCTTGAAGAGGCCGGCCTTGGCGAGAAAACGCGGAACGCGGCCGGTGTTGTACTGGTAGTGCGCGTAGGACAGAGGGTCCAGATAAGAGTTGTGGTTGACGACGGTGAGGAATCCGCCGTCGTCGGGAATGTGTTCCGTGCCGCGCCAGTCCCGTTTGAACAGAACCACCAGTGGCGGTTTAGCGATGACCGCCGCCAGGCGGTACCAGAAGCCGATTCTGCGGCGGGACACTCGGACACCTTCCTCTGGGACTGGGTTGCAGGGGGCCAAGTGTCGCCCCGTGCTCCTGGTCTGTCGAGAACACCGTACGCCCCGGGCCGCGGCTCCCGCCGGACAGCCTGACCACGAGCGGGGTCACAATGGCCCCGATGAACACCGATCCGGATGGCGGCTGGTCGCTGGTCGTTCCCCTGAAGCCCCTCGCGCGGGCGAAGAGCCGGCTCGCCGCGGCGGCGGGTGCGCGGCTGCGGCCGCGGCTCGCGCTGGCGTTCGCGCAGGACACGGTGGCCGCGGCGCTGGAATGTCCGCGGGTGCGGGATGTGGCGGTCGTCACGGACGATCAGGAGGCGGCGGCGGTGCTCGCGGCGCTGGGCGCGCGGATCGTGCCGGACTCGCCCGCCGCCGGTCTCAACGCGGCCCTCGCCCACGGGGCTCGCACCCTGCGCGAGGAGCGGGCGCGGGCCCGGGTGGCGGCCCTGAACGCGGACCTTCCCGCGTTGCGTCCGGCGGAGCTGGCCCGGGTGCTCCAGGAGGCCGGTAAATTCCCGCGTACATTTCTGGCGGACGCCGCGGAAATCGGTACGACATTCCTCTCGGCGGGGCCGGGCGTGGAATTGTCCCCCGCTTTCGGCGGAGCCTCACGGCGGCGGCATTTGTCGTCGGGGGCGGTGGAAATACGGCTGGCGGGGGTGGATTCGGTGCGCCGGGACGTGGACACCGGCGAGGATCTGGCGGCCGCGCTCGCGCTGGGGGTCGGTCCGCGGACGGCGGCCCACTGGGATCACGCGGCCGGATAGGCTGCGGCCATGCAGGCGACCGCGTACACCTACGACCCCGAGACCCGCAGCGGAAGTGTGCTGCTCGACGACGGCACCCCGCTGGAGTTCGGGGCGGACGCCTTCGACGCGGGCGGGCTGCGGCTGCTGCGTCCGGGGCAGCGGGTACGGATCGAGACGGAGACCGGGTCCGGCGGGCCGCGGATCACGCTGGTGACGCTGCAGACCTTCTGACGACCGGCTCAACGCCGCGGGCCGGGCTCCCCAGGGGGAGCCCGGCCCGGCGTGTGAGTGGCCCTATGACCCTGCGCCGCTTACTTCTTGCGGGCGGTGGTGGTCTTCTTGGCGGGAGTGGTCTTGCGCGCGGTGGTCTTCTTCGCCGGCGCCTTCTTCGCCGTGGCCTTCTTCGCCGGGGCGGTCTTCTTCGCGGTGGTCTTCTTCGCGGCGGCGGTGGTGGTGGTCTTCGCCGGCGTCGCCTTCTTCGCGGTGGCCGTCTTCTTGGCGGCGCTCGCGGTCTTGGTGGCGGTGGTCTTCTTCGCCGCGGTGGCGGTGGTCTTCTTCGCCGGGGTGGTCTTCTTGGCCGCGGCCGCCTTCTTCGCCGCGGCGGCGGAGGTCTTCTTGGCGGCGGCCTTCTTGCCGGCGGTCTTGGAGATGGTGGCCGAGGGGCCGGAAAGGCTGCCCTTGGGCGCCTTCTTGACGGAGACCTCGCCTCCCTTGGGGAGCTTCTTCGAGCCGCTGACCAGGTCCTTGAAGCCCTGGCCCGCACGGAAACGCGGAACCGAGGTCTTCTTGACCCGCACACGCTCACCCGTCTGCGGGTTACGCGCGTACCGGGCCGGACGGTCGACCTTCTCGAACGAACCGAAGCCGGTGACCGAAACCCGGTCCCCGCCGACCACGGCACGCACGATCGCGTCCAGCACCGCGTCGACAGCGTCCGCGGCCTGCTGACGGCCGCCGAGCTTGTCGGCAATCGCTTCTACGAGCTGCGCCTTGTTCACGTCTTCCCCTTCGGAGACATTGCCAGAACGAAAGTGTTCAAGCTTTTTCGCACGTTAGGCATGTATATACCGCAAATCAAACACGAAACGGGCTAATCACCCTAGTGCCGCAACGTGGTAGTTCCGTTGCGGAGTTCTGGCGTCAGTCGTCTTCAGGGAATCGGCCCTCGTCGAGGTCCTTCATCAACCGGTCCAGACGCGTTGCCGCGTCCGCGAGATCGTGCTTCGCCGCGGCCGTGACGACCAGCAGCTTCCGGGACAGCGCCATCCTTACGCCCTCCGGGACTTGCAGTTCGCGCACCCTTCTGTGCGCTTCCTTCAATCGGGCGGCGACTGCCTCGTAGAGCTCGAGTTGGCTGTCGCGTTCCATGCACAGATTGTGCCATCTAGGGCGAGTTGTCGCCCGACGGGGTCTCAACAAGCGACTGCGCCCCCCACCGGAAGGTGGGGGGCGCAGTCGTGGAAAAGCGCTGCTCAGACGGTAATTGTACGGGGCTTGTGGGCCGGCCGCGCCGCCTCGTAAGCCGCGATGTCGGCTTCGTTCTGAAGGGTGAGGCTGATGTCGTCCAGGCCGTTCAGCAGGCGCCAGCGAGCGTTCTCGTCGAGCTCGAAGTCGGCGTCGATCCCGTCCGCGAGCACCTTCCGCTGCTCCAAGTCAACGGTGATTTCGGCTGTCGGGTCGGCCTCGGTCAGCTCCCAGAGCCGGTCCACGACCTGCTGGTCCAGGACCACGGTCAGCAGACCGTTCTTCAGGGAGTTGCCGCGGAAGATGTCGGCGAACCGGGAGGAGATCACGGTCTTGAAGCCGTAGTTCTGCAGCGCCCAGACGGCGTGCTCGCGGGAGGAGCCGGTGCCGAAGTCGGGGCCGGCGACCAGGACCGAGGCTCCCTGCCGCTCGGGGCGGTTGAGCACGAAGGCACTGTCCTTGCGCCAGGCCTCGAAGAGCCCGTCCTCGAAGCCGTCGCGGGTGACCTTCTTCAGCCAGTGCGCGGGGATGATCTGGTCGGTGTCGACGTTGCTGCGGCGCAGCGGGACGGCCCGGCCGGTGTGCGTGGTGAAAGCTTCCATGGTTCCTCAGACCCCCGCGGGCGTAGCGACGTCGGACAGATCGGCCGGGGAGGCCAGATGGCCCAGTACGGCGGTGGCGGCGGCGACCTGGGGCGAGACCAGGTGGGTCCGGCCGCCCTTGCCCTGCCGGCCCTCGAAGTTGCGGTTGGAGGTGGACGCGGAGCGCTCGCCGGGAGCCAGTTGGTCCGGGTTCATGCCCAGGCACATCGAGCAGCCCGCGTGCCGCCATTCGGCCCCGGACTCCTTGAAGACCTTGTCCAGGCCCTCCTCGACGGCCTGCAGGGCGACCCGGACCGAGCCGGGGACGACCAGCATCCGGACGCCGTCGGCGACCTTGCGGCCGCGCAGCAGACCGGCGGCGTTGCGCAGGTCCTCGATGCGGCCGTTGGTGCAGGACCCTACGAAGACGGTGTCGACCTTGATGTCGCGCAGCGGCTGTCCGGCGCTCAACCCCATGTACTCCAGGGCCTTCTCGGCGGCCAGGCGCTCCGAAGCGTCTTCGTACGAAGCCGGGTCGGGGACGTTCGCCGAAAGCGGCGCTCCCTGGCCCGGGTTGGTGCCCCAGGTGACGAACGGCGCCAGCGAGGCGGCGTCGATGACGACCTCGGCGTCGAAGACGGCGTCCTCGTCGCTCTTCAGGGTCTTCCAGTACGCGACGGCGGCGTCCCACTCCTCGCCCTCGGGGGCGTGGGCGCGGCCCTTCAGGTACGCGAAGGTGGTCTCGTCGGGGGCGATCATGCCCGCGCGGGCGCCGGCCTCGATCGACATGTTGCAGATGGTCATCCGGGCTTCCATCGACAGCTTCTCGATGGCGGAGCCGCGGTACTCCAGGATGTAGCCCTGGCCGCCGCCCGTGCCGATCTTGGCGATGATCGCCAGGATCAGGTCCTTGGCCGTGACGTCGTCGGGCAGCTCGCCGTCGACCGTGATCGCCATGGTCTTGGGGCGGGCCAGCGGCAGCGTCTGGGTGGCCAGCACGTGCTCGACCTGGCTGGTGCCGATGCCGAACGCCAGCGCGCCGAAGGCGCCGTGCGTGGAGGTGTGCGAGTCGCCGCAGACCACGGTGGTGCCGGGCTGGGTCAGGCCCAGCTGGGGTCCCACGACGTGGACGACGCCCTGCTCGACGTCGCCCAGCGGGTGCAGCCGCACGCCGAACTCGGCACAGTTCTTGCGCAGGGTCTCCAGCTGCGCGCGGGAGACCGGGTCGGCGATCGGCTTGTCGATGTCGAGGGTCGGGGTGTTGTGGTCCTCGGTGGCGATGGTGAGGTCGAGGCGGCGCACCGGGCGGCCGTTCTGACGCAGACCGTCGAACGCCTGGGGGCTGGTCACCTCGTGCAGCAGGTGCAGATCGATGAAGAGGAGGTCGGGCTCGCCCTCGGCGCGCCGGACGACGTGGTCGTCCCAGACCTTCTCCGCGAGTGTCCTACCCATCGCTTTCCCTCCGGCCGACGTCTACGCCGGCACAACTAGAGACCCGTGTCGCGGGCCGTTGTGCGGCCGCCTCACCAGGGTCACAGGTTCGGGGAGAAATTGAACTTGCGTTTCACAGAGTGAGACGTGAGTATCGTTGCATGGACAACTCTAGCGGCGTGGGCGTTCTCGACAAGGCAGCCCTTGTCCTGAGCGCCCTGGAGTCCGGTCCGGCCACCCTCGCAGGTCTGGTCGCGGCGACGGGACTCGCACGACCCACGGCACATCGTCTCGCCGTGGCACTGGAACACCACCGGATGGTGGCCCGCGACATGCAGGGCCGGTTCATCCTCGGACCGCGCCTGGCGGAGCTCGCCGCCGCGGCCGGCGAGGACCGCCTGCTCGCCACCGCGGGCCCCGTACTGACGCATCTGCGCGATGTCACCGGGGAGAGCGCCCAGCTCTACCGCCGGCAGGGAGACATGCGCATCTGCGTGGCGGCGGCCGAGCGGCTGTCCGGCCTGCGGGACACCGTCCCGGTCGGCTCGACGCTGACGATGAAGGCCGGCTCCTCCGCGCAGATCCTGATGGCCTGGGAGGAGCCGGAGCGCCTCCACCGCGGTCTTCAGGGCGCCCGCTTCACCGCGACCGCCCTGTCGGGCGTACGGCGCCGCGGCTGGGCCCAGTCGATCGGCGAGCGGGAGCCGGGTGTGGCGTCCGTCTCCGCGCCCGTCCGCGGCCCGTCGAACCGCGTGGTGGCCGCCGTGTCGGTCTCCGGGCCGATCGAGCGCCTGACCCGGCACCCGGGCCGCATGCACGCCCAGGCGGTCATCGACGCGGCCGCCCGCCTCTCCGAGGCGCTGCGCCGCAACGGCTGACCGGCTCCGCCTTCCTTCCCGTACCTCCCGGCCCACCGCTTCAACGCCGCAGCGGTGGGCCGGACTTGTGTCCGTCGGTGCCGGACGCGAAGAAGCCCTCCCCCGAAGGGAAGGGCTTCCTCGATGCGTACCCCCGACCGGATTCGAACCGGCGCTACCGCCTTGAGAGGGCGGCGTGCTAGGCCGCTACACAACGGGGGCCTTGCGGATCGTGATCCGCGGGTGCAGATGAGCTCTGCGAGCTGGCCTACCAGGACTCGAACCTAGAATGACGGTACCAGAAACCGTAGTGTTGCCAATTACACCATAGGCCATGGTGGTTTAAACCTGGTTTAAACCAGTACCCCCGACCGGATTCGAACCGGCGCTACCGCCTTGAGAGGGCGGCGTGCTAGGCCGCTACACAACGGGGGCCCTAGCGATCCCGCCCGGCACCGGAGCGCCGAGCGATGTCACCACGTGTTCACCGGGAGCGACCCTGGTGATGCGCAGGATGGATCTGTACCCCCGACCGGATTCGAACCGGCGCTACTGCCTTGAGAGGGCAGCGTGCTAGGCCGCTACACAACGGGGGCTTTGCGGATCATGATCCGCGGATGCAGATGAGCTCTGCGAGCTGGCCTACCAGGACTCGAACCTAGACTAACTGAACCAGAATCAGTCGTGCTGCCAATTACACCATAGGCCACCAAAACACAATCCCTTGCGGGGATCTTGTTCGGGTTGTGCTCCGGGGGTCTCGGCCTTTCGGCTTGCTCCCCTCGGCGCAGGAAGAACATTACCCGAAGGTGTCCGACGCTCCAAAACGGGTATCCCGCCGCAGCAGCGCGGGGAGCTGGTGGAGGTCGGTGATGCGGGTCAGCTCGGGCCTGCCGCCGGTGCCCGCGCGGTCCAGCCAGATGCCCGTGAGGCCCGCCTCGACCGCCCCGCGGGCGTCGATGTCCGGCTGGTCGCCGACGTACGCCACCTCGTGCGGGGCGAGCCCGATGGCCTCGCAGGCCGCGTGGAAGGCCTCGGCGGCGGGCTTGGCGAAGCCGAGTTCGGCGGCGCAGACGACGGCCTCGAAGCGGTCCCGCACGCCGAGCACCCGCAGCTTGCGGTCCTGGTTGTGGATGCTCGAGTTCGACAGGACGGCGTGACGGTAGTCACGCGCCAGCACGTCCAGGACGGGCACGGTGTCGGGGAACAGCTCCCAGGCGGACTCGTAGTGCGTCACGTACCGCCCGAACCAGCCGTCGGCCTCGGCGGCGGTCAGGGCGGGCGCGCCGAGGAAGTCCCGGACGCGCTCGCGGCGCTGCTCCTGGAAGTCCACCCCGCCCGCCTCGAAGCGCCGCCAGTGGACGACGGTCAGCTCCTGCCAACGGCGAAGGGCCTGGTCGACGGAGGCGAATCCGTCCACCAGGCCCTCGGCCGTGAGGTGGTCGCGCATGCCGGTCAGGTCGGCGCGGGCGTAGTCGAAGATCGTGTCGTCGATGTCCCACAGGACCGCGCGGATCGGCATGGGCCGAGACTACGCCGCCAGCTTCGCCAGCGCCGCGTCGATTCGGGCCAGGGTCTTCTCCCGGCCGAGGATCTCCAGGGACTCGAAGAGCGGCAGGCCCACCGTGCGGCCGGTGACGGCGACGCGGACCGGCGCCTGCGCCTTGCCGAGCTTGAGGCCGTGGGCCTCGCCTGCGGCCAGGACGGCGTTCTTGAGCGACTCGGGGTCGTTCCAGTCGGCGCCCTGGAGCTTCTCGCGCGCGGTGGTGAGCAGCGCGGCCGGCTCCCCCTTCATGGCCTTGTCCCAGGAGGGCTGGTCGAAGACCGGCTCGTCCAGGAAGAGGAAGTCGACGTTGGCCGTGATGTCCGAGAGGACGGTCAGGCGAGTCTGG
Source organism: Streptomyces sp. NPDC053755 (assembly GCF_040677675.1). NCBI lineage: Bacteria > Bacillati > Actinomycetota > Actinomycetes > Kitasatosporales > Streptomycetaceae > Streptomyces > Streptomyces sp. NPDC053755. The sequence continues at coordinate 97,951 of NZ_JBFASK010000020.1, read as the reverse complement.
GCGTGGGGGGCGATGGCCTCCCACGCCGCGCGGTCGAAGGCCTCGGGCGCCCAGGCGGCGTGCGGGGCCTGGAGCCAGGGCTCGCAGGCGGCGGCGAACGCCTTCACGTCCAGCATGCGGATGTGGTCGGCGTTGATCGACTCGGCCTTCTTGAGGTCGAAGCGCGCCGGGTTGGCGTTGACGTCGGCGATGTCGAACTTCTCGACCATCTGCTCGATGGTGAAGATGTCCTGGTCCGACGAGAACGACCAGCCGAGGAGGGAGAGGTAGTTCAGCAGGCCCTCGGGGAGGAAGCCGCGCTCCCGGTAGAGGTTGAGGGAGGCCTGCGGGTCCCGCTTGGAGAGCTTCTTGTTGCCCTCGCCCATGACGTACGGCAGGTGGCCGAAGGCGGGGATCTCCTTGGCGACGCCCAGCTCGATCAGCGCCTTGTAGAGCGCGATCTGCCGCGGGGTGGAGGACAGCAGGTCCTCGCCGCGCAGCACGTGGGTGATCTCCATCAGCGCGTCGTCGACCGGGTTGACCAGGGTGTACAGCGGTGCGCCGTTGGCGCGGACGATGCCGTAGTCCGGGACGTTGTCCGGGGTGAAGGTGAGCTCCCCGCGGACCAGGTCGGTGAAGGTGATCGGCTCGTCGGGCATCCGGAAGCGGACGATCGACTCACGGCCCTCGGCGCGGTAGCGCTCGATGCGGTCGGCGCTCAGGTTGCGGCAGGTGCCGTCGTAACCGGAGGGCTTGCCGGCCAGGCGGGCGGCGTCGCGACGGGCCTCCAGCTCCACGGCGGTGCAGAAGCAGTGGTAGGCGTACCCGCCGGCCAGCAGCTTCTCGGCGACGTCACGGTAGATGTCCATCCGCTGGGACTGGCGGTACGGGGCGTGCGGGCCGCCGACCTCGTCAGGACCCTCGTCCCAGGTGAAGCCGAGCCAGCGCAGCGAGTCGAGCAGCTGCTGGTACGACTCCTCGGAGTCGCGCGCGGCGTCGGTGTCCTCGATGCGGAAGACGAAGGTGCCGCCGTGATGGCGGGCGAAGGCCCAGTTGAAGAGGGCGGTGCGGACCAGGCCCACGTGGGGGTTGCCGGTCGGGGAGGGACAGAAACGTACGCGGACGTTCGCGTTAGCCACGCTTGATCACCTTGTTGGTGAGAGTGCCGATGCCTTCGATGGTGACGGCGACCTCGTCGCCGACGTTCAGGGGGCCGACCCCCGCGGGTGTGCCGGTGAGGATGACGTCGCCGGGGAGCAGCGTCATGGCCTCGGTGATGTGGACGACGAGGTCCTCGACGGAGCGGATCATGTCGCTCGTACGACCGAGCTGGCGCTGCTCGCCGTTGACGGTGGCCTGGATGGTGAGGTCGCCGGCCGCGGCCGGGTCGAGGCCCGTCTCCACCCAGGGGCCGAGCGGGCAGCTGGTGTCGAAGCCCTTGGCGCGGGCCCACTGCTTCTCACGCCGCTGGACGTCGCGGGCGGTCACGTCGTTGGCGCAGGTGAAGCCGAAGACGACGTCCTTGACGCGCTCGCGCGGGACCTCGCGGCACATGCGGCCGATGACCACGGCCAGTTCGGCCTCGTGGTGCAGCTCGCTGGAGAAGGAGGGGTACTCGATGGCGTCGCCGGGGCCGATCACCGAGGTGGTGGGCTTGAAGAAGGTGATGGGCACGTCGGGTACCTCGTTGCCCAGCTCGGCGGCGTGCTCGGCGTAGTTGCGCCCGATGGCCACGACCTTGTTCGGCAGCACGGGCGGCAGGAGCCGTACCTTGCTCAGCGGGACCTTGGTGCCGCTGAGTTCGAAGTCGGTGTACGGGATGCCCCTGATGATGTCGAGGACCAGGCCGCCCGACTCGACGGTTCCCTCGCCCTCGACGGCGCCGAAGGCGACATTGCCGTCGATGGAGAATCTGGCGATGCGCACGAGTGCTGTCGCCCCTCACTTGCTACTGGCTGGAGTCTGACGCTCCAGGCTAGCGCGGTGAGGGGCGGCGCGAGCCGGGGCGGGAGGCCGTCCCGGGGTATTACTCTGCGGGCTGGAGGGCCTGCGGAGCGGTCATGAGGATGGTGCGGCGGGGGTTGGCCGTCTGGTTGGGGAGGTCGACCGCGTGCTCCGGCTGCGCGCCGCGACCGAGGCGCTCGGCGTCCTCGAGGTGCGCGAGCGTGGTGCGGCGGGGGTTGGCCGTGGAGCGGAGCAGCATCGTCGTCTTCATCGCGAGTGTCAGACCTCTACAGAGTGCGGGTGGGTGTAAAGCGTCAGGCTAGACGCCCTCTTCCCTTCGAATGCATGGCTCAGACAACCGCTCGGGTGTGAGTTTGCTCACCAAAGCGCGGATAAACCCGGCATTACGGACCGCTCCCAGGGGTCACGGAAACGGACATTGCACCACTGAATGCTGCATTCCGCTCCTGATCATCGCGACTGGGACACTCGGCCCGCGTAAGCCTTTGGGGGTAATAAGTCCGATTCTTCCGTGATCATGTTCTACATCGGGTGACCTGATGTTCACGGGTTGTCATCCCCCCCGTGGCCCTCGGCACGGCTCTTGTTGGAGATCCTGCACTGTGCTGGAATTCCACGCACCGCCGCGGGTTTCAAGCCGGCGCGCAGGGGGCGCAACGCAGCGCCGGATGAGCGGTGGGGAAGGGGGATCTGCGCCGGTCACAACGACCACCATGGGACGCATTCGCGTCCCACGACGCCGACACCGTCTGCTCCGTTCACGCGGGAAGACGCCTGGTCCAGAGGTTGCGACGCTAGTGCAGGGACGTTTCAAGAGGGATGGCATGGGGTCTCCCCAGGCCCGTCAGGGCCGAGGGGAAGCTGCGGCGGAGCAGGAGCGCGCTGCCGGGACCGACCGCGGTTCCTCGGCCCAGCACGCCCAGAACCAGGCGCAGGGCCCGGCCGGCGACGGTGGCGACGGGACCGCGCGCAAGGACGCCGTGAAGCCGAAGGGCTCCGCGAAGGGCAAGGCCAAGGGCACTGCCGAGCCCGGGGTCGTACCCCCGCTCAAGGCCGAGATCGACGCCGGGCCGCGAATAGCCCTGCGTAACTGGCGCATCTCGACGCGTCTGGTCGCTCTGCTGACCCTGCCCGTCGTCGCCGCCACCAGCCTCGGCGGCATCCGCATCAGCGAGTCGCTCCAGGACATGGAGCAGCTCGAGCACATGCAGCTGCTCACCGAGCTGACCAAGGAGGCCACGGACCTCGCCCAGGCCCTCCAGACCGAGCGCGACCTGTCCGCCGGTCCCCTGGCCAACGGCAAGTCGGCCAACGACTACCAGGTCGCCCAGCCGCGCGCGAACACGGACCGTGAGCAGAAGGCGTTCATGGACGCCACCAACGAGCTGCCGGCGACCGAGGGCGACGAGTCGCTGCAGAGCATCCGCCAGAACATCAGCCAGATCGCGTCGCAGGTCGTCGAGATCGGCGGCATCCGGCAGGACGCCTACAAGCCCGGCGTCGCCCACTCGGTGACGGTCGAGGCGTACAGCCGTCTGATCCGTTCGCTGCTGAGCCTCTCCCAGGACATGGCCCAGGCGACCAGCAACCCGGAGATGATCAAGCGGACCCGGGCGCTGGCCGCGTTCTCCTCCGCCAAGGAGTACGCCTCCATCCAGCAGGCGATCATCGCCTCCGCGCTTCCCGCCAGCGACAGCCGGCCCGGAAAGCTGGAGCAGGGCGACCGCCTGTACGGCTACGCCGCGCAGCGTGGCGAGAAGGTCGAGCTCAAGTCCTTCGCCTCCATCTACGAGTCGGCCGGCGGCGACGCCGATGACCTGACCGCCCCGCTGACCACCGGCAACCCGTCCATCGACGCCGCCAGCAAGTACGCCGACCGCGTGCTCAGCAACACCACCGGCATGGACGGCCGCGCGCCCCGCGGCCACCTGAACTTCACGGACGAGTACGCCACGAAGATCACGGCCATGAACGTCATCGAGGAGACCCTCCTCGGACAGATGGACACCAAGGCCCGTGAGCTGCGCGCGGAGTCGCAGCGCGACGCGATCATCAACGGCGCGCTGATCCTCCTCGTCCTCGGCGTCTCCCTCATCGGCGCGTTCGTCGTGGCCCGGTCCATGATCCGCTCGCTGCGCCGGCTCCAGGACACCGCGACCAAGGTCGCCCAGGACCGCCTGCCCGAGCTGGTCAAGCAGCTCTCCGAGGCCGACCCGCAGGACGTCGACACCTCCGTCGAGTCCGTCGGTGTGCACTCCCGGGACGAGATCGGCCAGGTGGCCGCGGCCTTCGACGACGTGCACCGCGAGGCGGTCCGCCTCGCCGCCGAGCAGGCCCTGCTGCGGGGCAACGTCAACGCGATGTTCACCAACCTCTCGCGCCGCTCCCAGGGTCTGATCCAGCGCCAGCTCTCGCTCATCTCCGAGCTGGAGTCCCGCGAGGCCGACCCGGACCAGCTCTCCTCGCTCTTCAAGCTCGACCACCTCGCCACCCGCATGCGCCGTAACGGCGAGAACCTCCTCGTCCTCGCGGGCGAGGAGCCCGGCCGCCGCTGGACCCGCCCGGTCCCGCTGGTCGACGTGCTCCGTGCCGCCGCCTCCGAGGTGGAGCAGTACGAGCGCATCGAACTGGCCGCCGTCCCGGCGACCGAGGTCGCCGGCCGGGTCGTCAACGACCTCGTGCACCTCCTGGCCGAGCTGCTGGAGAACGCCACGTCGTTCTCCTCGCCGCAGACGAAGGTCCGGGTCACCGGTCACGCGCTGCCCGACGGCCGCGTGCTCGTCGAGATCCACGACACCGGCATCGGCCTCTCCCCCGAGGACCTCGCCGCGATCAACGAGCGGCTCGCCTCGCCGCCCACCGTGGACGTCTCCGTCTCCCGCCGCATGGGTCTGTTCGTGGTCGGCCGTCTGTCCCTGCGACACGGCATCCGCATCCAGCTGCGCCCGTCGGACTCCGGCGGCACCACCGCGCTCGTCATGCTGCCCGTCGACGTCGCCCAGGGCGGCAAGAAGCCCGCGCCCAAGCCCGGCGCCGGTGGTCAGGGTGCGATGCCGCAGGGCGCCGGCGCTCCCGGCGGCCGGCTGCCCGGCGGTCCGGGTGCCCCCGGCAACGCCGGTGGCGGCGGCCGTCCGGGTCTCGCCGGTCCCCCGTCCCCGCGTGGCCAGGTCGGTGCCGGCGGTCCGCGGGCCGCGCTGCCCGGCCGTGACGGCGGCCCGCAGGGCCCGGGTCAGGGTCCCCAGCAGGGCCAGCGCCCCGCTCCCGCCCCTCAGTCGGCGCAGACCTCCCAGATGCCGCAGGTCTCTCCGGAGCCGCAGCGTCCGGGGCCCGTCGCCGGCGGGTTCGGCGGCGGTGCCCAGCGCGCCATCCCGTCCCGTACGGACGTCTGGGGCGGCCAGGGCAACCAGCCCGGCCAGGGCGGCCCGTCGCAGCAGGGCCGGCCGCAGCAGCCCCAGCAGGGCCAGGCCCCGCAGGACGGCAACGGCGCGGGCCAGAACGGCTTCGCCCGCGCCGAGCTTCCCGGCGGCCCCCAGCAGCAGCGGCCGCAGGCCGCGAGCTGGGGCAACGACCCGGCCCAGCCGGTCAGGCGCCCGCAGCAGGAGATGTCCCCGCTGGACGCCCCGCGCGGCCACGAGGAACCGGACACCACGGGCCAGTACGCGCGTCCGCAGGCGCCTCAGGGCCCCGGCGGCACCGGCCAGTTCCCGCGACCGGACCTCGGCGGACAGCAGGCGCCCCAGGGCTACCAGCCCGCGGCGCAGGACCCCGCGTCCACCGCCCAGTTCCCGCGTCCCGACTTCGGCGGACAGCAGGCGCCCCAGGGCTACCAGCCGCAGGCGCCGGCCCCCGGCCAGCACGGCGGTTCCGGCTACGGCGCCCCGCGCCCGGCCGGAAACCTGCCCCAGCAGCCCCAGCAGGCTCAGCAGCGGCCGCCGCAGCCCCGCCAGCCCGAGGCGCTGCCTCCGGCGAGCGGTGCGGGTGACGGCCGTACCCCGCTGTACGACACGCTGGAGACCAACTGGTTCCACGGTCAGTCCCAGGGCCAGGACCCTCAGCAGGGTCAGGCCCAGGGCCGGCAGGACGGCGGCCGGATCCCGGACGCCGAGCAGACCATGCAGACTCCGGTCGTACCGCAGCAGTCCGCTCCCCCGGCTCAGCGGCGCCCCGCCGCCCCGCAGGGTGGCGGCGACGGCGGTCAGCAGGCCGCCGGGCCCGCCTCCTGGCGGACCTCCCCCAATGACGAGCTGGTGCGCCAGGCCGAGCGGGTCCGCAAGCCCGCGGCCGGCGGTGTCACCACCTCGGGGCTGCCGCGGCGGGTGCCGCGCGCCAACCTCGTGCCCGGGACCGCCCAGGAGCAGGCCCACACGGCCGGCCCTCAGGTCTCGCGTGCACCCGACGACGTCCGCGGCCGGCTCACCAACCTGCGCCGTGGCATCCAGCAGGGCCGCCAGGCGGGCAACTCGACCACCGGCTCCTTCCACGTAGGCCCCACCCACCAGCAGGAGCGTTAGTTGAGTGCGATGAGCCAGGCCGCGCAGAATCTGAACTGGTTGATCACCAACTTCGTGGACAACACCCCCGGGGTGTCCCACACGGTGGTGGTCTCCGCCGACGGCCTGCTGCTGGCCATGTCGGAAGGGTTCCCCCGCGACCGCGCCGACCAGCTGGCGGCGGTCGCGTCCGGACTGACCTCGCTGACCGCGGGTGCGTCCCGGATCTTCGAGGGGGGTGCCGTCGCGCAGACCGTCGTGGAGATGGAGCGCGGCTTCCTCTTCCTGATGTCCGTGTCCGACGGCTCCTCGCTGGCCGTGCTCGCGCACCCGGAGTGCGACATCGGCCTCGTGGGCTACGAGATGACCCTGCTGGTCGACCGGGCCGGCAGCGTTCTCACCCCGGATCTCCGTGCGGAGCTCCAGGGCAGTCTGCTCCACTAGCCTGACCGACAGTGCGGTACGCCCCTCCGTACCGCACTGGGCACACACCCCGTCCGGCCGCCCCATTCGGCCCCCCACCGGCCCCATCAGACGGCAGAGTTCTTGCTGTCACGCCCGGAGGATTCATGACCCCGCCCCCCGCCTCTCACGATCCGTACGGCTCCTCACTCGATGAGTCGTACGGATATGAAGGCGACCAGCCGCTGGTGCGTCCGTACGCGATGACCGGCGGCCGGACCCGGCCGCGCTACCAGCTCGCCATCGAGGCGCTGGTCAGCACCACGGCCGACCCGGCGCACCTGTCCAGCCTGCTCCCCGAGCACCAGCGGATCTGCCACCTGTGCCGTGAGGTCAAGTCGGTGGCCGAGGTCTCGGCCCTGCTGTCCATGCCGCTCGGTGTGGCCCGGATCCTGGTCGCCGACCTGGCGGAGGCGGGCATGGTGGCGATCCACCAGCCGGGCAACGGAGAGGCCGGCGGCACGCCGGACGTGACACTGCTCGAAAGGGTGCTCAGTGGACTTCGCAAGCTCTAGCGGCGGTGCGGCCCGGTCGACCACCAGCGCGAAGATCGTGGTGGCGGGTGGCTTCGGCGTGGGCAAGACCACGTTCGTCGGCGCCGTCTCGGAGATCGACCCGCTGCGCACCGAGGCCGTGATGACCTCGGCCTCGGCCGGTATCGACGACCTGACCCACACCGGGGACAAGACCACCACGACGGTGGCCATGGACTTCGGCCGCATCACCCTCGACCAGGACCTGATCCTGTACCTCTTCGGTACGCCGGGCCAGGACCGCTTCTGGTTCATGTGGGACGACCTGGTCCGCGGCGCCATCGGCGCCGTCGTGCTGGTCGACACCCGCCGTCTCGCCGACTGCTTCCCCGCGGTCGACTACTTCGAGAACAGCGGCCTCCCCTTCGTCATCGCCCTGAACGGCTTCGAGGGCCATCAGCCCTACACTCCGGACGAGGTCCGCGAGGCCCTGCAGATCGGTCCGGGCACGCCGATCATCACCACGGACGCCCGCCACCGCGCGGACGCCAAGAGCGCGTTGATCACGCTCGTGGAGCATGCGCTGATGGCACGACTCAAGTAGTCGTTCGCCTACGGCAGTTGTCGTATGCCGCTCTGGGGGCGGTCTGTGTCGTTTGACACGGTCCGCCCCCGCGTTCATAACGTTTCGACAGAGAATTGGTGCGCGGCGGACACCCGACGCATCCGTTCGGTGCCTTTGCGCTCACATGAGCCCCGCAAATTGCCGGGGCTCGCTGCTTATGCCCGTTTTATCTTCGGCCTGAACAGGTGAAAGCGCCCGCTCAGAGCTGTTTGGATGGGACCCCCTTCACGTGCTGCAATTCATGAACTCCCGAGTAGTACGGCCCTGAACGAAACACCGGCACAACGTAGGTGCCGACGCCGAGAGGTTGTTGGTCGAGTGAGGCGAAGCAAGGAAAGCTCCGCGGAGCAGCATGCGCGAGGCAACTTCACGCCGCCGACGCGTGCGGTGGCACCGCCCGCGGAGGTGCCTGTCCCGCCCCCGGCCGCCCAGGGCAGCTCCAGCAAGCTGTCCCCCCGTAACTGGCGCGTGCCCACCAGGCTGAACGCCATTCTCCTGATACCCGTGCTGGTCGGCCTCGTCATGGGCGGCTTCCAGGTGAAGGGGTCGATCGACACCTGGCAGGAGGCGCAGAACGCCGAGAAGACGGCGCTGATCATCCGCGCCGCCTCGGAGTACAGCCAGGCCCTGCTCAACGAGCGCGACCTCACCGCGGCCCCTCTCCTGAAGGCCACCTCCGCGAAGGACCGCGAGAGCGAAGAGGTCACGCAGGCCTACGCCGCCACCGACGCGGCCGCCGTGAAGTTCCAGCAGGCCACCGGGAACATGCCGGAGGGCGAGGGCCTCGAGCGCCGCCTGAAGCTGTTCAAGGACAAGGAGCCCGACCTCAAGAAGCTGCGCGAGGTCGCGTACACCAAGGCCATGGACCCGGTGCAGACCCAGCTCGGGTACGTCGCCGTCCAGCACTACCTGATGGAGTTCTCCAACGAGCTCGGGCTCGGTACCGGCAACATCACCAGCTACGGCCGCACCGTCTACGCCATCCAGCTCGCGCAGGCCGCCGAGTCGCTCCAGCGCTCGATCGGCACGCAGCTCCTGGTGCGCCCCAGCCAGAAGGACGAGGTCTTCGCCCAGCAGTCGGTGGCGTTCAACTCGTACAACTACCTGGAGCAGATCGCCCTCGGCGAGTACCAGTCCGGTGGCACCCAGGCGGACGTGGACCGTCTGAAGCAGGTCATGAAGGAGAAGGCGACCGAGGGCGCCCGGAAGCTCGAGGCGGCCGGCCTGAACCCGCCCAAGGGCAGGCAGGACGGCTCGGTCTACACCGGCATGGCGGAGGCCATCGGCTCGGCCAAGGACGCCGACGGCATCGCGGACCTCCGCAAGAAGGCCGTCACCCCCGAGACCTGGATGGGTGCGGCCACCGCCAAGTTCGACGGCTACACCGAGGTCGAGCGGGAGCTCGTCGACAAGGCCGTGACCGAGGCCGCCGCGATCTCCGACGACGCCAAGACGGACGCGTTCATCAACGGCGGCATCGTCGTCATCGCGCTGCTCGCCGCCTTCATCCTGGCCGGGATGATGGCCCGCCAGATGAGCCGCTCGATGCGTGAGCTGCGCACCGCCGCCTTCGCGATCGCCGAGCAGCGCCTGCCGATGCTGGTCGACCAGCTCTCCCGCACCGAGCCGGGCCGCGTCGACACCCGGGTGCAGCCCATCCCGATCGACTCCCAGGACGAGATCGGCGAGGTCGCCCGGGCCTTCGACCAGGTCCACCGCGAGGCCGTCCGGCTCGCCGCCGAGCAGGCCATGCTCCGGGGCAACGTCAACGCGATCTTCACCAACCTCTCGCGCCGCAACCAGTCGCTGATCGAGGGCCAGCTGACCCTCATCACCGACCTGGAGAACAACGAGGCCGACCCGGACCAGCTGGAGAACCTCTTCAAGCTGGACCACCTGGCCACCCGTATGCGCCGCAACGGCGAGAACCTCCTCGTCCTCGCCGGCGAGGAGCCGGGCCGCCGCTGGGACCAGCCGGTCCCGCTGGTCGACGTGATGCGCGCCGCCTCCTCCGAGGTGGAGCAGTACGAGCGCATCGAGCTCGCCGGCGTCCCGGAGGCCGAGATCCACGGCCAGGCCGTGACGGACCTCGTCCACCTGCTCGCCGAGCTGCTGGAGAACGCCACCACGTTCTCCTCGCCGCAGACCAAGGTCCGCGTCACCGCGACCCGTCTGCCCGACGGCCGGGTCATGGTCGAGATCCACGACAAGGGCATCGGCCTCACCGCCGAGGACTTCGCGGACATCAACCACAAGCTGGCGAACCCGCCCACCGTCGACGCCGCCGTCTCGCAGCGCATGGGCCTGTTCGTGGTCGGCCGGCTGGCCGACCGGCACGGCATCCGCGTCCAGCTGCGCCCCTCGGGCGAGCAGGCGGGCACGACCTCGCTGGTCATGCTGCCGGACGCGATCACCCACGGTGGTGGCGGCGAGGCGCTGCCGCAGGACGACTTCACCGTCTCGCAGATCATCCCGCAGCAGCAGTCGCACGCCTTCGAGCCCGTGCAGCAGCCGATGCGGACCGCGGCGGAGCTCGGCTTCGACGACTCCCGCTACGACGAGCCCGGGGAGGAGCGCCAGCTCGACCCGGTGAACCGTTCGCTCCAGCGCGAGGAGCGCCGGGCGGCGCTCGAGGCGCAGTCGGCGCAGGGCGGCGAACGCCCGCTGTACCGTGACGAGCTCGACTCCCCGCAGCAGGGCTACGTACAGCAGGAGCAGGAGCAGGAGTACGCACCGGAGCAGGAGTACGGGCAGGAGTACGCCTCCGACTTCGGTCAGCAGACTCATCAGCACGCCGGGTACGACTACCCGCAGCAGTCCTACGACGAGTACGGCCGCCCTGCGGACGGCTACGGCCAGTCCGCCGAGAGCGGCTATGCGGAAGCCCCCTATCAGGATCGGGGCAACGGTCAGGCGCAGTACGACAGCTCCTACGACGCCCAGCCTCAGCAGGGCGACTGGGCCTCTCAGGGCGGATACCAGGGTGGCTACGACCAGCAGTACCGGTCGGAAGCGGAATCTGCCCCCAGCGCCCCCGCGCAGGCCTCCGAGCGCGTAGGCTTCGACCGTCCGGGCCCCACGGCGACTCCCGCCCCGGACGCCGGCCACGCGCTGACCGACGCCGGTCTGCCGCGCCGGGGCGGCGCCGCCGCGCAGGCTCCCCAGCCCGCGCAGCAGCCGCTGCCCACGCGGACGGTTCAGCAGCCCGCGCAGCAGCAGCAGCCGGCGCAGCAGAACGAAGCCGACGGCACCGACGACTGGCGCTCCACCAACGACGAGCGCTGGATGCGGGCCGAGAAGCTCCGCGAGCCGAAGGCGGGCGGGGTCACCTCCTCCGGACTTCCGCGGCGGGTCCCGAAGGCCAACCTGGTCGAGGGGACGGCGGAGCAGACCCCGCAGGGCGGCCCACAGGTCTCCCGCGCCCCTGAGGACGTCCGGGGCAGGTTGAGCAACCTGCGCCGCGGTGTCCAGCAGGGACGCAGCGCGGGAACGGACACGAACGGATCGGGCCTCGGCCCGGGCAGTACCTACAACCAGGAGCGTTAGTGTGAGCATGAGCCAGGCGGCGCAGAATCTGAACTGGTTGATCACCAACTTCGTGGACAACACCCCCGGGGTGTCCCACACGGTGGTGGTCTCCGCCGACGGACTCCTGCTGGCGATGTCCGAGGGTTTCCCCCGGGACCGAGCCGACCAGCTTGCGGCCGTCGCCTCCGGACTGACCTCGCTGACCGCGGGCGCGTCCCGGATCTTCGAGGGCGGTGCGGTCAACCAGACCGTCGTGGAGATGGAGCGCGGCTTCCTCTTCATCATGTCGATCTCGGACGGTTCCTCGCTGGCCGTGCTGTCGCACCCGGAGGCCGACATCGGCCTCGTGGGCTACGAGATGGCGCTGCTCGTCGACCGTGCGGGCAGCGTCCTGACGCCCGACCTGCGGGCGGAGCTCCAGGGAAGTCTGCTCAACTAATAGACAGACAGTGCGTATCTCGCCACCGCACCGTAAGGTGCGGTGGCGCGGCTCCACAGGGACATGGACCGCGAGGCAGTCGGAGGAGGAGACGTGGGAACACCCCCGGGCGGACGCCCTTACAACGGTTTTGACGCGCAGCAGCCGCACGGTGACACCGCGCAGAACCGGTTCAACTTTCCCTCCACACCGAGCAGACAGGGCGTACAGCAGCCCTATCAGCAGCCTCAGGCCCAGCCGTCGCCCGTGAGTGCGCCGAGCGCGCCGCGTGCCCAGCGCAACGCGGGCGGTTCGGGTGCTTCGGGCGGTCACAACCCGCTGGTGCGTCCGTACGCGATGACCGGCGGCCGGACCCGGCCGCGTTACCAGCTCGCCATCGAGGCGCTGGTCAGTACGACGGCCGATCCGTCCCGGCTGCAGGGGCAGTTGCCCGAGCACCAGCGGATCTGCCGGCTCTGCTTCGAGATCAAGTCGGTCGCCGAGATCTCGGCGCTTCTCTCGATCCCCCTCGGCGTTGCCCGGATTCTCGTCGCCGACCTGGCCGAGGCCGGACTTGTCGCCATCCACCAGCCCGGCGGCGACGAGGCCGCCGGCGGTCAGCCAGACGTGACACTGCTCGAAAGGGTGCTCAGTGGACTTCGCAAGCTCTAGCGGCGGCGCGGCCCGTTCAACCACCAGCGCGAAGATCGTGGTGGCGGGTGGCTTCGGCGTGGGCAAGACCACGTTCGTCGGCGCCGTCTCGGAGATCAACCCGCTGCGTACCGAGGCCGTGATGACGTCTGCGTCCGCGGGCATCGACGACCTCACGCACACCGGCGACAAGACGACGACGACTGTCGCGATGGACTTCGGCCGCATCACCCTGGACCAGGACCTGATCCTGTACCTCTTCGGTACGCCGGGCCAGGACCGCTTCTGGTTCATGTGGGACGACCTGGTCCGCGGCGCCATCGGCGCCGTCGTGCTCGTGGACACCCGCCGTCTCGCCGACTGCTTCCCCGCGGTCGACTACTTCGAGAACAGCGGCCTCCCCTTCGTCATCGCCCTGAACGGCTTCGACGGCCACCAGCCGTACAACCCGGAGGAGGTCCGCGAGGCCCTCCAGATCGGCCCGGACACGCCGATCATCACCACCGACGCCCGCCACCGCGCGGACGCCAAGAGCGCGCTGATCACGCTCGTGGAGCACGCTCTGATGGCCCGCCTCCGGTAGTCCCACCGGACACGGCACGGAGAAGCCCCGCACACCGGACCGGTGGGCGGGGCTTCTCCGTACCCGACGGCGGGGGCGGCAGGGACTCCCCCCGGGGCGCGGGCGCCGGTGGGCCGGTCCTGGCGGATCCCACGGCGAAGGCCCCCCGCTCCGGGTGGAGCGGGGGGCCTTCGATGCCGGTGGGCACGAGCCGACGGGCTCAGCCCTGCCAGGAGTGGGAGGGGCGGAAGCCCGACTGGCGCTCCAGGCGGCGCCAGCCGGCCGTGGAACGGCCGTCGTGGGACGCCTCGGCGGGCTGGGCGGCCGCGCGGGCGAGCAGGACCGCGGTGATGGCGGCCAGCTCCTCGGGGTCGGCGTGGCCCTTCTCGACACGGAGAAGGTTGGCGGGCGTGGTCACGGAGGACTCCTCTTACTGAGGCGGGTTGCCGTGCTTGCGGGACGGCAGGTCGGCGTGCTTGGTGCGGAGCATGGCGAGGGACCGGATGAGGACCTCGCGCGTCTCGGCGGGGTCGATCACGTCGTCGACCAGGCCGCGCTCCGCCGCGTAGTAGGGATGCATCAGCTCCGCCTTGTACTCCTTGACCATGCGGGCCCGCATGGCCTCGGAGTCCTCGGCCTCGGCGATCTGCTTGCGGAAGATGACGTTGGCGGCACCTTCGGCGCCCATCACCGCGATTTCGTTGGTGGGCCATGCGTACGTCAGGTCGGCACCGATGGACTGGGAGTCCATGACGATGTAGGCCCCGCCGTACGCCTTGCGCAGGATCAGCGAGATCCGGGGCACGGTCGCGTTGCAGTAGGCGTACAGGAGCTTCGCGCCGTGACGGATGATTCCACCGTGCTCCTGATCGACGCCGGGCAGGAAGCCGGGTACGTCCAGAAGGGTGATGATGGGGATGTTGAAAGCGTCGCACATCTGGACGAATCGTGCGGCCTTCTCGGACGCCTCGATGTCCAGGACACCGGCCAGCGACTGCGGCTGGTTGGCGACGATGCCCACGACCTGGCCGTCGAGCCGGGCCAGCGCGCAGATGATGTTGCGGGCCCAGCGCTCGTGGATCTCCAGGTAGTCGCCGTCGTCGACGAGCTCCTCGATGACCTTGTGCATGTCGTACGGACGGTTGCCGTCGGCCGGCACCAGGTCGAGCAGGACGTCCGAGCGCCGGTCGGCCGGGTCCTCGGAGGCCACGGTCGGCGGGTTCTCGCGGTTGTTCTGCGGGAGCATCGACAGGAGGTAGCGCACCTCGGCGATGCAGGTCTCCTCGTCGTCGTACGCGAAGTGCGCGACGCCGCTGGTCTCGGCGTGCACGTCCGCGCCACCGAGGCCGTTCTGGGTGATCTCCTCGCCGGTGACCGCCTTGACGACGTCCGGGCCCGTGATGAACATCTGCGAGGTCTCGCGGACCATGAAGACGAAGTCGGTGAGCGCCGGGCTGTAGGCCGCGCCGCCCGCGCAGGGGCCGAGCATCACGCTGATCTGCGGGATGACACCGGAGGCGCGGGTGTTGCGCTGGAAGATGCCGCCGTACCCGGCGAGGGCGGAGACGCCCTCCTGGATCCGGGCGCCGGCGCCGTCGTTCAGCGAGACCAGCGGGGCACCGGCCGCGATGGCCATGTCCATGATCTTGTGGATCTTGGTGGCGTGGGCCTCGCCCAGGGCGCCGCCGAAGATGCGGAAGTCGTGCGCGTAGACGAAGACCGTGCGGCCCTCGACCGTGCCCCAGCCGGTGATGACACCGTCGGTGTAGGGCTTCCTGGCCTCCAGCCCGAAGCCGCTGGCCCGGTGGCGGCGCAGCTGCTCGACCTCGCTGAAGGAGCCAGGGTCGAGCAGCAGCTCGATGCGCTCGCGAGCGGTCAGCTTGCCCTTGGCGTGCTGGGCTTCGGTCGCCCGGTCGCTCGGGCCGCGCCGGGCCTCCTCGCGCAGGGCGTGCAGCTCGGCCACACGGCCACGGGCGTCAGTCGGCTCGCTCGGGATCTGGTCCACAACGGTCATGTACCGACCCTACGAAGTCGACCAAGCAAAACCCGCCGTCGACTCCGTACAGTCTCCCGTGTCGATTCCTGGTGGGGCTGGACAGAACCATGCCCCCATGGGCCCGAGTCGACAGCCGATGACCCCTTTCGTTTGTAGGATCCTTACATGAGCCCGCTGCGGTCGATGAGCGCGGCGGGCGCGTGCGGCTCGGCGGAGAGGGAGCCGGCGACGCCCTTCGAGCCGGGTGCGCAGGAGAACCTGGCGTTGCCCCAGTCCGCGTGATCGTTGCCGTTGCCGTCGCCGCCGTCCTCGACGACCAGCTCGGCGTAGGAGGCGCCGGCGAGGTCGGCGGTCAGCGTCCAGGCCGGGTCCGTCGCCTGGAGGACCGGGGAGGTCGCCTTCTCCACGCCGTCGGCGAGGACGCCGAAGCGGACGCTGCCCCGGCTGGTCTGCGCGTCGTCCACCCCCACCTCGGCGGTGAGGGCGGTGCACCGGCCGCCCAGGTAGAAGCGGATCCTGGCGGGCGCGTGGCTGCCCAGGCCCTTGGCGTAGGTCACTCCCCCGATCCGCAGCGGGGAGCCGTCACCGGCGCCGGTCCCGCCGTTGGAGAGGTCGCGCTCGACCGGCCCCCAGCCGTTGGTGGCCGACGTCCAGTCGAGGTCGCTCGCCCAGCTGTCGGCGGTGGGCGGCGGGGGCGGGGTGCGGACGGTGGTGGAGGCGGTGAGCCTGCGCTCCTCTCCCCCGATCGCGTACGTCAGGGAGGCTGCGAGGGTGTACGGCAGGGGGGCCGCGTCACCCGGGGGTGTCACCCGCCAGGTGGCGGTGGTCCGCCCTCCCGCAAGGACCGTGCCGAGCTCGACGGGCCCGGCCGGTTCGGCGGTCCAGCCCCGCGGGAGGGTGAGCACGGCCCGGGCGCCGGAGACGTCGGCGGCCTCGTCGTTGCCGAAGGTGGCCGTGACGTCGTTCGGGCGGCCGGGTTCCAGCGTCTCCGGGGTGGTGAGGGCGAGGGTGCCGCAGGCGGCGGGCTCGGCGGCCGGGCCGAGGTCGGTCACGGTGAAGGCGTCGAGCACGAAGTCGGCGCCGTCCGGGGCGTCGCCGCGTTTGCGCAGCCCGTTCCAGGTGTCGCCGCAGCCGGCGGTGACGGTCTCGGTGAAGTGCCCGGTGGTCCGCCGCTGCCCGAGGGGCGTCCGGCGGGTCTCGGCGGAGGTCCCGTCGGGACGGTCGTAGCCGGTGACCCACTCGTAGGCGCCGGCGTGGCTGGACTGGTAGGCGTACTCCACGCGGTAGGCGTGCCCGTCCCGCATCGGGACGGTCCAGGGCGCGGTCCGGTAGACCAGGCCGCTGTTCTCGTCGTGCGACTTGAGCGACTCGGCGCCGGCCAGGACGTCGTCGACGAGCTTTCCGTTCCAGCCGGACTGGGTGTACGGGGCGTGCAGCTGGGCGATGTGGGTGCGCGGGTCGGTCGTGCCGCCGGAGTCGCCCTTGAGGAAGGGCCCCCACCCCTGGTCGACGGCCTCGAAGTCCTCGTACACCGTCGTCCCGGGCCTGGTCGCGGGGTCGTTGGCGACGACGCGCACGTCGTCGATCCGGACGGTGGCGGTGCTGCCCGGCGCCGCCTGGATCCGCAGGACGGTGGCGCCGCCGGCGGGTGCGGTGAAGGTGGCCTTGGCGCGCTGGAACCGGGTGCCGTTCCAGTCGGAGGCGGCGACCCGGTCCACGAGCGGCGAGCGCTCGACGGTGACGGAGCGGTCCGCGACGAGGAGCGTGGTGGGGCGGGTCCTGCCGGGCTCGACCTCGATGAGCGCGGAGGCCGTGTACCGCTTGCCGGGCGTCAGTCCCGTGAGCCGCTGGCTCACGGAGGCCGTGGCCGGGCCGGTGAGTTCGGCGCTGTTGCGTCCTTGGGCGTCCGTGTTCCGGGCGACCGTGCCGGCCGTGGACCAGCCGGTCAGCCGGCGGTCGTTGAAGCCGGGGTCCTTCACGGGCGTGCCCTCGCCCCAGCGCGGGTCACGCGGCTCGGGGGCCCGGTCGGGATGGAGGACATAGGGCTGTCCGGCCACGGCGTCGAGGGTGATCGTGCCGCCGACGGGCCGCACGGTCCCGGTCTTGACGCGGCCGTTGTCGGTGAGGGCGTAGACGCTGTACGGCCGGTTTCCGGGCACGGCCCAAGTCGAGCGCCCGCCGCTCCCGTCGTAGTGGTAGAGCTTCCTTCCGCCGTCCCAGGGCAGGAGGTAGCCGTCGCCGTCGAGGACCTTGCGGCCGTTCTCGTAGAACGTGCGGCGGCCGTTCTCCATGGTCCCCCGGACACCGCCGGTGAAGGTGAGGTCGTTGCCGTTCCAGCGGGTGATCCGCTGCTGCTGGAGGTACTTGGCGGGGAGGTTCTTCTGCCAGATGTTGGCGTAGAAGCGGTTCCAGTCGATCTCGCCGGTCCAGCCCTCGAATTCCTCCAGGGCGGTCCGGCCGAGCACGGGGTGGTCGTTCCAGACGTCCTTCTCGCCGTTGCGGATGAAGCGGACGATCTGCGAGTTGAGGCCCTTGTGGGTGGCGCCGCCGTAGTCCAGGTCGTTGGCCCAGTGGGACCAGAGCGAGGCCCGTTCGAACTTCTCGGACCATTCGGTGGCGAGATTCCAGCCCTGCGCCTGAAGGACCTGGACGGTCTTGTCGGCGATCCAGCCGTGCGTGGAGTAGACGTCGACGTACAGCGTGGAGAGGTTCGGGTCGGTCTCGTCGCGCAGCTGCCGGAAGCGGCGGGCGAGGTCTCCGCTGTTGAGGTCGCGGCGCTGGTCGATGATGTAACTCTGGTTCAGCCAGTCCCATCCGGGCTTCGTCTTGTCGACGAGGGTCTCGCTGAAGTTCCTCGCCTCGGGGTACGACTCGGTGGCGTTGACGTGGACGCCGAAGCCGGCGCCCCACTTCTTCCCCTCCCTCAGCAGCGTGTTGAGGTCCTGGAGGCCGCCGGCGCGCTTGTTGTGGTTGCCGCCGTAGTCGGGGTGGGCGGAGTCGTGGCCCTCGGAGCCGTACCCCTTGAGCAGGGCGAACTGGCCCAGTCCGTCGGTGGCGAGGGAGATGCGTTTGACGTCGTCGAGGGTGCGCAGGAAGGGGTGGGTGGCCTGGGAGGCGAAGTTGAACGGGATGTGGGCGACGACCCGGCCGGGTGTCCGTGCGCTGCCGGGCGCCGTGATGCCGATCGTCCGGAAGGCGAGGGCGGCGTCCTGCCAGTCGGTCCGTCCGTCGGCGTTGGCGTCGGGTGTGACGACGACCTTGGCCCAGGGGAGGCCGGAGCCGCTCTCGGGGGCGGGGGCCCCGGCGCCGCGGTAGGTCCACTGCCCCGACCAGACGCCGACGCGGGTCTCGGCGCCGTTCTTCCGCGCCTGGTGCCAGAAGCGGGCGCCGTCGCGGGCGCTGGGGCCGGAGGGTCGGTCGTAGCTGGAGTTCGACTCCACGGCGGCGGCCAGGGAGGCGGTGCTGACGAGTGCGTAGCTCGCCCCCGTGGCGGCCGTCTCGGCCGGGGTCGCGCCGGTGACGTCGGCGAAGACGTCGGCGGTACGGGTGGAGTCGGGGTCGAGGCGGGTGAAGGCGGTCGCGGCGCCGCCGTCGCCCGAGCCGACGGAGACGAGGTCGTGGCCGGGTATGTCGAGGGTGCCGACCCGGAACGCCTCGGTGTCGCGGACCGCGGTGACCCGGAAGGTCGTGGACCGGCCGCTGACGTCCAGGGCCGCGTCGATCTCGACGCCGGGCAGGGCGGGGAAGGCCAGGGTGTACGCGGCGGTGGACGGGGTCAGGACGGGGGCGCCCGCGGCCCGCACCGCGTGCGCGGTGCCGTTGAGGACGACCTGGGTCACCGGGGCCGTGCTGCCGAGCAGGCGGGCCCCGGTCGCGCGGTCGGTGTACGAGAGGACGCGGGGGAAGTCCTCGGCGACGGCGACGGTGAGCCGGTCGGAGCCGATGAGGGCGCCGGGGGTGTCGTCCTGTGCCTGCGGGCCCCGGGCGAGCGCGGGGCCGGAGAGGGCGAACACGGCGGACGAGGCGGCGGCGAGCGCGCAGGCCGCACGGATTCTTCGCGACGTGGGGAGGGACATGCGCACCAGTTGTCCCCGGCGCCCGGGGCGGCGTCAACGAGATCGCGGTCCGGCGCCTCCGCCAGTCCAAGAACACCCCGCGGTGAGTCCAAGCGGGGCGAACATCCGACCAGGATGTTGAATATTGAACCGAATCGGGGTACGGTCGTTCTCGTTGAAGGTTCAACGAAATGCGTCACCCCCTCCGCGCCACCCCGCGCACCGTCCCCAAGGAGCACGTCATGGGCATCTTCGGCCGCAAGAACGACACCGCCACCGCCGTCGCCACCCTCCCCGTCGACCCGGCCCTGGCCGCGCTGACCGGCGACTACACCATCGACCCGGCCCACAGCAGCATCGGGTTCACGGTCCGGCACGCCATGGTCACCAACGTCCGCGGCTCGTTCGCCGCCTACGAGGGCGCGCTGCGGCTGGACGGCTCCGACCCGGCCGCCTCTTCCGCCTCCATCGACGTCACGATCGCCTCCATCGACACCGGCATCGCCGACCGCGACGGCCACCTGCGCAGCGGCGACTTCTTCGACGCCGAGACCTTCCCGCTGATGACCTTCCGCTCCAGCGAGGCCGAGCAGCTGGGCGGCGACCTGTACCGGATCACCGGCGACCTCACGATCAAGGACGTCACCCGCCCGCTCTCCATCGACCTGGAGTTCAACGGCGCGGCCACCGACGTCTACGGCAACGAGCGCGTCGGCTTCGAGGGCTCGGCCGAGATCCTCCGCTCCGAGTGGGGCCTGACCTGGAACGCGGCCCTGGAGACCGGTGGCGTCATGGTCAGCGACAAGGTGAAGCTGACCTTCGACATCTCCGCGATCAAGAACGCCGCCTGACCCCTCGGCCGGCCCCTCCGGCACACCCGGCGACACGAGCGCGCCCGCCTCTCCGCGACCGCGGAGGGCGGGCGCTCGGCGTTTCCCGACCTCGCGCGGCCCTCGGCGGGAGCGCGGCCCGGGCCCGTTGTCAGTGGCGGCCGCTAGCGTCGCCCGTATGGAATTCCGTATCGACAGTGGTGAGTTGACCGACGCCGTGGCCTGGGCCGCGCGGGTCCTGCCCGCCCGCTCCCCCGTGCCCGTCCTCGGCGGCCTCCTCCTGGAGGCGCGCGAGGGGCGGCTGCGCGTCCGCGGCCTCGACCACGAGGCGTCGGCACGGATCGAGGTGGAGGCGGACACGACCGCCGAGGGCCGGGCGCTGGTCCTCGGGCGGCGCCTGCTGGACATCTGCAAGGTACTGCCCCCGGGGCCGGTGGACTGCGCGAGCGAGGGGGCCCGGCTCGCGGTGTCCGGCGGGGGCGTCCGGTTCGGGCTGTCCCTGCTGCCCCTGGAGGACTATCCGGCGCAGCCGGAGCTTCCTCCGTTCCGGGGCATGGTGGACGCCGACGCCTTCGCGGCGGCGGTCGGCCAGGTGGCGGTGGCCGCGGGCCGGGACGACTCGCTGCCCGTCCTGACGGGGATACGCCTCGCCCTGAACGGTACGGAGATGACGCTGGCCGCGACCGACCGGTACCGCTACGCCGTCCGCACGCTGGAGTGGAAGCCCGTGGACGCCGCCGACGCGGCCGGGGACACCGACGTCGTGGTGCCCGCGCGACGGCTGACGGAGATCGCCCGCGCCCTCTCCGGCGCCGGCCCGGTCCGGCTGGCGCTGGACGGCGGCTCGATCGGCTTCGAGAGCGACGGCGTCCGCACCACGACCCGTCTGCTCGACGGCCGGCTTCCCCGTCACGACAAGCTGTTCTCCCTGGGCGAGCACGCCGTCGCCGTGACCGGCCGGGCTCCCCTGGTGGAGGCCGTGAAGCGGGTCGCGGTGGTCGCGGAGGGCGACAGCCCGGTCCAGCTGTCCTTCACCGGCGACGCCGTCCACCTCCAGGCCGGGTACGAGGACGACACCGCCTCCCAGCGGCTTCCGGCGGTCCTGGACGGGGAGCGGTCCCTGACGGTCGCCTTCAACCCGGGGTACCTCCTGGACGCGCTCGGCTCCTTCACGGTCGATTCCGTGCGGTTCCATCTGCTCGGCCCGGGTCAGCGCGCCCTGATGACCGACGGTGAGGAAGACACGCACCGCCATCTGCTGATGTCGGTGAAGCCGCTCGTGTAAGCACCCGCGCGGGCTTCCGGGCGGGGCTCCGGCGCGCCCGCCGGACTCGCCCAGGCTAAGCACGCCCTAGAAGCCGCCTCCGCCGTCGAACCCACCGCCGCCGCCGAAGTCGCCGCCACCGAATCCGCTGCCGCCGAAGTCCCCGGAGCCGAAGTCCGCGCCGGAGAAGTCGCCGCCCTCGAACTCGGAGCCGCCGTACTCGCCCGCGTAGGCGGGGGTGGCGAGCATCGACCCGAGCATGGTGCCCATCAGAAGGCCGGGGAGCATGCCGCCGCCGAAATAGCCGCCCGCCCAGGGGCCGTAGGCCGGCCCCGCCTCCCAGTACGGTCGGCGGCCGCCGTCGGTCTCGACCGTACGGGCCTCGGGGTCCCGTCCGTCGTCGAGGCGGGCGGCGTCGGCCGCGCAGACCGGGACCTGGCGCACCGCGCCCCCGGCCGGGACCCAGCTCCGGTCCGTGGTGGACGGGCCGTGGCGGGGGTCGAAGAAGCAGGGCGGCCGGCGCTCCGGCAGCGGCCGGGACTCCCTGCGGGCGGCCAGGACGGCGAGCGAGAAGCGGCCGTCCTCCAGGGCCCGGGTCACCGCCCGGACGTCGTGCGGGTGCGTCGCGGAGCCCATCAGGGACTTGGCCTGGTCGTAGGAGTCGAGGGCGCGTTCGTAGTCGCCGCGCTTGGCGTCGTCGGAGCCCGGCTCGGCCGGATGGAAGTCGAGGCGTTCGAGCTCCTCGCCGAAGGCGGTGATGTCCTCGTCGACGACGACCCGGAGCCGTTCGAGGGCCTCCCGCTCGGCGGCCTCCTTGCGGAGGCGGTTGCGGCGGACGACCGCGTACGCGCCGGCGCCTCCGGCCACGGCGACAGCGCCGAGGGTGATCAGGCCCCCGACGGGGACACCGGCGTCGCCCGTGCCCACCGAACCCCAGGAGGACGGGGCGGAGCCGCGCATGGTCGGCAGTGCCTGGTCGACGAAGTTGTTCAGCTCCGTGGCCGCGTCGACGCCAGGCTGGCGAACGGCCGTCACGAGGTTGTCCACGGCGTTGCGGGACATCACGGAGGCATCGGCGCCGGCGTCGAAGCCGTCCCCGAGACGGACGGCGTAGAGCCCGGTCACGCCGGTCTCGGTCCGCAGGTTGCGCAGCAGGTCGTCCGGCGGGAACTGGGCGTTCGCCGGCAGTACGGCCACGAAGAGCGGCTTGTCCGCGTCCTCGATCTTCTGGGCGAGGGCCGCCGCGTCGGCCTTCGAGAGCTGGGCGGCGGCGCCCGGGTCGACGTAGACCGGGCCCTGCTTCAGGGCCGCGGCCGCGTCGGGAATCCCCGTCGCCCTGGCACCCGCGGACGGGGCCAGGGCGAGGAGCAGCAGGAGTGCCAGCCCCGCGAGGGCCGACAGGAGGTGGAGCGGCCGAGTCCTCATGCTTTGAAACTACCCGAAAGTATGAATACCAGGCCATAGAGGACGAACTATCTGTCCGCGGCCTTCCGCGCTGCCCGCAGGAGCCGGAGGGCGCCCGCCCGGTCGCCCCCGGCGAGCCGCTGCTCGGCCTCGGCGAACGGCTTCGCCACGGCGGGGGTCATCCCGCCCGTCCGGCCGGCCGGAACCGCGTCCTGGACGGACCTCCGGAGCAGGGACAGTTCGTCCTCGGACCCCGCCACGCCACCGGCCTGCCGCGGGGTGCCGTCCGTCGGCGTCCCTGCCGCGCCCTGCGCCCCGCCCCCGGTGGTCAGGCCCCAGCCGTACGGGAACTGCGGATCGTAGACCGCGTCGCCGACGTTGATCGGCACCTGAGCGAGGCTCCGCGGCCAGCTCAGCGGGAGCCGGCCGGTGAAGGGCCGCTTGCCGTAGAGCACGTCGGCGACTCCGGCGCCCTCGGTGCCGGGCAGCCAGGAGGCCACCAGCGCGTCCATCTCCGCGAGCCGGTCGCCCACCAGCTGCGGGCGCCCGGAGACGATCAGGACCACACAGGTCATCGCCGAGCAGACGGTGTCCACGGCCTTGCCGTCGGCCTGCGACAGCTCCAGGTCGTGACCGTCCACGCCGACGTCGCCGAGCCCCTCGGCGTACGGCGTCTCGCCGACGACGACCACGCCCACGTCGTGTCCGTCGAGGGGGGCGGAGGCGTCCGGCGAGTGGGTGACGCGGGCGCCGGGGGCGGCGGCCCGGATGCCCTCCAGGATCGTGGTGCCGGGGACGAGCCTGCCCGAGGAGCCCTGCCAGGTCACCGTCCAGCCGCCGGCCTGGTTGCCGAGGTCGTGGGCGTTGGAGCCGGCGACGTACACGCGCCGGCGGGGATCCAGCGGCAGCACCCCCGGTGTGTTCTTCAGCAGCACCTGGGACTTGGCGACGGCCTCGCGGGCGACGGCGCGGTGGGCGGCGGAGCCGATGCCGGCGACGTGCTCGGGATCGGCGTACGGGCGCTCGAAGAGTCCGAGGCGGAACTTCTGCTCCAGGATGCGGCGGACCGCGTCGTCGATCCGCGCGCCGGCGATCCGGCCGGCGGCCGCCTCCTCGGCGATGATCCGGGCGGTCTCCTTGTACGTGAGGGGGGCCATGCTCATGTCGATGCCGGCGTTGACGGCGTCCCGCACGTTGGTGACCGCGTCCCCGGGCATCTGGTCCACGGCCTCCCAGTCGCTGACGACGATTCCGCGGAAGCCGAGGTCGCCCTTGAGCACGCCGCCCAGCATCTCGGGATGGGCGTGCATCTTGACGGCGCCGTCGCCGTCCCCGTCGAGTTCGAGGGAGGAGAACGAGGGCATGACCGCGCCGGCGCCGTGCCCGAGCGCCTTCCGGAACGGGCGGAGGTGGATGTCGTCCAGCTCCGCACGGCCGATCCTGGTGATCCCCTGGTCGATCACGTAGGGGGGCGCGGCGGTGCCGTAGACCGTGCCGCCGTCGCCGATGAAGTGCTTGGCGGTGGCCAGCACCCGGTCGTTGCGGTCGAGGTCCGAGCCGTCGGCGGCGCCCTGGAGGCCGCGGACGACGACGGCCATGGAGCCGACCAGTTCGGGGTCCTCGCCGAACGACTCGTAGGTGCGTCCCCAGCGCTCGTCGCGGGCGACGCAGACACAGGGCGCGAAGCTCCACGAGACGCCGGTGGCGCGGGTCTCGCGGGCGGTGAGGGCGGCGACGCGTTCGGCGAGGCCGGGATCGCGGCCGGCGCCGAGGCCGATGTTGTGCGGGAAGACGGTCGTGCCCTTGGCGAAGGCGTGGCCGTGCACGGCGTCGGAGGCCAGCAGCAGCGGGATCTGGAGCCGGGTGGCGCGGGCACGGGCCTGGTGCGCGTCGGTCGTGCGCCGCCACTCCGCGGGGGTGCGGGGCGTCGGGTTCTCCTCGCCCTCGTAGGTGACCGAGCCGAGCCCGTACGTGGTGATGTCCTCGGCGGCGCCGAGGGTGTTGTAGCCGGCCTGGGTCATCTGGCCGGCCTTCTCCGTGAGCGTCATCCGCCCGAGGAGGTCGGCGGCGCGTTCGCGGACGGACCGGGTCGTGTCGAGGTAGCCCAGACCGTGGGCGTCGACGACCACCAGGGGGGTCGTGGCCGGGCCCCCGGCGCCCTCGACGGTGAGCCGCACCGGGATGGTCTCGGCCGTCTCGGCCTCGCTGTCGCCGTGGGTGGGGATGCGGACGGTGCGGGTGAGGCCGGGGGCTGCGCCCGCCGGGAAGCTGACGCGGCCGCCGGCGGCCGGGTAGTCGCTCCCCGGCCGGGCGGTTCCGCTTCCGGTCACGTAGGTGACCGAGACGGGCTCGGCGAGGGCGCGGGCCGCTTCGAGGGTGAGGCGCACCTGGGCCGTGGCGCCCTCGGTCACGGTGGTGACCGGGGCGACGGTGATCCGGGGCGCGTCCTCGGCGGCCGGGGCCGCACGGACGGGGACGGTGGCGGTGGCGGCGGGGGCCGCGGCTGCCGTGAGGCTGCCGGTCAGGAGGGCGGCGGCCGCCGCGGCCCCCGCCCTCCTCGTGCACGTGCTGATGTACGTCCTACCCATGCCGCCCATGCTGGGGCGTAGCGGGACATATCAGGCGTTACGACGCGCTCGGGCCGTCGCCGCTCCTCCGCGGCCGCTACTCGGCGGGGTCGATGCCCAGTCGCAGCAGCCCGTAGGTGAACGCGTCCTCCAGTGCCTGCCAGGAGGCGGCGATGACGTTCTCGCCGACGCCCACCGTCGACCACTCGCCGTTGCCGTCGCTCGTGGTGACCAGGACGCGGGTCGTGGACTCCGTGCCGTGGCGGCCTTCCAGGATGCGGACCTTGTAGTCGACCAGCTCGAACTTGGCCAGCTGGGGATAGATGCGCTCCAGACCCACCCGCATCGCCCGGTCCAGGGCGTTGACGGGTCCGTTGCCCTCCGCGGTGGCGACGATCCGCTCGCCCTTGGCCCACAGCTTCACGGTCGCCTCGTTGGCGTGGATGCCGTCGGGCCGGTCCTCGACGATCGCGCGCCAGGACTCGGTACGGAAGTAGCGCCGCTGGCGGCCCTCCGCCTCCTCGCGGAGCAGCAGTTCGAAGGAGGCGTCGGCGGCTTCGTAGGTGTAGCCCTTGAGTTCGCGCTCCTTGACCCGCTCGACCACCCGGCCCACCAGCTCGCGGTCTCCGCCGAGGTCGACGCCCAGCTCCTTGCCCTTGAGCTCGATGGAGGCGCGGCCGGCCATGTCGGAGACGAGCATCCGCATGGTGTTGCCGACCAGCTCGGGGTCGATGTGCTGGTAGAGGTCGGGGTCCACCTTGATGGCGGAGGCGTGCAGGCCGGCCTTGTGCGCGAAGGCGGACACGCCCACGTACGGCTGGTGGGTGGAGGGGGTGAGGTTGACGACCTCGGCGATGGCGTGCGAGATGCGGGTCATCTCGGCCAGCGCGCCCTCGGGCAGCACCCGCTTGTCGTACTTCAGCTCCAGCGCGGCGACGACCGGGAAGAGGTTGGCGTTGCCGACCCGCTCGCCGTAGCCGTTGGCGGTGCACTGGACGTGCGTGGCGCCCGCGTCCACGGCGGCGAGGGTGTTGGCGACGGCGCAGCCGGTGTCGTCCTGGGCGTGGATGCCGAGACGGGCGCCGGTGTCGGCGATCACGGTGGCGACGACGGCCTGGACCTGGGCGGGGAGCATGCCGCCGTTGGTGTCGCAGAGGATCACGACGTCGGCGCCGGCCTCGGAGGCGGTGCGGACGACGGCCTTGGCGTAGGCCGGGTTGGCCTTGTAGCCGTCGAAGAAGTGCTCGCAGTCGACGAAGACGCGGCGGCCCTGGGAGACGAGGTGGGCGACGGTGTCGCGGACCATCTCCAGGTTCTCGTCCAGGGTGGTGCGCAGGGCGAGTTCGACGTGCCGGTCGTGCGACTTGGCGACCAGCGTGATCACCGGAGCGCCGGAGTCGAGGAGCGCCTTGACCTGGGGGTCCTCGGCGGCCCTGCCGCCCGCCCTGCGGGTCGCGCCGAAGGCGACGAGCTGAGCGTTCCGGAACTCGATCTCCTGCTGGGCGCGGGCGAAGAACTCGGTGTCCCGCGGGTTGGCACCCGGCCAGCCGCCCTCGATGAAGCCCACGCCGAACTCGTCGAGGTGCCGCGCGATGGTCAGCTTGTCCGCGACGGTGAGGTTGATGCCCTCGCGCTGCGCCCCGTCGCGCAGCGTCGTGTCGAAGACGTGGAAGCTGTCGTCGGGACGCGGGCTCGCGTCGGTCTCCGTGGTCATGACTGTGATGGCTCCTGTCGGATGTGGCTCCGGAAGGTCTGGATCCACTTGCCCCCATTTTCGCGCGCTGTCGCTGTCCGGCGGTGGTGGGGCCGGAAAACGAAAAAACCCCTCGCGGGTGCGAGAGGTCTGCGCGCGGGTCTGGGGCACGGTGTCCACTGCCGCGGGATTCGAGCCACGGTTCAGCGGTCACTGCGGACCGGCGCGCTGCTGCCGATAATCAGGGTGGTAGCAGGCACGCTCGCAGTCTGCCACAGGCACACCGCACGCGGGACAGGGATCTCACGATACGGAACGAGCCGAGCACGCGGCGCGTCACGGGCGGCGAGCGGTCCGCTCGTCGCGCGGCGGGCGGGGAGCGGGCGGGCGGGTCCCTCGTCACGGGCGCGCGAACAGCGGCCGGGCGTCAGGCGTGGCGCGGGTGGCTCCTCACGGGCGCGCGAGCAAGGTCTCCTCGACGAACTCCCGCACGTGGGCGAGGACCTGCCGGCGCCCCGTGCCGGGGATCCCGACGGCGACGTGAACGCTGAAGCCGTCGAGCAGCGCCCGCATGCGGGCCGCGAACCGGTCGGGGTCCACCGCCTGGAACTCCCCCCGCGAGATCCCCTCGGCGAGCAGCGCGACCAGGTCCCGGTGCCAGGCGCCCTCGATGGCCGCCTGCCGGGCGCGGGCGTCCTCGTCGGCGTTCTGGGACCGGTTCCAGACCTCCAGCCAGAGGGTCCAGTGCGGATCGCGCGGGCCGTCGGGGACGTACACGTCGATGTACCCGTCGAGCCGCTCGCGTGCGGTGCCGGGCCGCGAGAGCAGGGCGCTGCGCTCGGCGCCGAGCCGCCCCTCGCTCCACTCCAGGGTCTGCAGGAGCAGTTCGTCCTTGGTGCGGAAGTAGTACAGCAGGTGCCCGCTGCTCATCCCGACCTCGCGCCCGAGCCCGGCCATGGTGAGCCCGTCGAGCCCGCGCTCCGCGATGGTGTCCATGGCGGCGGCGAGGAGTTGCTCGCGGGGCGGGGCCGCCTGGTTGCGGCGGCGGGGGGAGGCGGGGGGTTTCGGGCTGATGCTGCTCACTCGTACGTTCTACCCGATCGGCTCGGCATCGGTGTCCCGGCCCCGGGGTCCCGGCACCGGGCGCCCCGGCACCGGAGGTCACGGAAACCGGGCGCCCCGGCACCGGAGGTCACGGAATGCGGGCGTCCCGGCACCCGGGGCGGCGGCCGACGGTCACGGTCGGCGCCCGCGTGCCCCGATCGGCCTTCGTGTCGATCGCGCCCCGGCCGCGGGCCGTCAGCCTGCCCGCGGCCCGTACCACGCCCTCTCAGACCTTCGGCTGCTGCTGCGTGATGCAGTGAATGCCGCCCCCGCCCGCGAAGATCGCGCGCGCGTCGACCAGCGTCACGATCCGCTCGGGGAAGAGCCGGCGGAAGATGCCCGCCGCGATCTCGTCGTTCGGGTCGTCGAAGCCGCACAGCACCACGCCGCCGTTGCACAGGTAGTGGTTGATGTACGAGTAGTCGACCCAGTCGCCTTCCTCGTCCTTCAGGACGGTCGGGGCGGGGATCTCCACGACCTCCAGCCGTCGGCCCTTCGCGTCCGTCTGGCGGCTGAGGAGGTCGACGTACATCCGGGAGCGCTCGTGGTCGGGGTGGGCCGGGTCCTGCTGGCTGTGGACGACCACGACGCCCGGCTTCGCGAAGGCGGCGACGATGTCGACGTGGCCCTGGGTGCCGTAGAGACCGTAGTCGCCGGTCAGGCCGTGCGGGAGCCAGATCGCCTTGGTCGTGCCGAGCCTGGCGTGGATCTCGGCCTCGACCTGCTCGCGGGTCCAACCGGGGTTGCGGCCCGCGCCGAGCTGCACGGTGTCGGTCAGCAGGACCGTTCCCTCGCCGTCGACATGGATCGCGCCTCCCTCGTTCACCAGCGGGGACGACAGCACCGGGACGGCTGCCAGATCGGCGACATGGCGGGCGATCTTGGAATCGTGCTCCCAGCGGGCCCAGTCCTGGCCGCCCCAGCCGTTGAAGACCCAGTCCACGGCCGCGAGCGCGGAGCCGTCCGTGACGAAGGTGGGACCGATGTCCCGCATCCAGGCGTCGTCGAGATCCCGCTCGACCAGCTCCACCGCGTCGCCGAGCAGGGCCCGCGCGGAGTCGAGCTGGCCGTGGCCGACCACCATCGTCACCGGTTCGAAGCGGCGTACGGCACGGGCCACCGAGGCCCAGGCCGCGCGCGCCTCCGCCAGCTCCTCCTCGTCGGTGAAGGTGGGGTTGGGGCCGGGCCAGGCCATCCACGTGCGCTCGTGCGGGGCCCACTCGGGCGGCATACGGAAGGTCATGAGAGAAGTCCTCAGAGGAAGTAGAGACGGTTGAGGGAGATGGACTCGGCCGGTTCGGAGCGGATCGGGTCGCCGTCCAGCGACACCAGACCCGTCCGGCCGTCGACCGCGACGTCTCCGATCCGGGAGTTGAGGAGCAGGTCGCCCGGCCCGATGCCGCGCGTACCGCGGACCGCCACGCGCCTGCGCCGGGTCGGCATCCGGTCGGTGCCGAGGTCGACGGCCGCCTGGGCGACGAAGGCGACCGAGATGTCCGCGGGGGCCGCTCCATGGGCCCCGAACAGCGGTCCGAGGACGAGCGGTTCGCACGTGTCCGTGGCGGCGTTCGGGTCGCCCACGACCCCCCAGGCGGGGAAGCCGGACTTCAGCACCATCTGGGGCTTGGCACCGAAGTACTCCGGCCGCCACAGCACGATGTCGGCCATCTTGCCGACCTCGAGGGAGCCGATCTCGTGCGCGAGGCCGTGGGCGATCGCCGGGTTGATGGTCAGCTTGGCCATGTAGCGCAGCACGCGCGCGTTGTCGTCGTGCGCGCCGTCGCCCGCCAGCGGGCCCAGCTCGGCCTTCATCTTGCCGGCCATGGCGAAGGTCCGGCGTACGGTCTCGCCGGCCCTTCCCATCCCCTGCGCGTCGGAGGAGGTGATACCGATCGCGCCGAGGTCGTGCAGGACGTCCTCCGCCCCCATCGTCCCGGCCCGGATGCGGTCGCGCGCCATGGCGGCGTCGCCCGGCAGGTCGGTCTTCAGGTCGTGGACGGAGACGATCATCCCGTAGTGCTCGGCGACCGCGTCGCGGCCGAACGGCAGGGTGGGATTGGTGGAGGAGCCGATGACGTTCGGCACTCCCGCCATCTTGAGCACGTTCGGCACGTGGCCGCCGCCGCAGCCCTCGATGTGGAAGGCGTGGATCGTGCGGCCGTCCAGGACCCGCAGCGTGTCCTCGACCGAGAGGCATTCGTTGAGGCCGTCGCTGTGCAGGGCGACCTGGACGTCGTGCTCCTCGGCGACGCGCAGGGCGGTGTCCAGGGCGCGGGTGTGGGCGCCCATGTCCTCGTGGACCTTGAACCCGGACGCGCCGCCCTCGGCGAGCGCCTCGACCAGCGGGGCCGCGTCGGAGGACGAGCCGCGGGCGAGGAAGCCGATGTTGACGGGCCAGGCGTCGAAGGCGCCGAAGGCGTGCCGGAGGGCCCACGGCGAATTGACGCCCACCCCCCAGACCGGGCCGAACTCCTGGCCGATGACGGTGGTGACACCGGAGGCGAGCGAGGCCTCCATGATCCGCGGCGACAGGAGGTGGACGTGCGTGTCGACGGCTCCGGCGGTGGCGATGAGCCCCTCGCCGGAGACGATGGAGGTGCCGGTGCCGACGACCACGTCGACGCCGTCGAGGGTGTCCGGGTTGCCGGCCCGCCCGATGGCGTGGATGCGGCCCTCGCGGATGCCGATGGACACCTTGCGGATGCCCTGGACGGCGTCGATCACGAGGACGTTGCTCACCACGACGTCGCAGGTCTCGCGGACGGCCGCGGCCTTGAGGTGCAGCCCGTCGCGGGCGGTCTTGCCGAATCCGGCGAGGAACTCGTCACCGGGCTTCTGGGAGTCCGACTCGACCCGGACGACGAGACCGGAGTCGCCGAGGACGACCCGGTCGCCCGCACGGGGGCCGTGCACCGACGCGTACTCGTAGGGATCCATCACGCCTCCGCTCCCAGGTAGCCACAGGCCGCCGCGCGCCGCAGGGCCTCTTCCTTCGCGCCCGGTCCGTCCAGTGGGCCGTCGACCAGGCCCGCGAACCCGATGGCCACGCGGGCGCCGCCGATGGGGACCAGCCCCACCTCGGCCTCGCCGCCCGGGTCGAAGCGGAACGAGGATCCGGCGGGGACCGCGAGCCGCATGCCGTAGGCCGCCGCGCGGTCGAAGGCGAGCCGCGGGTTGGCCTCGAAGAAGTGGAAGTGCGAGGTGACGCTGACGGGGACGGCCGCGGTGTTGCGGACGGTCAGGGTGAGGGCGGGCGGCTCCGGCTCCTGGCTCGGGCCCGGCAGCAGGGCACCGGGCGCCCCGTCGCCGAGCGCGCCGCCGCCGATCGGGTCGGAGACGACGGCGAGCCGCGAGCCGTCGTCGAAAACGGCCTCGACATGCACTTCGGTGACGACATCGGCCACGCCCGGCAGCACGTCGTCCGGGCCGAGGACGGACCGGGCGGCCGCGATCGCCTCGGCGAGTCGCCTTCCGTCGCGAGCGGCCTCGCAGACGGTGTCCGCGATGAGGGCGGTCGCCTCCGGCACGTTGAGCCGCAGGCCCCGCGCCCGGCGGGCCCGGGCGAGCTCGGCGGCACCGAAGAGCAGCAGCCGGTCGCGTTCCGTGGGGGTCAGTCGCACGTCAGAAACACCTCCTGTTTGAGTGACACTCTAAACGGAGAATCCGCTGCTTCCAAGCATTGACTGACCCGGCGAGCATGGGTCACATTGAGCGTCGCTCTAAAACCTCGTCCGGACGCTAGCCCCGCAGGGAGCCCCCATGCCGATAGAACAGCGCGGAGTCGACACCATCCCCGAAGCGGAACGCACCAGCGGCCCCCGCGACCTCTTGTCGATCCTGCTCGGCTCGAACCTCTGCCTCGGCGTCATCGTCTTCGGCTGGCTGCCGGTCTCCTTCGGCCTCGGCCTGTGGGCGTCGGTGACCTCCGTGGTCGCCGGCACCCTCGTCGGAGTCGCCTTCACGGCCCCGCTCGCGCTCGTCTCCCTGCGCACCGCGACCAACCTCTCCACCTCCAGCGGCGCCTTCTTCGGCGTACGCGGACGGCTGGTCGGCTCGGTCGTGGGGCTGCTGCTCTCGCTCGGCTACACGGCCCTGACGCTGTGGATCGGCGGGGACGTGATGGTCGGTACGCTCGCCCGCCTGACCGGCCTGCCGACCGGCGACGCCACCCACGCCGCCGTCTACGCCCTGCTCGCCGCCTGTACGGTCGTCGCCGCCGTGTACGGCTACCGGCTGCTGCTCCAGCTCAGCAAGGCGCTCGCGATCGGCATGGTCGTGCTCCTCGCGGCCGGCCTGGTGGCCTACGCGGGCGACTTCACCGCGGCCCCGGTGCCGGACACGCCGTACCTCCTGGGCTCGTTCTGGCCGACGTGGGCCCTGTCCGCGGTCGCCGCGGGGCTCAGCGGGCCCGTCGCGTTCATCACGCTCCTCGGCGACTACACGCGCTACGTCTCCCCCGCCCGGTACAGCTCGAAGACCGTCTGGCGCACCACCTGTCTCGGCCTCCTCGCCGGCCTGCTGATCCCTCAGCTCTTCGGTACGTACACGGCCCTGGCGGCGCGCGGGAGCCTGGACTACGCGGGACCGCTCGTCGACGCCTCCCCCGTCTGGTACCTGGTTCCGCTGCTGCTCGCGGCGACGGCGGGCTCGGTCGGCAACGCCGGCCTCATGCTGTACTCGATGGGCCTCGACCTGGACGCGATCCTTCCGCGCGCGACCCGGGCGCGGGCGACGCTGGTCGTCGCGGCGGTGGCGACGGCCTTCGTCTTCCTCGGCCACTTCGCCTCGGACGCGCAGACGGCGATGACCTCGTTCGTGCTGCTGCTCACCGCGGTCGGCACGCCGTGGGCCGTGATCACCCTGATCGGGCACCGGCGCTGCGGCGGGGCGTACGACCCGGAGGCGCTCCAGGTCTACAACCGGCGGGCGCGCGGCGGGGTGTACTGGTTCGCCGCGGGCTGGCACGTGCGGGCCGTCGCCTCCTGGGCGCTGGGCGCCGCGGTGGGACTCGCGTCGGTGTCCACGCCGCTCTACGAGGGACCGCTGCTGGCCCTGACCGGCGGGGTCGACTGCAGCTTCGTGCTGTCGGGAGTGGTGGGCGGCCTGCTCTACGCGGTGCTCACGCCGGGGACGGACGCCGAGGCGAGGGCGGACGCGGAGGCGGAGGCGGTCGCCGTCTCCTGACCGGTCGTCCGGACCAGTCCTTCCGACGTGCCCCTGGCGACCGGCTCTTCGGACACGGCACTTCGGACGGCGGCGGGTCCGGGCATGACGACGGGGGCGCCCCGAGGGGCGCCCCCGTCGTTCACGTTCCGGCGGCTCAGCCCAGCTGGTGCGTCCAGCCGTGGACGTCCTCGGACTTGCCGGTCTGGATGGCGAGCAGCGCGTCGCGCAGGCGCATGGTGACCTCGCCGGGCTGTCCGCCCGACTGCCGCCACTCGCCCCGGGCCGCCTTCACCGTGCCGACCGGGGTGATCACCGCGGCCGTGCCACAGGCGAAGACCTCGGTGAGGCTGCCGTTCTCGGAGTCGGCGTGCCACTGGTCGATCGAGACCCGGCCCTCCTCCGCCTCGTACCCCAGGTCCTTCGCGAGCTGGAGGAGGGAGTCACGGGTGATGCCGGCGAGCAGGGAGCCGGTGAGGGTGGGCGTGACGATCCTGTTCCCGTACACGAAGTACAGGTTCATGCCGCCGAGCTCCTCGACCCACTTGTGCTCCACCGCGTCGAGGTAGGCGACCTGGTCGCAGCCCTTCTGCGCCGCCTCGGCCTGCGCCAGCAGGGAGGCCGCGTAGTTGCCGCCGGTCTTGGCGTCGCCGACGCCACCGGGGACGGCGCGGACACGGTCCTCGGAGAGCCAGATGGAGACCGGCTTCACACCCCCGGGGAAGTACGGTCCGGCGGGCGAGGCGATGACGACGAAGAGGTACTCGTTGGCCGGCCGCACACCGAGTCCGACCTCGGTCGCGATCATGAAGGGGCGCAGGTAGAGGGACTCCTCACCGCCGTGCGGCGGGACCCATGCCTTGTCCTGCTGGACGAGCAGGTCGCATGCCTCGATGAAGGTCTCGACGGGCAGCTCCGGCATCGCCAGACGGCGCGCGGAGGCCTGGAACCGCCGGGCGTTGGCGTCGGGGCGGAAGCTGGCGACGGAGCCGTCGGGCCTGCGGTACGCCTTCAGGCCTTCGAAGATCTCCTGCGCGTAGTGCAGGACGTTGGTGGCCGGGTCGAGGGAGAGCGGACCGTACGGCACGAGCTGGCCGTCGTGCCAGCCGCGGCCCTCGGTCCAGCGGATCGTCACCATGTGGTCGGTGAAGTGGCGGCCGAACCCGGGGTTGGCCAGGATCGCCTCCCGCTCCGCTTCGGACAGCGGGCTGGAGGAGGGCTTGAGCTCGATCGTGGGCGTCGTCATCAGTGCGTGTCCTTCACCGGTTGTGTGTGACGGACCGCGCCGACGCCGCTACCAGTGCTCTGCTAGGACGTCCGAGCTTGCCCGCATGCCGCGGCCCCACGTTCGATTATCGCCCGTGGGAAGCGGTGCGGGAAACGGTGTACGCGCGGTCCGGAGTGAGAGGGGCACCCGGCGACCGCTAAAGGGGACAGCCGCCGGGCGCTGAGGGCGACCCGGCGGCTGTGTGAGTGATCAGTCGGCGGGTCAGCTCGCTACGCGTACCGCGAGCGCGTCGCCGATCTCGGCCGTCGTGCGGACGGAGTCTCCGCGCTCGGTCAGATCGGCCGCGACGGCGGCCTCGATGCGGCCGGCCTCGGTCTCGTGGCCGAGGTGGCGCAGGAGCAGCGCGACGGAGAGGACGGTGGCCGTCGGGTCCGCCTTGCCCTGGCCCGCGATGTCCGGCGCGGAGCCGTGGACGGGCTCGAACATGGAGGGGAACTCGCCGCTCGGGTTGATGTTGCCGGAGGCGGCGACGCCGATGCCGCCGGAGACGGCCGCGGCGAGGTCGGTGATGATGTCGCCGAAGAGGTTGTCGGTGACGATCACGTCGAACCGCTCGGGCTGCGTGACCAGGAAGATCGTCGCCGCGTCCACGTGCAGGTAGTCCGTGGTGACCTCGGGGAACTCCTCGGCCACCTTCTCGAAGATGTTGGTCCAGAGGTGACCGGCGTACGCCAGGACGTTGTTCTTGTGGACCAGCGTCAGCTTCTTGCGCGGGCGGGCCTGGGCGCGGGCGAAGGCGTCGCGGACCACGCGCTCGACACCGAAGGCCGTGTTCACGGAGACCTCGGTGGCGACCTCGTGCGGCGTACCGGTCCGGATGGAGCCGCCGTTGCCGGTGTACGGGCCCTCGGTGCCCTCGCGGACCACGACGAAGTCGATCTCCGGCTGACCCTTGAGCGGGGTCGACACGCCGGGGAGCAGCTTCGAGGGACGCAGGTTCACGTGGTGGTCGAAGAGGAAGCGGAGCTTGAGCAGGAAGCCGCGCTCCAGGACGCCGGACGGGACCGACGGGTCTCCGATCGCGCCGAGGAGGATGGCGTCGTGCTGCTTCAGGGCCTCGGCGTCCGCGTCGGTGAGGGTCTCACCGGTCGCGTGGTAGCGCTTGGCGCCGAAGTCGTACTCCTTCGTCTCCAGCTTCACATCCTGCGGGAGCGCGGCGGCGAGGACCTTGAGGCCTTCGGCCACGACCTCCTGGCCGATGCCGTCGCCGGGAATGACTGCGAGATTGATGCTGTGAGACATGTCGGCACCCTACTCCTCGTCCCAGCGGCTGACACGCGTTGTCCACCATACGGACGTACGGGGGGTCCGGCGCCCGGACGGGCGCCTCGGAGCCGAAGGGGTCAGTGGCCGGACTCGCCGCCGTTGTCACGGCGGTCGAGGGCCCGCTGGAGGGCCGCGGCGGCGTTCTTGCGGGCGTCGTCGCTCGGACGGGAGGCGGAGTGACGGACGCGACGGGCGGTCTGAGTGGCCATGAGGGATCGACTCCTTGAGATCAGTGATGATCCGAGATCAGTGGTGATCGAAGGCGCCGGAGGGGGCGGGGAGCGCCGCCGCAGGGGTTGCCTGCACAGGGCGTCGCGCTCACGTCCGCCATTCGCTGATGAAGCGAGGCGTTCGGCTCCTACAAAGCTAGGGCAGGGCGGCGCACTTGTCTCCACAACTACTCGGACTTCCTACTATCTGAGACGGCCTCCGATTGCGGTGTTCCTGGCCAGAACGCTCTATCCGGTGCTCGACCGGCCGGAGGAAGCGGGCTGGACACCGCATTCCGGGCCGCCGAGCGCGGCCCCCGCCTTCGCGGTCGGCGCTCTGTTACCACTGCCCGGCGAGCCGGACGAGGCGGCCGAGACCTGGACCTGGACCGCGGACCTCTTCCACGACCGGCGGATGCTCGCGGTCCACGGCGGCCAGGGCTCGGCGGCCGCCACCACGTACACGGCGGCGGGAGACGGAGCGGGGGCTCCCCGCCCGCGGCCGCTGAGCCGGTCCTCTCATGCCCGACCGCCGGTTCAGGTCACATCACGTCACCGTCGCGCCAGTCGAAGACGAGCGCGGCGGCGTCCGGTGCCGGCAGCGCCCGGCCCCTTGCGGCCCGCAGATGGAGGGCGTCCTCCTCGCCGGGCAGCGGGACGATCCCCCCAGGGCCCGCCGCCTCGATCCGGCCCCGCCACGGCTGCCAGCCGCGGGCCCGGTAGAACCCGACCCCCTCCTCGGAGGCGGAGAGTGCCCCGAAGGCGTACGCGCCGTCGATGACCCGCTCCAGCTCGGCCATCACCATCCCGCCGAGACCCTGGCGCCGCCTGTCACCGCGCACGGCGACGCCCTCGACGTACCCCACCCGGAACGAGCGGCCGCCGTGCAGCGCACGGCGCATCACGACGCTGCCGTGCGCGGCGAGACCCCGGTCGTCCTCCACCCAGGCGTGGAGACCTCCCAGGGTGTGGTCCCAGTCCTCGTCGGAGAAGTCCCCGTCGAACGCGGCGACGATCATCTCCCGTACGGCGCGCGCCCGTTCGGGGCCCAGTTCGTGGGTCGGGGCGAGGTGCACGGAGTTGGTCACGCCCCCAGTGTGCCGCGCCGCGGCGGCGGGCGCGGGGGGGACCGTGACGGGCAGGGCCCCTCATGGGAACCGCCCCCGTCCTCGGTTGGGGGACCAAGGAAGGGGGCGGTGTCGGGGACGGGCCGTCGGGCCCGTGAGGGGCGTCAGCCCATGTGGGGGTAGCCGTACTCGGTCGGCGGGACCAGGGTCTCCTTGATCGCGCGGGTCAGCGTCCAGCGCATCAGGTTCTGCGGCGCGCCCGCCTTGTCGTTCGTGCCGGAGGCGCGGCCGCCGCCGAAGGGCTGCTGGCCGACGACGGCGCCGGTCGACTTGTCGTTGATGTAGAAGTTGCCCGCGGCGAAGCGGAGCTTGTCCATCGTGTACGCGGCGGCGGCGCGGTCGCCCGAGATGACCGAGCCGGTCAGGGCGTAGTCCGAGACCGACTCCATCTGGGTCAGCATCTCGTCGTACTTCTCGTCCTCGTACACGTGGATCGCGAGGATCGGGCCGAAGTACTCGGTCGTGAAGACCTCGTTCGCCGGGTCGGAGCACTCGATGACGGTCGGGCGGACGAAGTAGCCCTCGGAGTCGTCGTAGGTGCCGCCGGCGATGACGGTGCAGGTCGGGTCGGCCTTCGCGCGGTCGATCGCGGCCTTGTTCTTGGCGAAGGAGCGCTCGTCGATCACGGCGCCGATGAAGTTGGTCAGATCGGTGACGTCACCCATCCGGATGCCGTCGACCTCGGCCGCGAACTCCTCCTTGAAGCCGTCGTTCCAGATCGAGGCCGGGACGTAGGCACGCGAGGACGCGGAGCACTTCTGGCCCTGGAACTCGAAGGAGCCGCGGGTCAGCGCGGTCTTCAGGACGGCACGGTCGGCGCTCGGGTGGGCGACGACGAAGTCCTTGCCGCCGGTCTCGCCGACGATCCGCGGGTAGGAGCGGTACTTCTCGATGTTGTTGCCGACCGTCTTCCACAGGTGCTGGAAGGTCCGGGTCGAGCCGGTGAAGTGGATGCCGGCCAGGTCGCGGTGGTTCAGGGCCACCTCGGAGACGGCGATGCCGTCGCCCGTCACCAGGTTGATGACGCCCTTGGGCAGGCCGGCCTCCTCCAGGAGCTCCATGAGGAGCACGGCGGAGTGGGTCTGCGTCGGGGACGGCTTCCAGACCACCACGTTGCCCATGAGGGCCGGGGCGGTCGGCAGGTTGCCGGCGATGGCCGTGAAGTTGAACGGCGTGATCGCGTAGACGAAGCCCTCCAGCGGGCGGTGGTCGAGGCGGTTCCACACACCCGGGGAGTTCGCCGGCGGCTGCTCGGCGAGGATCTGGCGGGCGTAGGCCACGTTGAAGCGCCAGAAGTCGACCAGCTCACAGGGGGTGTCGATCTCCGCCTGCTGGGCCGTCTTGGACTGGCCGAGCATGGTGGAGGCGGCCAGCGTCTCGCGCCACGGGCCGGCCAGCAGCTCCGCCGCGCGCAGGATGATCGCGGCGCGGTCGTCGAAGGACATCGCGCGCCAGGCCGGGGCGGCGGCCAGGGCGGCGTCGATGGCGTCCTGGGCGTCCTGCCGGGTGGCCGCGGCGAAGGTGCCGAGGACGGCCTTGTGGTTGTGCGGCTGGACGACGTCGAAGCGCTCACCGCCGCCCATGCGCTTGACGCCGCCGATGGTCATCGGCAGCTCGCGCGGGTTCTCGGCGAGCTCCTTGAGCTTGGCCTCGAGGCGGCCGCGCTCGGCGGAACCGGGGGCGTAGCTGTGCACCGGCTCGTTGACCGGAGTGGGGACCTGGGTGACAGCGTCCATGAGTCTCGATACTCCTTGTGAGAGGTGGGCTCAGCCCTTGGTGAGGATGGAGCGGGCGAAGAAGAGGAGGTTGGCCGGCTTCTCCGCGAGGCGGCGCATGAAGTAGCCGTACCAGTCGGTGCCGTAGGCGGTGTAGACGCGCATGCGGTGGCCTTCGGCGGCGAGACGGTTCTGCTCCTCGCCACGAATGCCGTACAGCATCTGGAACTCGTACTCGTCCAGTTTGCGCCCGGCGCGGCGGGCGAGCTCCTGGCCGATGGAGATCAGCCGCGGATCGTGCGAGCCGATCATCGGGTAGCCGTCGCCCTCCATGAGGATCTTCATGATCCGGACGTAGGCCTTGTCGATCTCGGCCTTGTCCTGGAGGGCGACGGACGCGGGCTCCTTGTAGGCGCCCTTCACGATCCGGACGCGGGAGCCGTCGGCCGCGAGGCGGCGGGCGTCCTCCTCGGTGCGGAAGAGGTACGCCTGGATGACGCAGCCGGTCTGCGGGAAGTCCTTCCGCAGCTCCTGGTGGATGGCGAACATCGAGTCGAGGGTGGTGTGGTCCTCGGCGTCCAGCGTGACCGTGGTGCCGATCCTGGCGGCGGCCTCGACGACGGGGCGGACGTTGGCGAGGGCCAGCTCGTGGCCGCCCGCCCGGCGCCCGGCACCCTCAGCCGAGGGCTCTGCGGGCTCGCCCCCCTCGATCTCCAGCGCTTGTCCGAACATCGACAGCTTGACGGACATCTCGGCGCGGGCGCCCAGGCCCAGCTCCTCGAGGCGGCCGATCAGCTCCAGGTAGGCGTCGCGGGCTGCATGGGACTGCTCGACGGTGGTGATGTCCTCGCCGACGACGTCGAGGGTGACCTCCAGGCCGCGGCCGGTGATGTCCCGCACGATCGGGATCACGTGGTCGACGGTCTCGCCGGCGATGAACCGGTCGACGACCTGCTTGGTCCCCGGGGCGGCCGACACGAAACGGCGCATCTTGTCGCTGCGGGACGCGGCGAGGATCACGGGACCCAGCACGGGGACCTCCAGAAGGGCAGGGTGACGAAGCGTGCCGTACCCGGTCTTTCGCAAGGAACCGGAAACAGCACGGAGAACCACCGTGAAACCTAAGGATCGCTCCGATCCTCTGCCATCGACAGCTGTCACGCATCCGTGCGCGGCAGCTCATACATATGTCTGAAGGGTGCGAGAATGGCGCTGTGAAGGGCGATTACCAGGAGCTGGTGGACGAGATCTCGGCGTTGCTCGGAGCCCCGGCGACGCTGGAGAACCGTGACTTCGGGCTGATCGCCTTCGGCGCCCACGACAGCGACGACGACAGCGCGATGGACCCCGTCCGGACGCGGTCGATCCTGACGCGGAAGTCGACCCCGGCCGTCCGCGCCTGGTTCGAGGGCTTCGGCATCACCCGGGCGACGGGCCCGGTCCGCATCCCCGCCGCCCCGGACGCCGGGGTCTTCCGGGACCGCATCTGCCTTCCCGTACGGCACCGGGGGGTCGTCCTCGGGTACGTCTGGCTGCTCGACGCCGAGCCGCATCCCACACCCGCCCAGCTCGCGGCGGCCATGGAGGTCGCCACCCGGATCGGCGGCCTCCTCGCCGACGAGGAGCGCGCGGGCTCCGACCTCTCACGCGAGTTCGCCGCGGTCCTGACCGCCGGGCGGGGCTGGCAGGGCGACATGGCCCT
The DNA here is from genome assembly GCF_040677675.1 of Streptomyces sp. NPDC053755. NCBI lineage: Bacteria > Bacillati > Actinomycetota > Actinomycetes > Kitasatosporales > Streptomycetaceae > Streptomyces > Streptomyces sp. NPDC053755. Next base: position 57,415 of record NZ_JBFASK010000020.1, on the reverse strand, counting down.
GGCGGCGCTGCGGGCGGCGCTGGGTCCCGGCGCGGACGGTCTGCACACCGTGGTCTGCGTGACCCCCTGGCAGGGCGAGGCCCCCTCGATCCGGGCGGTCCCCGGCGCGGCGGCGATCACGACGCTCCCGGACAGCGGGTCCCTCGCGGCTCTCGTGCGGCTGCGCACGCCCGAGGATCTCTCCCCCGCCCGCTCGGCCGCGGAACGCCTGCGCGCGAACGCCCCGGCCGGTATCGCCACCCCCCGGCGCGGTCTCGCGGACCTCCCGGCGGCCTGGCGGGAGGCCGGCACGGCGGCCCGCGCCGCGGCGGCCCAGCCGAAGCTGGGGCCGGTCGCCGACTGGGCCGGGATCGGGCCCTACCGCCTTCTCGCGGCGCTGTACCACCCCGAGATCGACCCCGTCGTCGCGCCGCTGCTCGCCCCCGCGCACGCCGAGCTGGCCCGCACGGCGGAGGTCTTCCTGGACAACGCCGGCCAGGCGGGCCGTACGGCGGCCGCCCTCGGCATCCACCGTCAGACCCTCTACTACCGGCTGTCCAGGGTCGAGCAGCTCACGGGCCTGGACCTGGCCGACGGCGAGGACCGCCTCCTGCTCCACATGTCCCTGAAGTCGGCCCGCCTCTAGAGAGTCCCGCCCGGACGAGCCCCGCACGAACGCCCGCACCCGGCGTCCGGACCGAGACGACGGTCCAGACGCCGGGTGCGGGCGGGACTGTGTGCGGTCGGTCAGACCAGGTTGACCGAACGGGCCGAGTTCGCGCCGATCTCCTCGGAGATCTCCGCGATGACGTTCGCCGGAACCGTGTCGTCCACGGTGAGCACGACGAGCGCCTCGCCACCCTCCTCCGTGCGGGAGACCTGCATGCCCGCGATGTTCAGACCGGCCTCGCCGAGAATCCGGCCGACGGTGCCGACGACGCCCGGACGGTCCTCGTAGCGCAGCACGACCATGTGGTCGGCGAGCGCCAGATCCACGTCGTACTCGCCGACGGCGACGATCTTCTGGAGGTGCTTGGGGCCGGCCAGGGTGCCGGAGACCGAGACCTCCTCGCCGCTCGCGAGCGTGCCGCGCACGGTGACCACGTTGCGGTGGTCCGGGGACTCGCTGGAGGTCGTCAGCCGGACCTCGACACCGCGCTCCTGCGCGAACAGCGGGGCGTTGACGTACGACACGGTCTCGTCGACCACGTCCTCGAACACACCCTTGAGCGCGGAGAGTTCGAGCACCTTCACGTCGTGCTGGGTGATCTCGCCGTACACCTCGACGTCGAGCCGCGCCGCGACCTCGCCCGCGAGGGCGGTGAAGATGCGGCCGAGCTTCTCGGCGAGCGGCAGACCCGGCTTGACGTCCTCGGCGATGACACCGCCCTGGACGTTGACCGCGTCCGGCACCAGCTCGCCGGCGAGCGCGAGGCGCACCGAACGGGCGACCGCGATACCGGCCTTCTCCTGGGCCTCGTCCGTGGACGCCCCGAGGTGCGGGGTGCAGACGACCTGGTCGAGCTCGAAGAGCGGGGAGTCCGTGCAGGGCTCCTTGGCGTACACGTCGAGACCCGCGCCGGCGACCCGGCCCTCCTTGAGGGCGGAGAACAGCGCGGCCTCGTCGACGATCCCGCCGCGCGCGGCGTTGACGATCCGGACGGTGGGCTTGACCTTGTGCAGCGCCTCGTCGCCGATGAGACCGAGGGTCTCGGGGGTCTTCGGCAGGTGGACGGTGATGAAGTCGGCGACCTCCAGGAGCTCGTCCAGGGCCAGCAGCTTCACCCCCATCTGGGCGGCGCGGGCCGGCTGCACGTAGGGGTCGTAGGCGACGATCTTCATGCCGAACGCGGACATGCGCTGGGCGACCAGGACACCGATGCGGCCGAGGCCGACGACGCCGAGGGTCTTCTCGCTCAGCTCGACACCCGTGTACTTCGACCGCTTCCACTCGCCGTTCTTCAGGGCGGTGTTGGCCTGCGGGATGTTACGCGCGGTGGCGACGAGCAGACCGCAGGCGAGCTCGGCGGCGGTGACGATGTTGGACGTCGGGGCGTTGACGACCATCACGCCGGCCTTGGTGGCGGCGGAGACGTCCACGTTGTCCAGGCCGACGCCGGCACGGGCGACGACGCGGAGCTTGTTCGCGGCGGCGATGGCCTCCGCGTCGACCTTGGTCGCGGAGCGGACCAGGATCGCGTCCACGTCGGCGATGGCGGGAATCAGCTCGTCGCGGTCGGCGCCGTTGCAGTGCCGGATCTCGAAGTCCGGTCCCAGCGCGTCCACGGTGGCGGGCGACAGCTCTTCAGCGATGAGTACGACAGGTTTCGAGCTCACGTGAGTCCTCACAGATCCAGTGCGGACGGCCGTCCCGACGGCCGCAGGCGGTGGAGGGGGCTTGCCGCGTGAAAGCGCACGACGCTGTGGGCCTGAACGCGAATGTTGTTGAGAGTGTAGTGGTGCGCAGGTGCGCATCATGCGCCTCGTTGGAAGGATCACCCGTCCGTGGTTGGACGGGCTGTCCAACGATGCGGGAAGGGGCCGGACGGTGTGTCCGGCCCCTCCCCCTACGCCCGGGGGCGTGGGGGGGACCCTCGCCGAAGGCTTACGCCTCCTCGTCGTTCACCCAGCTCATGAGCTTGCGCAGCTCCTTGCCGGTGGTCTCCAGGAGGTGCTTCTCGTCCTGGGTCTTGTACTCGTCGTACTTCTTCAGGCCGCCGTGGTACTCGTCCATCCAGTTCTTGGCGAACGTGCCGTCCTGGATCTCGGTGAGGACCTTCTTCATCTCGGCCTTGGTGGCGTCGGTGATGATGCGGGGGCCGGTGACGTAGTCGCCCCACTCGGCGGTCTCGGAGACCGACCAGCGCATCTTCTCCAGGCCGCCCTCGTACATGAGGTCGACGATGAGCTTCAGCTCGTGGAGGCACTCGAAGTAGGCGATCTCCGGCTGGTAGCCGGCCTCGACCAGGGTCTCGAAGCCCGCCTTCACCAGCGCGGAGGCACCGCCGCAGAGGACGGCCTGCTCGCCGAAGAGGTCGGTCTCGGTCTCCTCGGTGAAGGTCGTCTTGATGACGCCGGCGCGGGTGCCGCCGATGGCCTTGGCGTAGGAGAGCGCCAGGGCGAAGGCGTTGCCCGTGGAGTCCTGCTCGACGGCGGCGATCGCGGGGACGCCGCGGCCCTCCTCGTACTGGCGACGGACCAGGTGGCCCGGGCCCTTGGGGGCGACCAGGGCGACGTCCACGTTGGCCGGGGGCTTGATGAAGCCGAAGCGGACGTTGAAGCCGTGGGCGAAGAACAGGGCGTCGCCGTCCTGCAGGTTGCCCTTGATGGACTCCTCGTAGACCTGGGCCTGGATCGGGTCCGGGATCAGGATCATGATGACGGAGGCCTCGGCGGCCGCCTCGGCGGGCGTGACCACGCGCAGGCCCTGCTCCTCGGCCTTCGCCTTGGACTTGGAGCCCTCGTGCAGACCGACGCGGACGTCGACACCCGAGTCACGGAGCGACAGCGCGTGGGCGTGGCCCTGGCTGCCGTATCCGATCACCGCGACCTTGCGGCCCTGGATGATGGACAGGTCGGCGTCGTCGTCGTAGAACAGCTCGGCCACTGGGAATCTCCTTGAAGTGCTGGTGTTGCTTCCCACCGTACGGCGGTCGGCGGAAGGAAGGTTGTCGGGTCTCGCCAGGCGGACCGCCGGACGGACCGGTGGTCGACCGCCCGGCGGTGCGTGCGGGGTCAGGCGCTGCGGTCGAGGGAGCGCAGGGAGCGGTCCGTGATGGACCGGGCACCACGTCCTATGGCGATCGTGCCGGACTGCACGAGTTCCTTGATGCCGAACTGCTCCAGCATCTTGAGCATCGCGTCGAGCTTGTCACTCGAACCGGTGGCCTCGATCGTGACGGCCTCGGGCGAGACGTCCACGGTCTTGGCGCGGAACAGCTGGACGATCTCGACGATCTGGGAGCGGGTCTCGTTGTCGGCGCGGACCTTCACCAGGACGAGCTCGCGCTGGATCGCGGCGCTGGGCTCGAGTTCGACGATCTTCAGGACGTTGACCAGCTTGTTGAGCTGCTTGGTCACCTGCTCCAGGGGCAGGTCCTCGACATTGACCACGATGGTGATGCGGGAGATGTCGGGGTGTTCGGTGACACCGACGGCGAGCGAGTCGATGTTGAAGCCGCGGCGGGAGAACAGGGCGGCGATCCGCGCGAGGATGCCGGGGGTGTTCTCCACCAGGACGGAGAGCGTGTGCCTAGTCATGTGCGTCGTTCCTCTTCCTACGGCTCTCTGTCTCAGTCGTCTTCGTTGTCGCCGAAGTCGGGGCGGACGCCCCGGGCGGCCATGACCTCGTCGTTGGAGGTGCCGGCGGCGACCATCGGCCACACCTGGGCGTCCTCGTGGACGATGAAGTCGACCACGACGGGGCGGTCGTTGATCGCGTTGGCCTCGGCGATGACCTTGTCCAGGTCGGCCGGGTCCTCGCAGCGCAGCGCGACGCAGCCCATGGCCTCGGACAGTTTGACGAAGTCCGGGATGCGGGTGCCCTTGGAGGGCTCCAGGCCGGTGGCGTCCGGGCCGGAGTGCAGCACCGTGTTGGAGTAGCGCTGGTTGTAGAAGAGGGTCTGCCACTGGCGGACCATTCCGAGGGCGCCGTTGTTGATGATGGCGACCTTGATCGGGATGTTGTTGAGCGCGCAGGTGACGAGCTCCTGGTTCGTCATCTGGAAGCAGCCGTCACCGTCGATCGCCCAGACCGGGCGGTCCGGCATGCCGGCCTTGGCGCCCATCGCGGCCGGGACCGCGTACCCCATCGTTCCGGCGCCGCCGGAGTTCAGCCAGGTGGCCGGCTTCTCGTAGTCGATGAAGTGGGCGGCCCACATCTGGTGCTGGCCGACGCCCGCGGCGTAGATGGTGTCGGCGGGGGCGAGCTGGCCGATCCGCTGGATGACCTGCTGCGGCGACAGGCTGCCGTCCTCGGGCAGGTCGTAGCCGAGCGGGTAGGTCTCGCGCCAGCGGTTGAGGTCGCTCCACCAGGCGGTGTAGTCGCCCGTGTTGCCCTCGCTGTGCTCGGCCTGGACGGCCTGGACCAGGTCGGCGATGACCTCGCGGGCGTCACCGACGATCGGGACGTCGGCGGTGCGGTTCTTGCCGATCTCGGCCGGGTCGATGTCGGCGTGGACGATCTTGGCGAAGGGGGCGAAGCTGTCCAGCTTGCCGGTGACACGGTCGTCGAAGCGGGCTCCGAGGGCGACGATCAGGTCGGCCTTCTGCAGCGCGGTGACGGCGGTGACCGCACCGTGCATGCCCGGCATTCCCACGTGCAGCGGGTGGCTGTCGGGGAACGCGCCCAGCGCCATCAGGGTGGTGGTGACGGGGGCGCCGGTGAGCTCGGCGAGGACCTTCAGCTCGGCGGTGGCGCCGGCCTTCAGGACGCCGCCGCCGACGTACAGCACCGGGCGCTTGGCGCCGGTGATCAGCTTGGCGGCCTCGCGGATCTGCTTGGCGTGCGGCTTGGTCACCGGGCGGTAACCCGGCAGGTCGGTCTGCGGCGGCCAGCTGAAGACTGTCTTCGCCTGGAGGGCGTCCTTGGCGATGTCGACCAGGACCGGGCCCGGACGGCCGGTCGAGGCGATGTGGAACGCCTCGGCGATCGTCCTCGGGATGTCCTCGGCCTTGGTGACCAGGAAGTTGTGCTTGGTGATCGGCATCGTGATGCCGCAGATGTCCGCCTCCTGGAAGGCGTCCGTGCCGATGGCCTTGGAGGCGACCTGGCCCGTGATCGCGACCAGCGGGACGGAGTCCATGTGGGCGTCGGCGATCGGGGTGACCAGGTTGGTGGCGCCGGGCCCCGAGGTCGCCATGCAGACACCGACCTTGCCGGTGGCCTGGGCGTAGCCGGTCGCGGCGTGGCCCGCGCCCTGCTCGTGGCGGACCAGGATGTGGCGGACCCGCTTGGAGTCCATCATCGGGTCGTAGGCGGGGAGGATGGCGCCGCCCGGAATACCGAAGACGGTGTCGGCCCCCACTTCCTCGAGAGAACGGATGAGGGACTGCGCACCCGTGACGTGCTCGACGGTGGTGGCGGTCTGTCCGCCGTTACGGGCCCGCGGCTGCGGATGGTGCCCGGTGGCCTGCTCGGTCATCAGCATTCTCTTCTCGAAGCAGAGGGTTTTTGCGAGGGTTTGGGGGGAGCCGGTGCAACAAAAAACCCCTCGTGCCGGGAGGCAAGCGAGGGGAGCGCGTCGGTAGCGTTCAAGCCGGGCCGTGTACGGGCCCTGCTTCAGCCGACGCGCTTTCCAAGTACGAGAATTCGGGTGCGCATGGCACTGACCCTCCCCCCGACGCACTGTCAGTGTCAAGTGGGTGGGACAGGCGTCTCATTATTTGAGCGGATCGGGGGATGATTTCCGGCGGGGACCGGGACCGCCTCGACGCTGCGGCCGGGGAGCGGATAGCCGTCCCGCACCAGCGCCCGGCGCAGCCGGTATTCGTCGAGCGGGCCGGAGAAGGCCATGCCCTGGCCGTGTGTGCAGCCCATCCCGCGCAGGGCGAGCACCTGCTCGGGTACGTCCACGCCGTCGGCGACGGACTGGAGGCCGAGGTCGCCGGCGATCCGGAGCAGCCCGCTGGTGATCTTGCGGAGCCGGGCGGACTCGACCACCCCTTCCACCAGGCTCCTGTCCAGCTTCAGGACGTCGACCGGGAGCCGGCGCAGGGCGGTGATGGCCCCGTACCCGCTGCCGAAGCCGTCCAGGGCGATCCGTACGCCGAGCCGGCGCAGGGCGACGAGGCGCTGTTCGAGGTCGTCGAAGGAGACGCGCGGGTCACTGTCGGCCAGCTCGATCATCAGGGAGCCGGACGGCAGCCCGTGGCGGGTCAGCAGGGCCTCGACGGAGCCGAGCGGCAGGGAGCGGTCGAGCAGCCCGCGGGCGGAGAGCCGGATGGAGACCGGCGTGCGGTGGCCGAGTCCGGCCCGTTCGGCGGCCTGCTCGACGGCCTCCTCAAGGAGCCAGCGGCCCAGTGCGGCGGTGCGCTCGTCGTCGTCGGCGACCCGCAGGAACTCGGCGGGGGTGAAGAGGATCCCCTGTGCGGAACGCCAGCGGGCCTGGGCGGCGACGGCCGCGATCCGGCCGGTGGCGAGGTCGACGACCGGCTGATGGAGCAGTGCGAACTCCCCGTCGTGCAGCGCGGTGCGCAGCCGGGTGGCCAGCTCCGTCCGGCGGACGACCTCGGCCTGCATCTGCGGGGCGTAGAGCTCCACGCGGTCCTTGCCGCCGGCCTTGGCCCGGTACATGGCGAGGTCGGCGTTGCGCAGCAGGTCCCCGGCGCCGATGCCGGGCTCGGCGAAGGCGACGCCGATGGAGGCGGCGACCCGCACGTCGTCGCCTCCCTCCAGGCGGTACGGCTGGGAGAGCGTGAGGCGCAGCCGGTCGGCGATCTCGGTGACCTGGCACTCGCGGGCCGCCCGGTCCCGCCCTCCGTCGCCGAGGATCAGGGCGGCGAACTCGTCGCCCCCGAGGCGCGCGGCGGTGTCCCCGGCCCGTACGGAGTCCTGGAGGCGCCGGGCGGCCTGGACGAGCAGCTCGTCGCCGGCCTGGTGGCCCAGCCGGTCGTTGACGCCCTTGAAGCCGTCGAGGTCGATGAAGAGCACGGCGGTGCCGGGATCGGAGGAGCGCCGGCCGCTGAGGGCGCCCTTGACCCGTTTCGTGAAGAGGGCGCGGTTGGGCAGGTCGGTGAGCGGGTCGTGTTCGGCGTTGTGCTGGAGCTGGGCCTGGAGACGGACCCGTTCGGTCACGTCCCGGCTGTTGAAGATCAGGCCGCCCTGGTGGCGGTTGACGGTGGACTCGACGTTGAGCCAGTCGCCCCGGCCGGAGCGGAAGCGGCATTCGATACGGGTCGTGGGCTCCTGGGCCGGCGACGCGGCCAGGAACCGGCGCACTTCGTGGACGACGCCGCCGAGATCGTCGGGGTGGATGAGGGAGGCCAGCTCGGAGCCGATCAGCTCCTCGGCCTCCCGGCCGTAGACCCCCGAGGCGGCGGGGCTCACATAGCGGAGTATGCCGTTGGGCGCGGCGATCATGATGACGTCGCTGGAGCCCTGGACCAGGGACCGGAAGTGGTTCTCCTTCTGGGCCAGCTCGTGGGTGAGGGTGATGTTGTCGAGCAGCATGATGCCCTGGCGCACCACGAGGGCGAGCACGACCGTGCAGCCGGTGAAGACGACCACGCGGTCCACTCTGCGTCCCTCGACGACGGTGTACAGGATGCCGAGCGTGCAGACGGCCGCGGCGAGGTAGGGCGTCAGAGCGGCGAGCGAGCCGGCCACCGGGCGGCTGTGCGGGCGCTGGCCGCGCGCGGCGGGGGGAGGGGGCACCGGGTCGGGCGGCCGCCGCACCCCCCAGGGGGCGTACGCGAGGAGCAGCGAACCGGCGAACCAGCCGGCGTCGAGGAGCTGGCCGGAGGCGTAGTTCTCGCGCAGCAGCGGGGAGGTGAACAGGGCGTCGCACAGGACGGTGAGGGCGAGGGCCGCGATGGCGGTGTTGGTCGCCGAGCGGTTCACGTGGGCCCGCCGGAAGTGGAGGACCAGGACCATGCTGACGAGGACGATGTCGAGCAGGGGGTAGGCCAGGGACAGCGCGGCCCGGGCGACGCTCTCGCCCTCGAAGTGCGCGGTGTGGGCGAGGGCGAGGCTCCACGAGAGGGTCAGCAGGGAGCCCCCGATGAGCCAGGCGTCGAGCGCGAGGCAGACCCAGCCGGCCCGGGTGACGGGCTTCTTGGCGAGCACGAGCAGGCCGACGATGGCGGGCGGGGCGAAGAGCAGGAAGAAGAGGTCGGCGACGGAGGGGCTGGGCACCTCCCGGTCGAGCACGACCTCGTACCACCCCCAGACGGCGTTCCCGGCGGCGGCCATGACGGAGGAGAAGGCGAAGAGCAGCCAGGCCGGGCGGAAGCGGCTCTCGCGGACCCGGCCGTAAAGGAAGCAGGAGACGCCGGCGGCGAGGGCCGCGGCGCTGAGTCCGAAGTCCCCCATGACGAGGGCCAGCCGCTCCGACCCCCAGCCGAGGGCCGCGCCGGTGGCGTATCCCGCGCAGACCAGCCCGAGGACGATCTGCGGGAGGAGTCCGCCGGCGCCGGGCCGGGGCGGGGCGGGGCGGCGCCCCCCGGGACGGGCGCCCGCTCCCGGGGGCGCGGAGCCGGAGGCGGGGGCGTGGTCCGCCCCCCGGGAGTGGTCGCGGTCGATGAGGGCGCCGGGGGTGGTCATCGGTGCTCCCGGCGCCTCGTCGGCGCGGACGTGCTCTCGCGCGGCGGGGTCCACGGCGGCGGGGGTGCCGCCGGTCGTCGGCGGGAGAACGCCGCGGCCGCGGCCCGCCTCGGCGGTGCGCCGGTCGGCCTGGGCCGGCAGGGCGGCGGTGTCCCGCGCTCCGCGCGGACGTCCGCGCGGAGCGGGAAGCGGTCCCGGGTCGTCCGGGGCGGTGTCCCGCGCTCGGTGCGGACCGCCGTCCGGGGCGGGTGGTCGTCCCGCCTCACCCGGGGCGGTGTCCCGCGCTCGGTGCGGACCGCCCGCCGCCGCGGGTGGTCGTCCCGCGTCGCGCGCGAGGGTCGTCGACGGCGGTCCCGCCGCGTCGGATCGTCGGTCCATCGGCCGTACGTCACCCGTCGCCCCCCTCGGAATCTCATGTCCCGTCACGTCGCTCCCCAGCGTCAGCCCGTACTCGACGCAGTCCCCCACATCGGGACGATACACCAGGATGGTCACTCAGGGACAGGGTCGCAGTACTCTCCGTGACTGTGCGGCGCTCGGCCGGGGCGCGCGACGGAACGGCGCGCCCCGGGGCACTCGCGGGCGCGCGGGAGTCAGGTCGTCAGGACCACGTTCGCCAGGGGATCCCCCGCCGCGAACCGGGTCAGCTGGGCCGCGATCAGCCGCTTGGCGCGCGGCATGAACGCCGAGGTGGAGCCCCCGACATGAGGGCTGACGAGGACACCGGGAGCGTGCCACAGAGGGTGTCCGGCCGGCAGCGGTTCGGGATCGGTGACGTCGAGCGCCGCGGTGATCCGGCCGCTCTCGACCTCCTTCAGCAGCGCGGCCGTGTCCACGACCGGCCCCCGGGCCACGTTCACCAGCAGGGCGCCGTCCTTCATCCGCCCGAGAAAGCCCGCGTCGGCGAGGTGCCGGGTGTCGGGCGTGAGCGGAGTGGAGAGGACCACCACGTCCGCCTGCGGCAGCAGGGCGGACAGCTCGGAGAGCGGGTGCACCGGCCCGCGCTCCGTGGCACGTGCGGAGCGCGCGACGCGCACGACCCGCGCGCACTCGAACGGCACGAGCCGGTCCTCGATGGCGGCGCCGATCGACCCGTACCCCACGATCAGGACGGTCTTGTCCGCCAGCGCCGGATAGAAGCCCGAGCGCCACTCCTCGGCGTCCTGGCCGCGGACGAAGCCGGGGATGCCGCGCAGCGAGGCGAGGATCAGGGCGAGCGTCAGCTCGGCCGTGCTCGCCTCGTGGACGCCCTTGGCGTTGCACAGCTCGACGCCGGGACCCAGCGAGGCGAGGCCGGGGGTCACGTGGTCGATACCGGCGGAGAGCGTCTGGACGGCCCGCAGGGAGGTCATCCCGGCGAGGGGCCGGACGGCGATCTCGGAGCCCTTCATGTACGGCACCACGTAGAAGGCGCAGTGCGCCGGGTCGGCGGGGAAGTCGGGTCCGCCGTCCCAGAAGCGGTAGTTCGGCCCGGACGCGCCCGGTACGGGAAGTCCGTCGATCTCCTCCGCCGGTAGGGGAAGCCACACGTCAGGGGTCGTCTTGTCGAAGGTCATGACCGGGAGGCTATGCGAAGAACCGGCCGCCCCATTGGTTAGTTTGGGGGACGGCACAGGGAGGGGTACCGGCAGGTGGAGCGCAGGACTATCGGGGCGGCGGCGCTCGACGTGGGCGCGGTGGGCCTGGGCTGTATGCCGATGAACTGGGCCTACAGCGCCTCGCAGCAGCGGGGTGACCGCTCGCTGCGGACGGTGCACGCGGCGCTGGACGCCGGGGTGAGCCTGCTCGACACCGCCGACATGTACGGGCCGTTCACCAACGAGCTTCTGCTGGGGCGGGTGTTGAAGGAGCGCCGGGCCGAAGCGTTCGTCTCGACGAAGTGCGGTCTGCTCGTCGGCGACCAGCACGTGGTGGCCAACGGCCGGCCCGGGTACGTACGGCGGGCCTGCGACGCGTCGCTGCGGCGGCTGCAGACGGATGTGATCGACCTCTACCAGCTGCACCGTGCGGATCCGGAGGTGCCGGTCGAGGAGACCTGGGGGGCCATGGCCGAGCTGGTGTCGGCGGGCAAGGTGCGGGCGCTCGGCCTGTGCGCGGTGGGCCCGCGGGCACCGCGGCGGGGCGCGGGCGCGGATCTGTACGAGGGAACGATTCGGCAACTGGAGCGGGTCCAGCAGGTGTTCCCGGTGAGCGCGGTGGAGGCCGAGCTGTCGGTGTGGTCGCCGGAGGCGCTGGAGCGGCTGCTGCCGTGGTGCGAGGCGCGGGGCGTGGGCTTCCTCGCCGCGATGCCGCTGGGCAACGGCTTCCTCACCGGGACGCTGACGCCCGGCGGCGGCTTCGAGCCGGACGACCCGCGCGCCCGGCACCCCCGCTTCACGGCCGAGATGATGGCCGCCAACCAGCCTTTGGTGGCCGGTCTGCGGCGGGTGGCGGCGCGGCACGGCGCGCAGGTGACGCCGGCGCAGGTGGCGCTGGCGTGGGCGCTGGGCCGGGGGCCGCACGTGGTCCCGATCCCGGGGGCGAAGAGGGAGCGCTGGGCGGTGGAGAACGCGGGGGCGGCCGACCTGGTCCTGACGCCGGCGGACCTGGCGGAGATCGCGCTACTGCCGCCGCCACGGGGGTCGTGGGACTGAGCCGGAGGTCGAGGACCGGGCCGGGGGCCGCGGGAGCGGGGCGGAGGCCGAGGACCGGGCCGGGGCCGTGGGAGCGGGGCCGGCGCGCTCCCCGTCGCGGAGCGGGGCGCGGGGCGGCCGGCTCCCGTCACGGGGCGGGCCACCGGGGCGGGAGGTGCGATCGCGCACGCGTGAGGGCCGGGCGGTGTATCAAGGGTGGAGGGGATGCCGCTCCGAGAGGGGACCGAGCCGTGAGCCGGACCATGAGCCGAACCGTGAAGAGCCTGTGGGCCGCCGCCGCGCTCGCCCTGGTGGCGGGGGCGGGATGCTCCTCGGGCGGGGACGCGCCCGGCGGACGGCAGGCGCCGTCCTCGCCGCCCTCCGCCTCGCCGCCCTCCGCCTCGTCGCCTCCGCCGGCGGGCGTGACGGTCGTCGGCACGCTGACCGAGGGACTGGAGTCGCCCTGGGGCGTGGCCGTCCTGCCGGACGGCGATCTGCTGGTGGCCTCCCGCGACGAGCGGACGGTCACCCGCGTCGACGGCCGGTCCGGTGCCAAGACACCGCTCGGTGAGGTGCCGGGCGTGGTCCCCGGTGGTGAGGGCGGGCTGCTCGGCCTGGCCGTGCGGGACGGGTTCGTGTACGCCTACCTCACCGCCGAGTCCGACAACCGCATCGTCCGGATGCGGTACGGCGGCGGGGCCGGGGACCGGCTCGGGCCGCCCGAGGAGGTCCTCACCGGCATCCCGAAGGGCGACGTGCACAACGGCGGGCGGATCGCCTTCGGCCCCGACGGGATGCTGTACGCCGGCACGGGCGAGCGCGGCGAGACCGGCCTGGCACAGGACCGGGAGTCGCTGGGCGGCAAGATCCTGCGGATGACGCCCGAGGGCGACCCCGCGCCCGGCAACCCCTTCCCCGGCTCGGTGGTCTACTCGTACGGGCACCGCAATGTGCAGGGCCTGGCCTGGGACGCGGACCGACGGCTGTGGGCGGCCGAGTTCGGCCAGACGACCTGGGACGAGCTGAACCTCGTCCGGCCGGGCGGGAACTACGGCTGGCCGGAGGTCGAGGGCCGCGGGGACGATCCCGACTTCGTGGACCCGGTGGCGCAGTGGCGGACCTCCGAGGCCTCCCCCAGCGGGATCGCCTACGCGGGGGGCGCGATCTGGATGGCGGGCCTGAGAGGCGAGCGCCTGTGGCGGATCCCGCTGTCCGGAGCGGAACGCTCCGGGGATCCCGAGGCGTTCCTCGTGGAGGAGTACGGCCGGCTGCGCACGGTCCTTGCGGCGGGTGACGGCAGGCTCTGGCTGACGACGAGTGAGACCGACACCCGGGGCACGCCCGAGCCCGGCGACGACAAGATCCTCCGCCTGGAGGTCGGATAGGGGCCCGATGTTCAACCTGATGGAAGAAGTGTTCGCGCCGAGCCAGAAGCACACCGACGACGAGCGGCAGCGCCTCGAGCTCACCCGGGAGGACCTGGGCGACGCCGACCCCGGCCGCGGTCCGATCGATCTCGCCTCGGGCGCGGTGACGATACGGGTGCCGGGCCTGGTGACCCGCAACGACGAGGAAGGCGCCGGGGACGGAGGCGACGACGGGGACGAGGGGCCCTGACCTCGGAGGGCTCAGGGGCCTGTTAGGGGGTCGGCTCCAAGAGGCGGAGGCGATGGGCCAGGGCGGCAGCCTCGCCGCGGCCGGAGACGCCCAGCTTGGCGAGGATGTTGGAGACGTGGACGCTCGCGGTCTTCGGGGAGATGAAGAGTTCCTCGGCGATCCGGCGGTTGGTGTGGCCCTCGGCGACCAGTCGCAGCACGTCCCGCTCCCGAGGGGTCAGGCCGAACGCGTCGTCGCCGTGGTCCGGCTCCGGGCCGCTGTCCGGAGCGGTCAGCGGCAGGCGGGCGCGGGCGGCGAGGAGGTCGACGTCCTCCCGGAGCGGGTGGGCCCCCAGGCGGACGGCGGTGGCGTGGGCCTCGCGCAGGAGGACCGCGGCCTCCTCACGACGGCCGCCCTCCGCCAGGAGCGCGTCGGCCAGGCGGTGCCGGGAGCGGGCGAGCTGGAAGGGGCGCTCCGCCCGCTGGTAGGCGCTGACGACCTCGGCCCAGCGTTCGGCGGAACCGCGGCCCTCGGCACGGTCCAGCTCCGCCGAGGTGTGCAGGGAGTACGCCTCCCAGACGAGCGTCGGTGCCGCCATCCCCCGTACGCACCGCCGGATCAGGGCGATCGCCTCCGGGCGGCCCTCCTCGGCGGCCGGCAGGCCGAGCGCGTCGGCCTCGGCGGTGGCGGCGGCGAGGAGCAGCGGCCAGCCCTCGCGGTGCGTGCCGGGCGGGAAGCCGGTCTCCGCCGCCGCGGTCAGCACGGTCCGTACCTCGTGGATCCGGCCGGCCGCGGCGGCGATGCCCAGCTCGACCTGACGCGTGGGGACGGTGTACTGCGGCATCGGGTCGGCCTCGCCGAAGTGCTCGCGCGCCACGGCCAGCTGCGCGACGGCCGCGTCCGGCTCGCCGCGGTACAGGGCGAGTTGGCCGAGGCGCAGCGCCGCGGAGCCGCGCGGCTTGGAGCGGGTCCCGGCCCGCTCCAGCCACTCGCAGTTGCGCTGGGCCTCGTCCCAGAGTCCGAGGGAGAGCTGCGACTCCGCCTGGTTGGCGCGGATCCAGCCCTGGCTGTCGAGGAGTCCGTGGTCACGGGTGAGCAGGATGCCCTCCTCCGCCACCTCGACGGCCTCCCGGGAGCGGCCGAGGTTCTCCAGGACGTGGGAGAGGTTGATGTGGGCGCGGGCGGACTCGCGGTGGAGGCCGAGCGCGCGGGTGCGGTCGCGCACCTCGAACATGGTGGTGAGCCCGGTCTCCCGGTCGCCGGCGTTGACCTGGAGAGTGCCGAGGGTCAGGCGGGCTCCGAGCTCGATGAACTCGTCCTCGACGAGGCGGGCGTACTCGACGGCCCGCTCGGCGGACGCGAGGCTTTCCGGTCCCGGCTCGTGGAGCATGCCCCAGCCGGCGGCCACGGCGAGTGCACGCCGGACGGGGGCAGGCCCTTGACGAGTTCCTGGGCGGTGGCGATCTCGGCCCAGCCGTCGGACCGCCCGAGGCCCGACACGATGCGGGAGCGCTCGGTCCAGAACCAGGCGGCCCGCAGCGGGTCGCGCTCCTCGCCGTCCTCGCCGTCCAGGAGCCGCAGCGCCATCTTGCCTATCTTCAGGGCACGTTCGCGTTCGCCGCACAGCCGGGCGGCGTAGGCGGACTCGGCGAGCAGATCGAGGTAGCGCAGCGGTGTGGTCTGCGGGTCGCAGCCGCACGGAGGATAGGCCTCGGCGTAGTCCATGGGCCGCAGGGAGCCGCGCACCTCGGCGGGGACCTCGTCCCAGAGCTCCAGGGCCCTTTCGAGGAGACGCAGTTGCTCGGCGTACGCGGAGCGCTTGCGGGTCTCGACGGAGGCCCGGAGCACGGCCGGGAGCGCCCTGGCGGGGTCGTGCGCGCGGTACCAGTAGGTGGCGAGCCGGGTGGCCCGTTCGTCGGCCCGGACCAGCGTGGGGTCGGCTTCCAGGGCCTCGGCGTAGCGCCGGTTGAGGCGCGAGCGCTCGCCGGGCAGCAGGTCGTCGCTGACGGCCTCGCGGACCAGGGAGTGGCGGAAGCGGTAGCCGTCGCCGTCCGGGACGGCGAGCAGGATGTTGGCGCCGACGGCGGCCCTCAGCGCCTCGATGAGGTCGTCCTCGGGGAGCCGGGCGACGGCGGCGAGGAGCGCGTACTCGACGGTGGATCCGCCCTCGGCGACGATCCGGGCCACCCGCTGGGCGTCGTCGGGGAGGGCCTCGACCCGGACGAGCAGCAGATCGCGCAGGGAGTCGGTGAGGGAGCCGGGGGCGCAGCCGGTCGCGTGCGAGACGACGAGTTCCTCGACGAAGAAGGCGTTGCCGTCGGAGCGGTCGAAGATCTCGTCGACGAGGGCGGGGGCGGGCTCGGCGGCGAGGATGCCGGTGAGCTGACGGCGCACCTCGGTGCGGGTGAACCGGGAGAGCTCGATGCGCCGGATGGTGCGCAGCCGGTCCAGCTCGGCGAGGAGGGGGCGCAGCGGGTGGCGGCGGTGGATGTCGTCGGCGCGGTAGCTGGCGACGACCACGATCCGGCCGCGGCGCAGGGTACGGAAGAGGTACGCGAGCAGGTGCCGGGTGGACGCGTCGGCCCAGTGCAGGTCCTCCAGGACGAGGACGATCGTCCGGTCGGCGGCGAGCCGCTCCAGGAGCCGTACGGTGAGTTCGAAGAGGCGGGCGGTGGAGTCCTCGTTGGGCTCGTGGCTGCCGACCTCGCCGAGTTCGGGGAGCAGCCGGGCGAGTTCGCCCTCCTGCCCCGCGGCGGCGGCGGCCAGCTCGTCGGGGAGCCGGCGGCCGAGCGAGCGCAGCGCGGTGGAGAAGGGCGCGAACGGCAGTCCGTCCGCGCCGACTTCGACGCAGCCGCCCACGGCGACGACGGCGCCCCGGCCGCAGGCGGCGGCGACGAACTCCTCGATGAGCCGCGTCTTGCCGACACCGGCCTCGCCGCCGAGGAGCAGCGCCTGCGGCTCGCCGTCTGCGTGGGCGCGGGCGAGAGCGTCGGTGAGGGCGGTGAACTCACCGGCCCGGCCGACGAACACGGGGCTGACTGACCTGGTCTCCACGGCGCCGAGCATCGCACAGGCGTCCGCCGTCGCCCCCATACGGGGTCACGCGGCCCGGGCGAAGCGGCTCCGCTCGGCTCCCGCCCGCCCTTCGCCGTCGTGATGACCGGACCGGCGGGCGGCGGCCTTCGCGGCCCGCCGCGCCCGGGCGGCCTGGCGGGCCGGCCGCTGGTCGGCCGCCTCACGGAGCAGCTCGGAGTGGTGCATGCGGTGCAGTTCGTACGGGAACATCTCGTTCTCCCCTGGGCTTCGGTATCGCTCCTTGCGATGCCTCCACTGTCGTCGCCCAGGGGGTGCGGCCACATCGGGAGAGTGCCGCATCTTCGGGGTCCCGGGGGGCCTTAGGGGGGTCCCGGGGGGCCTTAGGACGTGTCCGGGTTCCAGGGGGGTGCGGGACTCTCTTGCGGGCACCGCGGGTCAGGACACCTAGGGCGTGTTTCGAAAGTCCCGCCTGCCCCGCCCTTCGGGCGGACGGCGCTCCTTTCGAAACATGCCCTAGGACCCGGTGGTCGGCAACCCCATCAGGAGGTCGAAGTACATGGCGCCGGAGAGCAGCAGCCCGATGCCGCCGAGGACGGCTCCGGCGGTGGCGACCGCGCGGATCCACACCGGGCGGCCGGGGTGGGCGAGGGCCAGGACGAGGACCGCCGTGAGCACGGCGAGGAAGGCGAAGACGCCGTTGACGAGTGCGGTGGCGTGCCAGGCGTCGCCGTAGATCTCGGAGATCTGCTGGGCGGCACTGCCGCCCTGGGACGTCTTGATCTGGCCGATGAGGGCCTCGCGCTCGGCGGCGACCTTTCCGGTCCAGGTGCCGGTCAGCGCCGCGAACCCGAGCGCCGCCGAGACGACGGCGGCGGCGCCCGCCCCGATGCCGGAGGCAGCCCGTGACGCCTCCTCGCGCTCGGCGGCGTCGAGTACGGCGGCGATCTCCTCGTCGGTCAGCTCGTCGGCTGCCTCGTCGGTCACGTCGTCGGTCACGTCGTCGTGGGCCTGGACGTCCGTCCGGGCGTCCTCGGCCGGCGCGCCGGGCGTCGCGTCGGGGGCGGCCGCGGCCGCGTCGGAGCCTGCGGGCGCTGCGGTCTTCTCGATCCTGGCATTCATGGACGGCACGCTAGGCGGCCCCGATGAGAGCCGTCTTAACGGCCGTCTCACGAACCGGACGACGCCCCGGCCGCCCTCTTCCCCGCCGCGCGCCACTCCGGCGCGAGGACCGCCCAGACCTCCTCGTCGTGACGCTGCCCGCGGTAGAGGTGGCTCTCCCGCAGTACGGCCTCCCTCGTCATGCCGAGGCGCCGCGCCACGGCGATGCTGGGCTCGTTCCCGGAGGACACCACCCACTCCACGCGGTGGATGCCCCGCTCTTCCACGGCCCAGTCGACGATCACGCGGACGGCCCGGGTCACCAGCCCCCTGCCCACCGCCGCCGGCTCCAGCCAGCAACCGGCCTCGGCGACACCCTGGGCGGTGTCCAGGGTCCGGAAGACGACCGCTCCGACCAGCCGGCCGTTCTCGTGGATGCCGTGGATCCGGCCCGTGTCGGCCGCCGTCTTCTCCGCGTACGCCTGGAGGAACGCCCGGCTCGACTCCAGGTCCGTGACGATGTCGGGCAGCCCGTTGTACCGGCCGATGAAGGAGCGTCCGCGGTCGATGTGGGCGAGGAACTCCTCGGCCTGCCACGGTTCCAGCGGCCGCAGCTCGGCTCCGTCGTCACCCAGCGGTATCGCGAACATCCTCGTTCTCCTCGAACTCCGGGACCACACGTGGTGCGGGAATCGTCGCACGGTCGGCGGCCCGCGCGTCCGCGGCGGCCCGGCTCTCGGAGGGTTCGATGCTGATCTTCGGCAGCCGGCGGTCCAGCCACCGGGGCAGCCACCAGTTCGCGCCGCCGAGCAGGTGCATCAGGGCGGGGACCAGGAGCGTGCGCAGGACGAAGGCGTCCAGGGCGACGGCAGCGGCGAGCGCGATGCCGAACATCGCGATGACCCGGTCGCCGGAGAGCACGAACGCGAGGAAGACGGAGATCATGATGACCGCGGCGGAGTTGATCACGCGGCTCGTCTCGGCGAGGCCCACGCGGACGGCGCGGCGGTTGTCGCCGGTCTCCAGCCACTCCTCGTACATCCGGCTGACCAGGAAGACCTGGTAGTCCATGGAGAGCCCGAAGAGGACGGACACCATGATGACCGGCAGGAAGGGTTCGATGGGCCCCGCGCTGCCGAGCCCCAGGGGCTCGCTCCCCCATCCCCACTGGAAGACCGCGACGACGATCCCGAACGAGGAGGCGACGGCGGCCACGTTCATCACGGCCGCCTTGAGCGGGACGCCGATCGAGCGGAACGCGAGGAGGAGCAGCAGGCAGCCGAGCGCGATGACGACGCCCACGAAGAGCGGCAGCTTGCCGACGATGATCTCGGCGAAGTCGTCGTACGAGGCGGTCACACCGCCCACGTGGACGTCGAGGGAGGTCCCGGCCTCCGCCCTCGGCAGGACCTCGCCGCGCAGCCGGTCGACGAGGTCGCTGGTCGACTGGGACTGCGGCGAGGTCTCCGGCACGACGGTCAGGACGGCCGTGTCACCGGCGCCGTTGTGGACGACCGGGGAGACGGACGCGACCCCCCGGGTGTTCTCCAGGACGGCCGGCAGCTCGCCGAACGCGACCCGGTCGTCGGCCCCGTCGACGCGGGCGACGAGGGTCAGGGGCCCGTTGACGCCGGGTCCGAAGCCCTCGGCCAGCAGGTCGTACGCCTGCCGTGTCGTCGAGGTGGCCGGATTGTTCCCCTGGTCGGAGGTGCCCAGGTGGAGCGAGAACGTCGGCAGCGCGAGCACCAGCATGACGACGGCGGCGACCGCGCCCAGCAGCTTGGGGTGCCGCTCCACGAAGGCGGACCAGCGGGCGGCGAAGCCGGTGGGCAGCTCGGGCTGCGGCCCGTGCTCGGCGAGCCGCGCCCGTTCGCGCCGGCTGAGCGCCCTCATCCCGATGAAGGAGAGGAGCGCGGGCAGCAGGGTGACGGAGGCGGCGACCGTGAGGACGACGGTGAGGGAGGCGGCGATCGCGACGCCGTTGAGGAAGCTCAGCCGCAGGATCAGCATGCCGAGCAGGGCGATGCAGACGGTGGCGCCGGCGAAGACGACGGCGCGGCCGGTGGTGGCGACGGCGATCCGGGCGGCCTCGGGGACGGGCAGTCCCTGTTTGAGGCCCTTGCGGTGGCGGGTGACGATGAACAGCGCGTAGTCGATGCCGACGCCGAGGCCGATGAGCAGGCCGAGCATGGGGGCGAAGTCGGCGACGGTCATCACGTGGCCGAGGAGCACGATCCCGGAGTAGGCGATGCCGACGCTGACGAGCGCGGTGGCGATCGGGAGCGCGGAGGCGGCGAGCGAGCCGAAGGCGAGGAAGAGGACGAGGGCCGCGACGACGACGCCCACCGCTTCCGCGAGGTGGCCGCCGGAGGCTTCGGTGAGCGCTACGGCGCTGCCGCCGAGTTCGACCTGGAGTCCGTCGCCCGCGGCCGATCGGGCGGTGTCGACGAGGGCCCGCGCCTGCGCCTCCGGGATGTCGTCGGCCTGCTCGCGGAAGGTGACGGTGGCGTAGGCGGTGTGCCCGTCCTCGCTGACGCCCGCGGAGGCGCCGGGAGGCCGGTCGTAGGGGGAGGTCACGACGGCGATGCCGGGCAGCTCCGCGACCTCGTCGAGCATGTCGGTCACACGCTCTTCGACGGCGGTGGCGCGGACGCTGCCCCGTTCGGTGTGCCAGACGATGGTGTCGCTGTCGCCGCCCGCGCCGGAGAAGCCGCGCTGGAGCAGGGCCGTCGCACGGCCGGACTCGGTGCCGGGGACCTCGTAGTCGTTGGAGTAGGCACTGCCGGCGAACGAGGCACCGGCGACGGCGCCGCCGAGGGCGACGAGCCAGAGAACGAGGGCGACCAGGCGGTGCGTGACGCACCACCGTGCGATGACGGCCAACGGACGTGCTCCCTGGTGGCTCGTGGATCTTTACCGGGAACAGCCCGCAAAGAACGCATGACCTTTATAGGGGCCACTGTTGCAGCATTAAAAGATCCTTTGCCCCTTTCGTGTCGTTACTCACAGCGGTGCGCGGAAGGCCGGGAACGAGGGCCCCGCCTCCCGCGCGGATGAGAGCCCCGCTGCCCGGCTATCCCGAGACGCTCGCGCGGCCGTTCTCGATGTGGCCCATGAGCCGCCTGCGGAAGCCGTCCGGGGCCGTCACCTCGACGTCGTACCAGCCGTGCGCGTCGGAGGCCGAGTGGACGACGGTACGGCTCCGGCCGGGCTTGACGGTGACGGTGCGCGTCCAGTCGGCGAGGTCGTCCTCGTGGACGTAGCCGAGCGGCCGGACGGTGAAGGCGACCGGCGCGGTGCCGTTGTTGCGGAGGGTGAGGTGCAGGTCGCGGTCGTGATGGTCGAGGCGCGAGGTCAGTTCGGCGCCCCCGGCGGCGGGGCCCTCGAACTCGCGGCGGAAGCCGTTCGGACCGGTGATCGTGAAGCGGTAGTGATCGCCCGGGACGGGGACGGTCCACTGCGCCGCGCCCCTGACGTCCCGGTGCTGGGGGACGGCGAACTCACCCGCGTACGGGTAGAGGGCGAAGTGCGCGCTCGCCTTGCCCGTGTTGCCGAGCGTCACGGCGACCGCGCGGCCGGCCTCCCCTTCGGTGATCTTCGCGGAGGCGTCCGGCTGGTAGGGCAGGGGGCGGGCGGGGCGGCTGCCCGGCTCCTGGACCGGCATCCGCTGCACCGGCGGGGGCTGGGGGCGCCAGCGGCCGCTGAAGGGCGGGATGGGGCCGGGCTGCTCGACGTCGGGCTGCCGGTGGGCGCGCCGGAAGTCGAAGGCGGAGGTGAGGTCGCCGGTGACGGCCCGCCGCCACGGGGTGATGTTGGGCTCCCGGATGCCGGTGAGCTTCTCCAGGAAGCGGATCACCGAGGTGTGGTCGAAGGTCTCCGAGCAGACGTATCCGCCGACGGACCAGGGCGAGACGACGAGCAGCGGGACGCGGATGCCGAGGCCGGTGGGCCGGCCGTTCCAGCGCTCGTCCGTGTCGTCGGCGGGCGGGACGGGCGGCGGCACGTGGTCGAAGAATCCGTCGTTCTCGTCGTAGTTGACGAGGACGACGGTGTGGCGCCAGACGTCGGGGTGCGCGCCGAGGGCGTCGAGCACCTTGTAGACGAGGGTGGCGGAGGCGATCGGCGAGGAGGAGCCTGGGTGCTCGGAGTCGATCGCGGACGGCACCAGGTAGGAGACCTCCGGCAGCGTCCCGGCGGCCACGTCCGCGCGGAAGGCGTCGGCGAGCGTCCCGCTCTCGACGCGGCGCAGTCCGCGCTCGAAGAGGGAGCGCTCGGCGGTGGTGAGGGTGGCCACCCCGTCCTCCAGCGCGGCGAGCAGCCTGGCCCGCTCGGCGGCGTCGTCCGTGTCGCGGACGGCGGCGTAGAAGGACTCCATGAAGGTGTGGCCGCCGGTGGGGGCCAGCGCCTTGCGGGCGATCTTCTTGAAGGAGGTGAAGAACTCGATGTTGTTGTCGGTGAAGTTCTCCCACTCCGTGTACGTCTTCCAGGTCCGCCCGGCCGCTTCCAGCCGCTCGGCGTAGGTCGGCCAGCCGTAGCCGGGGTGGGTGCCCTCGGCGTACGCGGCGTTGGTGACGGCCCGGCTGCCGTCGGCCTCGAAGCCGGTCCAGCCGGACCACAGGTGGTTGCGGTTGGGGCTGGTGGAGGTGTGGATCGAGGAGTGGTAGGCGTCGCAGATGGTGAACGTGTCGGCGAGTTCGTAGTGGAGGGGGAGGTCACGCCGGTCGTAGTACGCCATCGTCGCGGCGGTCTTGGCCGAGACCCAGCCGTCCATCCAGCCGTCGCGCCAGGCCTTGGCGCCGCCGCTCCAGGAGTGGTCGAGGTCGCCGATGTACTGGAGGTCCTTCTTCTGCGCCTCCGCGGCGTCCCGGATCGGGAACGGCAGGACGGTCCGGCCCGCACCGGCCGGCTGCTCGAAGACGGACGCGCCGGAGGGCAGTTCGACGGCGTTGCGGTCGCCGAAGCCGCGGACGCCGCGCAGGGTGCCGAAGTAGTGGTCGAAGGAGCGGTTCTCCTGCATCAGGATCACCACGTGCCTGACGGCCGACATACCCCCGGCAGGGGGCCCCGCGGCCATCGCGGCCTGCAGCGACGGCGGGAGCAGCGAACCGGCCGCGGCGACGCCGACGGCGCCTCCGCCCAGCGCGAGGAGCCTTCTGCGGGATATCTCGGGTGACAAGACCGGCCTCCAGTCGACGGCCAATGGTTCGCCTTCGAGCCATTGGGTGCTACGCCGGGGACGGTAGTGAGGGCGGATGACCGAGAGAAGTCCCGGCGCCGTCCCGGGAGTGAACGTCCAAGAGGACGCGCCGTCCGTCCAAGCCCTTTTCGGCCGCCCGGCACACGGACGACGGGGCCGGGTGCGTCACGGACGCGAGGGCGGTCCGCACCGGAATTCCGGTGCGGACCGCCCTCGTTGCGTACGGGAGGAAGGATCAGCCCTCGCTGACGCCCAGCCTCTCCAGGATGAGCTCCTTCACGCGGGCCGCGTCCGCCTGGCCGCGGGTGGCCTTCATGACCGCGCCGACCAGGGCGCCGACCGCCGCGACCTTGCCGCCGCGGATCTTGTCGGCGATGCCCGCGTTGGACGCGATGGCCTCGTCGACCGCCGTGCCCAGCGCGCCCTCGTCGGAGACGACCTTCAGGCCGCGCTTCTCCACGACCTCGTCAGGGTCGCCCTCGCCGGCGAGGACGCCCTCGATGACCTGGCGGGCCAGCTTGTCGTTCAGGTCGCCGGAGGTGACGAGTGCCGCGACCCGGGCCACCTGGGCCGGGGTGATCGCCAGCTCGTCCAGGGCGACGCCCGACTCGTTGGCGGAACGGGCCAGCTCGCCCATCCACCACTTGCGGGCCGAGGCCGCGTCCGCACCGGCCTCGATCGTGGCGACGATCGGCTCGACCGCGCCCGCGTTGAGGATCGACTGCATGTCGTGCTCGGAGACGCCCCACTCCTCACGGAGCCGGTTGCGGCGCACCCGCGGCAGCTCGGGCAGCCCGGCGCGCAGCTCCTCGACCCACTCACGGGCAGGGGCCACGGGGACGAGGTCGGGCTCCGGGAAGTACCGGTAGTCCTCGGCGTTGTCCTTGATGCGCCCGGCGGTGGTGGAGCCGTCGTCCTCGTGGAAGTGGCGGGTCTCCTGCACGATCGTGCCGCCCGACTGGAGGACGGCCGCGTGGCGCTGGATCTCGAAGCGCGCCGCCCGCTCCACGGAACGGAGCGAGTTGACGTTCTTCGTCTCCGAGCGGGTGCCGAAGGTCGTGGTGCCGTGGGGACGCAGCGACAGGTTCACGTCGCAGCGCATCTGGCCCTTGTCCATCCGCGCGTCGGAGACGCCGAGCGCGCGGATCAGCTCGCGCAGCTCCGCGACGTACGCCTTGGCGACCTCGGGGGCGCGCTCGCCCGCTCCCTCGATCGGCTTGGTGACGATCTCGATGAGCGGGATGCCGGCGCGGTTGTAGTCGAGCAGCGAGTGCGAGGCGCCGTGGATACGGCCCGTCGCACCGCCGATGTGCGTCGACTTGCCGGTGTCCTCCTCCATGTGGGCGCGCTCGATCTCCACACGGAAGATCTCGCCGTCCTCCAGCTGGACGTCCAGATAGCCGTTGAAGGCGATCGGCTCGTCGTACTGCGAGGTCTGGAAGTTCTTCGGCATGTCCGGATAGAAGTAGTTCTTCCGGGCGAAACGGCACCACTCGGCGATCTCGCAGTTCAGCGCGAGACCGATCTTGACGGCCGACTCGACGCCGATCGCGTTGACGACCGGGAGCGAGCCGGGCAGGCCGAGACAGGTGGGGCAGGTCTGCGAGTTTGCTTCCGCGCCCAGCTCGGTCGAGCAGCCGCAGAACATCTTCGTCTTCGTGCCCAGCTCGACATGGACTTCCAGGCCCATGACGGGGTCGTACGCCGCGAGGGCCGCGTCGTACGACAGCAGTTCGGTGACGGTCACAGTGAGACTTTCCCTCTCAGCCCAGCAGGACGTCGTCGTCGCCCAGGCGCTTCAGCTCCCGGTAGAGGATCGCCAGGCCGGTAACGATGGCGGCGGCGGACACGGCGGCGTCGATCAGCCGCAGGGTGTCGCCGTCGCTGCGGGCCAGCTTCGCCTGCTTGGCGACACTGACCGCGCCGAACGCGGTGCTGGCCAGCGAGACGTAGACGCCGGTCTTCGACTTCTTGAAGTTCTTGGCCTTCTTTGCCATGGCACTCACAGCGACGGAGCCTCCTCGAGCAGCGGGTGTCCCCACTTTTCCACGAAGGCGGCCTCGACGGCGGCGCCGACCTTGTACAGCCGGTCGTCCTTCATGGCGGGGGCGATGATCTGCAGTCCGACCGGCAGCCCGTCCTCCGGCGCGAGGCCGCAGGGCAGCGACATGGCGGCGTTGCCCGCCAGGTTGGTCGGGATGGTGCACAGGTCCGCGAGGTACATCGCCATCGGGTCGTCGGCACGCTCGCCGATCGGGAAGGCGGTGGTGGGGGTCGTCGGGGAGACGATCACGTCGACCTGCTCGAAGGCCTTCTCGAACTCGCGGGTGATGAGGGTACGGACCTTCTGGGCCGAGCCGTAGTACGCGTCGTAGTAGCCGGAGCTCAGCGCGTACGTACCCAGGATGATGCGGCGCTTGACCTCGTCGCCGAAGCCGGCCTCACGGGTGAGGGCGGTGACGTCCTCGGCGGACCTCGTGCCGTCGTCGCCGACCCGCAGGCCATAGCGCATCGCGTCGAAGCGCGCCAGGTTGGAGGAGCACTCCGACGGCGCGATGAGGTAGTACGCCGAAAGGGCGAGGTCGAAGGTCGGGCAGTCCAGCTCGACGATCTCGGCACCCAGCGACGTCAGCAGCTCGACGGACTCGTCGAAGCGCTGCACGACGCCGGCCTGGTAGCCCTCGCCGCGGAACTGCTTGACGACACCGACGCGCATGCCGGCGACGGAGCCGTTGCGGGCGGCCTCGACGACCGGCGGGACCGGGGCGTCGATGGAGGTCGAGTCGAGCGGGTCGTGCCCGGCGATGGCCTCGTGCAGGAGCGCCGCGTCCAGGACCGTACGGGCGCAGGGCCCGCCCTGGTCGAGGGAGGAGGAGAAGGCGACCATGCCGTAGCGGGAGACACCGCCGTACGTCGGCTTGACGCCGACCGTGCCCGTGACGGCTGCGGGCTGGCGGATCGAGCCGCCGGTGTCCGTGCCGATGGCGAGCGGGGCCTCGTAGGAGGCGAGGGCGGCGGAGGAGCCGCCGCCGGAACCGCCGGGGATACGGGTCAGGTCCCAGGGGTTGCCCGTGGGGCCGTAGGCGCTGTTCTCGGTGGAGGACCCCATGGCGAACTCGTCCATGTTGGTCTTGCCGAGGATGACGACGTCGGCGGCCTTGAGGTTCTTGACCAGCGTCGCGTCGTACGGCGGGATCCAGCCTTCGAGGATCTTCGAGCCGACGGTGGTGGGAATGCCGACCGTGGTGAAGATGTCCTTCAGCGCGAGGGGGACACCGGCCAGCGGGCCGAGCTTCTCGCCCTTGGCGCGCTTCTCGTCCACGGCGCGGGCCTGCGCGAGCGCGCCCTCACGGTCGACGTGCAGGAAGGCGTGGACCTTCTCGTCGACGGCCTCGATGCGCGCGAGGTGGGCCTCGGTCACCTCGACGGCGGTCAGCTCGCCGGAGGCGATCTTCCCCGCGATCTCGGCGGCCGTGAGCTTGATGATGGTGCTGTCCGTCATGGTGATTAGTCCTCCCCCAGGATCTGCGGCACCTTGAAACGCTGCTGCTCCTGGGCCGGGGCGCCGGAGAGCGCCTGCTCGGGGGTGAGCGACGGACGGACCTCGTCCGCGCGCATGACGTTCGTCAGCGGCAGCGGGTGGGAGGTCGGCGGTACGTCTTGGTCGGCGACCTCGGAGACGCGGGCGACCGCGCCGATGATGTCGTCGAGCTGACCGGCGAAGTGATCGAGCTCTTCGCCCTTCAGCTCCAGACGCGCCAGCCGTGCGAGGTGGGCGACCTCCTCGCGCGTGATGCCAGGCATGCGATCCTCACGGGGTGCGTTTGATGGTGTCGGGCCCAATCCTATGGGGCCCGCGCCGATACCCGTGAAACGGTTTGCCCGGGGGCTACTGCACCACCTGGCCCGAGGGCTGGTCCACCGCCCGCAGCGCCGCCTCCTCCGAAGGGCGGCGCCAGCCGCGTTCGCCGCGTGCGAGGAGCCAGGCCGTGGCCTCGGCCGGAGGCATGGCGGCGGCCACCAGCCACCCCTGGACCGCGTCGCAGCCCAGGTCCCGCAGCCGCTCCCAGGTCTCGTCGTCCTCGACGCCCTCGGCGACGACGAGCAGGCCCAGCGAGTGGGCCAGGTCGAGCGTGCAGCGGACGATCTCGGCGTCCTCGGCGTCGACGGCGAGCCGGGCGACGAAGGAGCGGTCGATCTTCAGCTCGCTCACCGGGAGGCGCCGCAGGTGCACCAGGGAGGAGTAGCCGGTGCCGAAGTCGTCGAGGGACATCTTCACGCCGTGGCCCGTCAGGCCGGCCATGGTGTCGGCCGCCCGCTGCGGGTCCTCCAGGAGGACGTGCTCCGTTATCTCCAGCTGGAGCGCTCCGGCCGGGACGCCGTGCCGGGCGAGGCGGGCCGCGACGGCGCCCGCGAAGCCCGGGGTGTGGACGTCGCGCGGGGAGACGTTGACGGCGACAGGAACGTTCAGCCCCTGCGCCCGCCACCGGGCGACCTGCGCGAGCGCGGTCTCCAGGACGTACTCGGTGAGGTGCGGCATGAGGCCGGAGGACTCGGCGATGGCGATGAACTCGTCCGGGGGGACCCGGCCGCGCTCCGGGTGCACCCAGCGCACCAGGGCCTCCAGACCGGCGACCTGCCCGTCGAAACGGACCTTCGGCTGGTAGTGCAGCTCGACCTCGCCGGCGTCCAGGGCCCGGCGCAGGTCGCCGAGGAGACCGAGGCGGTCGGGGGTGTTGGAGTCCCGCTTGGACTCGTACACCTCCACGCCCGTGCGGTCCCGCTTCGCCTGGTACATCGCCACGTCGGCGCGGCGCAGCAGCCCCTCGGCGTCGAGCGCGTGGTCGGGGAAGACCGCGACGCCCGCGCTGGCCTCCAGGACCAGGGTGAGTCCGTCGAGGTCGAGCGGCGAGGAGAGTTCGGCGACGAGGTGGCGGGCGACCCGCTGGGCACTGGTCGTGGAGTCGGCGATGGGCAGCAGCACGGCGAACTCGTCGCCGCCGAGCCGGGCCGCCTCCGCGCCGCGGGGCAGGGCGAGCTTGAGCCGTTCGGCGATCTGGAGCAGCAGCCTGTCTCCGGCGAGGTGGCCCAGGGTGTCGTTGACCGAACGGAAACGGTCGAGGTCGATCAGGACGAGCGCGGAGCGGGCCCCCTCCCCCTCGGCCTCCTCCAGGGCCGTCCAGGCCCGCTCCAGGAGCCACTGCCGGTTCGGCAGGCCGGTGAGCGGGTCCTTGAGCTGCTCCTCGGCGCGCGCCCGGGCGATCCAGAGGGTGGAGTCGAGGGCGATGAGGGGGACGGCGAAGAGGGGGAGCAGCACGGGTCGGGAGACGGCGACGACGCAGATCAGGGGCGCGATGCCGAGGAGGGCGACCGCGACGAGGCCCTGCCGGAGCAGGGCGGTGCGGGCGACGGTGGGCAGGCCGCCGCCCTGGGGCGCGAGGGCGTACCACAGCAGGAGCCGGGTCACCGCGAGATAGGCGGCGGCGGCGAGGGCCACCTCCGGCACGTCGGCGATCCCCCAGTCGAGTGGCTGCCAGGGCCGCTCGACGGTGGGGACGTCCCCGAAGGCGGCGAGGACCAGGGCGGCCGCGCCGATGCCGAGGACGTCCGCCGCGCCGTGCAGCAGGCCCTGGCGCCAGCGGTGGCGGCGGGCCGCGCCGACGAGGACGACGACGGCCATGGAGACGAGCCCTGCGGGCACCCAGCCGAAGAGGAGCAGGACGGCGAGGGTGAGGGCGGCGCCGGAGCCGGTGCCGCCCCACCAGCGGTCACGGCCGAGCGCGACGAGGTGGGCGACGATGAGTCCGGTGAGGACGGCGAGGGCCCAGCCGGCGGCGTCGCCGGGGAAGAGGCCGTGGCCCGTGCTCAGGGCGCGGTAGAGGCCGGTGGCGAGCACCAGCCCGGCGATGCCCACGATGGCTCCGGGCAGCCCGGAGGTGATGCCCACGAAGGTCGCGCGGCCGAGTGGCCGTGAGACCCGGGCGGCACTCTCGGTCGGTTTCATTCGTCCCTCTCACAGCCGGCGGTGCCGTCGCAACGCGATGGGCCGTTGTCATGCCACCACGACCGGCGGAGCCCTGCGCGGTCGCGGGGTGACAGACGCACGTCACAACAGTAGGCCGCGGAAGGCTCCGACGGGCAGCGCTCTCCATGTCTTGCCCGAATGCGACCCGGCCACCCGTAACGATCTGGTATGCGCCGAACGGGTGACCTTCAAGGGCCGGGAAACGCCTATCCGGTGACCGGAACCGCTGCCTCGCGGGCGGCCTCGGGACCCTGCTCCAGCAGGACGGTGAAGCCGTCCTCGTCCAGAACCGGAACCTTCAGCTGCATCGCCTTGTCGTACTTGGATCCAGGGTTGTCACCGACGACCACGAAGTCCGTCTTCTTCGAAACGGAACCGGTCACCTTGGCTCCGAGGCTCTGGAGCGACTCTTTTGCGCCATCCCTGGTGAACTTCTCCAGCGTGCCGGTGACGACGACCGTGAGCCCTTCCAGCGGACGCGGCCCCTGGTCCTCCCCGGCGCCCTCCTCCTCCAGCCGGACCCCTGCCTCGCGCCACTTGCGCACGATCTCGCGATGCCACTCCTCGGCGAACCACTGCTTCACGGCGGTCGCGATGATCCCGCCGACCCCGTCGACGGCCGCCAGCTCCGCCTCGGTGGCCTGCTCGATCCGGTCCAGGGAGCGGAACTCGCGCGCCAGGGCCTGCGCGGCGACCGGCCCCACGTGACGGATCGACAGCCCGTTGATGAAACGGGCCAGCGGCCGGGTCTTGGCCGCCTCGATGTTCGCCAGCATCGCCAGGGCGTTCTTCTTCGGCTCGCCCTTCTGGTTGGCGAAGACCGTGACGACCTTCTCCTCCCCCGTCTTCGGGTCCCGCTTGGGGAGCCCGCTGTCCGGGTCGAGGACGTACGCCTTGATGGGCAGCAGCCGCTCGATGGTGAGGTCGAACAGGTCTCCCTCGTCGGCCAGCGGCGGCTCGGCGGGCTCCAGCGGCCGGGTCAGGGCCGCCGCGGCGACCGCGCCGAAGTTCTCGATGTCCAGGCACTCACGGCCGGCGAGGTAGAAGAGGCGCTCGCGCAGCTGTGCGGGGCACGTCCGCGCGTTGGGGCAGCGCAGATCGATGTCGCCCTCCTTCATGGCCCGCAGCGGCGTCCCGCATTCGGGGCACTCGGCGGGCATCACGAACTCCCGCTCCGTGCCGTCCCGCAGGTCGGCGACCGGGCCGAGGATCTCCGGGATGACGTCACCGGCCTTGCGCAGCACGACCGTGTCGCCGATCAGCACGCCCTTGGCCTTCACCACCTCCTGGTTGTGGAGGGTGGCGAACTCGACCTCGGATCCGGCGACCGTGACCGGCTCCACCTGGGCGAAGGGCGTGACCCGGCCGGTGCGGCCGACGCCGACCTTGATGTCGAGGAGCTTGGTGTTGACCTCCTCCGGGGCGTACTTCCAGGCGATCGCCCAGCGGGGGGCGCGCGCGGTGGAGCCGAGCCGGCCCTGGAGCGGGATCTCGTCGAGCTTGACGACGACGCCGTCGATCTCGTGCTCCACGGAGTGCCGGTGCTCGCCGAAGTACGCGATGAACTCCCGCACCTCGTCGAGCGAACCGACGACCTTGTTGTGCCGGGCGGTCGGCAGGCCCCACGCCCGGAGCAGGTCGTAGGCCTCCGAGAGCCGGGAGATGTCGAGGCCCTGGCGGGCGCCGATGCCGTGGACCACCATGTGCAGCGGGCGGGTGGCGGTGACCTTGGGGTCCTTCTGGCGCAGCGAACCGGCCGCGGCGTTGCGCGGGTTGGCGAAGGGCTTGTCCCCCGCCTCGACCAGGCGGGCGTTGAGCCCCTCGAAGGCCTCCATCGGGAAGTAGACCTCGCCGCGGATCTCGACGAGGTCCGGGACGCGCTCGCCGCGAAGCCGGTCGGGGATGTCCGCGATCGTGCGGACGTTGGGGGTGATGTCCTCGCCGGTGCGGCCGTCGCCGCGGGTGGCGGCCCGGGTGAGCCTGCCGTGTTCGTACGTCAGGTTCACGGCGAGGCCGTCGACCTTGAGTTCGCAGAGGAAGTGGTGGTCGGGGGTGCCCACGTCCCGGGCGATCCGCTCGGCCCACGCGGCCAGTTCGAGGTCGTCGAAGGCGTTGTCGAGCGAGAGCATGCGCTCGCGGTGCTCGACGGCCGTGAACTCGGTCTCGTACGCCCCGGCGACCTTCTGGGTCGGCGAGTCGGGCGTGCGCAGCTCCGGATACTCCTCCTCCAGCGCCTCCAGGGCACGCAGGAGCTTGTCGAACTCGCCGTCGCTGATGACCGGCTGGTCCTTCACGTAGTACCGGAAGCGGTGCTCTTCGATCCGCTCGGCCAGGTCGGCGTGCTTCTCCCGTGCCTCGGCGGGCAGGGCCCCCTGTTCGACTGCCACCGTTACTCGTCCTCCCGTTGCCTCGAAACCCTTACTCAGGGTTGTCCGCGAGCGATCTCGCCGCCCGGGCGCAGTGGGCGAGCGCGGCCCGGGCATAGGCGGGCGAAGCGCCCGCGAGCCCGCACGTCGGGGTGACGACCACGGACTCGGCGAGAGTCCCCGGATTCAGCCCCAGCCTGCGCCACAGCGTCCTGACACCCATGACGCTACCCCCAGGGTCGGACAATGCCGTGTCGGTGGAGGGCACCACGCCCGTGAAGAGCCGGGTCCCGGACTCCACGGCCTCTCCGATCGCGTCGTCGTCACGTTCGGTGAGCAGCCCGAAGTCGAACGAGACCCCGGCGGCCCCGGCCCGGCGCAGCAGCGCGAACGGCACGTCGGGGGCGCAGGAGTGGACGACCACCGGCCCGTCGTGGACGGCGATCACCTCGCGCAGGGCGCTCTCGACGACCTGCCGGTCGACGGCCCGGTAGGTGCGGTAGCCGCTGGCGGTACGGACGTGTCCGCGCAGGACGGCCGTGAGGGACGGCTCGTCGAGCTGGAGGACGAGCCGGGCGCCGGGCACCCGCCTGCGCAGCTCGGCGAGGTGGTCGCGGAGCCCTTCGGCGAGGGAGCCGGTCAGGTCGCGGCAGGCTCCGGGGTCGCCCAGGACCGCCTCGCCGCCCCGCAGTTCCAGGGCGGCGCCGAGGGTCCACGGCCCCACGGCCTGGACCTTGAGCGGCCCCTCGTACCCCTGGGTGAACTCCTCCAGGGCGTCGAGGTCCTCGCCGAGCCAGGACCGTGCGCGGCGGGTGTCGCGGCCGGGCCGGTCGCTGACGCGCCACCCGCTGGGTTCCACATGGGCGTACATCTCGACGAGCAGGCCGATGGTGCGGCCGATCATGTCGGCGCCGGGCCCGCGGGCCGGCAGCTCCGCGAGGAAGGGGAAGTCCTCGAAGGACCCGGCGACGGTTTTGGCGGCCTCCCGCGCGTCGCCGCCGGGCATGGAGCCGACAGCGGTCGCGGGCCCCCAGGTGAAGGGCGTCTTCTCGGTGTTCTCGCTCACCCGGGAAGCGTACGCGGAGCGGCCGCCCGGGCCGGACGCGACGGAGCCGACCGCCGGCCGGGACGCGACCGGCACGGGCCCCCGATGTGTCCGCGGAGGTACGTCGTCGGCCCGCGGCCCGCGCAGGACGCACGGCGCGGGTAAGGCACCGTCGCCCGCCCGCCGCCGGGCAGGCCGAGGCCCCGCCCGGCGGCGGTGCGGGGCCGCACCGGAGCCGGGGGGAATGCGACCGGCACGGCCTGAAGCGTGTTGCGGAAGCGCCGCCGTCCGCCCGGCGGCGGCTCGTGCGCGCGCTCGCAAGGCGGAGGATCACCCTCGTCCGGGGCGTCATCGGACGGTCCCGACCACGCGGCGAGCGGGCGCGCGCAGGCCGCGCGGGGCGGGCGGGACCTTCGCCACGCGCCCTAGCGGCCGGGGCGGACCGTCAGGTCGTTGATCTCCGCGTCGCGCGGGAGGTCGATCGCCGTCAGGATCGCCGTCGCGACGGACTCGGGGTCGATCCACCGCGACGCGTCGTACTCCTTGCCCTCCTGGGCGTGCACCTTCGCCTGCATCGGGCTCGCCGTCCGCCCCGGGTAGACCGAGGTGACCCGGACGCCGTTCGCGTGCTCCTCCTGGCGCAGCGAGTCCGCGAGAGCCTTCAGGCCGTGCTTGGAGGCGGCGTAGGCGCCCCACTCGGCGTGGGCGTTGAGCCCGGCGCCGGAGTTGACGAACACCACGTGCCCCTTGCACACCCTCAGCTGGGGCAGGAAGTGCCGGGTCAGCTCCGCGGGGGCGACCAGGTTGACGTTCAGCTGCTGGTGCCAGGTCTTGGGGGTCAGCTCGCCGATCGGGCCGAGGTCGACGACGCCGGCGATGTGCAGCAGGCTGTCCACCCGGTCGGGGAGGCTCTGGTGGGAGAACGCCCAGGAGAGCCGGTCCGGATCGGCGAGGTCCCCGACGAGCGTGCGGGAACCGGGGAACGCCGCCGCCAGTTCCCTGGCCCGGCCCGCGTCGCGCGCGTGGAGCACGAGTTCGTCCCCGCGCGCGTGGAGCCGGCGCGCGACGGCCGCGCCGATGCCGGAGCCCGCTCCGGTGATCACATGAGTAGCCATGGGAGTCATGCTCCCACCCTCACCGGGCGCCGAGGGACTCCTCCAGGTAGGCGAGGGCCTCGACGCCGTCCTCGGCGAAGAAGACCAGGTCGGTGAGGGGCAGGGGCAGGAAGCCCTCCTCCTCCATGCGCCGGAACTGGGTCTTCAGACCGTCGTAGAAACCGGCCGTGTTGAGCAGGACGACCGGCTTGGAGTGCAGGGCGTGCTTCTTCAGCTCCAGGATCTCGGTGGCCTCGTCGAGGGTGCCCGTGCCGCCCACCATGACCACGATCGCGTCGGAGCGGGTGAGCAGCAGCGCCTTGCGCTCGGCGAGGTCCTTGGCGAAGACCATCTCGTCCGCGTCCGGGCGGGCCTTGGCGGCGAGGAAGTCGA
This sequence comes from Streptomyces sp. NPDC053755, assembly GCF_040677675.1. Lineage (NCBI taxonomy): Bacteria > Bacillati > Actinomycetota > Actinomycetes > Kitasatosporales > Streptomycetaceae > Streptomyces > Streptomyces sp. NPDC053755. The sequence goes on along the minus strand of NZ_JBFASK010000020.1, from coordinate 23,712 downwards.
CGGAGACGCCGACGATCCGGCCGCCCGCCTCCTGCACCCCGTCGGCGACGACCTTCATCAGGCCGGTGTCGGAGCCGCCCCAGACGAGGGTGTGTCCGGCCTTGCCGAGCAGGGTGGCGAACTCGCGGGCGGGGGCGGTGTAGCGCTCGTCGAGGTCGGCGGCGGAGAGGAAGACGCAGATGTTCATGGCCTCCACCGTAGGGCGTGCCCCCCGGATCGGGGATTTCGCGGGAATTCGCCTTTGGCACCGATGAGTTCCGGGGACGGCCTCGGTCCTAACCGGCATGGACGAGGCGAGCAGCACGCTGAGCAGGACCCGGGGGCGGGTCGGGTCGGGTGACGGGACGCGGATCGCGTACGAGCGGCACGGCGAGGGGCCGCCGGTGATCGTGGTGAGCGGCGCCCTGGGCACCGCCGTGTCGGAGCGGCCGCTGGCGCGGCTCCTCGCGCCGCGCTTCTCGGTGGTGACGTACGACCGGCGGGGCCGCGGCGGGAGCGGAGACACCGGCCCGTACGCCGTGGAGCGGGAGATCGACGACCTGGCGGCGCTCGTGGAGCAGGCGGGCGACGGCGTGTGCGTGCACGGGACGGCGTCGGGCGGCGCGCTGGCGCTGGCCGCGGCGGCCGCCGGCCTGCCGATCGAACGGCTGTCCGTGTACGAGCCGCCGTACGCGCCCGACGCGGAGGCACGGGAGACGCACGCCGTCCACCGGCGGCGGCTGGCCGGCCTGCTCGGCCTCGGGCGCCGGGGGGCGGCGCTCGAACTGTTCCTCGCCGACGCGATGGCGCCGGGGGCGCTGGCGGCGATGCGCGGGTCGGAGCGGTGGCCGGAGCTGGAGGCCGTGGCGCACACCCTCGCGTACGACCAGGCGGTCCTGGGCGACGGCCAGGTCCCGCACGCGCGCCTCGCGGAGGTGCACGCGCGCGTGCTGGTGGTCGACGGCGGTTCGAGCCCCGCCGTGACACGGCGCGCGGCCCGGCTGGTCTCGGCGGCGCTGCCGCGCGGCCGCCACCGCACGCTGACCGGGCAGACCCCCACGGTGGCACCCCACGTCCTCGCGCCGGTCCTGGAGGACTTCTTCACGGAGGAGTGAGGGCCCCACGACCCGGCGCGGACCGGCCCCGCGACCCGGCGAAGGAGGCCGGCTCCGGGGGCCGCCCGGCGCCGGTCCTTCGCCCGCCCGCGAGCGGCGTGAAGGGCCGCGGACGGCGGCTCAGACCGTGGCGGCCGGGCGCCGTACGGTCGTCGCGATCGTCGCCGACCCGACCACACGCGTGCCGTCGTACAGCACGATCGCCTGCCCCGGGGCCACGCCCCGGACCGGCTCGTCGAACTCCACCCGCAGTTCGCCGTCGACCGTGCCGGCCGTCACCGCGGTCTCGCCGCCGTGGGCCCGGAGCTGGGCGGTGTAGCGGCCGGTGCCTTCGGGGGCGGTGCCGCACCAGCGGGGCTTGATCGCCGTCAGGGCGGTCACGTCGAGCGCCTCGACCGGTCCGACCGTGACCGTGTTGTTCACGGGCGAGATGTCGAGGACGTAGCGCGGCTTGCCGTCGGGAGCCGGGTGCCCGATCCGCAGCCCCTTGCGCTGGCCGATGGTGAAGCCGTACGCGCCCTCGTGGGTGCCGAGCTTCCGGCCCGTCTCGTCGACGATGTCGCCCTCGGCCGTGCCGAGCCGGGAGGCCAGGAAGCCCTGGGTGTCGCCGTCGGCGATGAAGCAGATGTCGTGGCTGTCGGGCTTCTTCGCCACCGCGAGCCCGCGCCGCTCCGCCTCCGCGCGGATCTCGTCCTTGGTGGTGAGGGTGTCACCGAGGGGGAACATCGCGTGGGCGAGCTGCTTCTCGTCGAGCACCCCGAGGACGTACGACTGGTCCTTGGCCATGTCGGAGGCGCGGTGCAGCTCGCGCGATCCGTCCTCGTGGAGGACGACCGTGGCGTAGTGCCCGGTGCAGACCGCGTCGAAGCCGAGCGCCAGGGCCTTGTCGAGCAGCGCGGCGAACTTGATCTTCTCGTTGCAGCGCAGGCAGGGGTTGGGGGTGCGGCCCGCTTCGTACTCCGCGACGAAGTCGTCGACGACGTCCTCGCGGAAGCGCTCGGCGAGGTCCCAGACGTAGAAGGGGATGCCGATGACGTCGGCCGCCCGGCGCGCGTCGCGCGAGTCCTCGATGGTGCAACAGCCGCGGGCGCCGGTGCGGAAGGACTGAGGGTTCGCGGACAGTGCGAGGTGCACCCCGGTCACGTCGTGCCCGGCTTCGGCGGCGCGTGCGGCGGCGACGGCGGAGTCCACACCGCCGGACATGGCGGCGAGGACGCGGAGGGGGCGCTGGGAAGTCTGAGTCATAGCCCTCTCAGGGTACGGGTCCGCGGGAACCATGGGCACGTGAGTAGGCGTTCACACCCACATGGGGAGTGGGAAGAAGCGGGGGGCGAGCCGGCGGGCCGTGCTGCTCGGCGGCGGCGCGGCGGTCCTGGGCACGGCGGTGCTGGCCCAGGACGAGCTGAGACGCGCCTGGTGGCGGCTGCCGGGCACCCAGCGGAAGCGGATCGAGGGTGAGCTCGACCACAGGGGCGCCGACTGGTCCGCCGCGGCCCGGGCGAACTGGCGCCGGGCGGACCGGCCCGAGGACTACACCATCGACCGTGTGGTGATCCATGTCGTCCAGGGCAGCTACGCCACGGCGCTGAAGGTCTTCAAGAACCCGGGGCACGGGGCCGCCACGCACTACGTCGTCCGCAAGGACGGCCATGTGGCGCAGATGATCCGCGAACTCGACGTGGCCTTCCACGCCGGGAACCGGGACATGAACGAGCGGAGCATCGGCATCGAGCACGAGGGCTTCGTCGACCGGCCGCAGGACTTCACGGCGGCGATGTACGAGGGTTCGGCGCGCCTGACCGCCGGGATATGCGCCCGGTACGGCATTCCGGTGGACCGGCAGCACATCATCGGGCACGTGGAGGTCGAGGGCACCGACCACACCGATCCCGGGCCGCACTGGGACTGGCCGCGCTACATGAGGCTGGTACGGGAGGCGTCGGCCCGGACCGCGAAGGGCGGAGCGCCCCGGGCCTGATCGCCCGTGGCGCCGTGACGGCGGCCCGTCAGGTGAGGCCGGCCGTGCGCGCGCGGTCCACGGCGGGGCCGATCGCCGCGGCGACGGCGGCCACGTCCTCCCGCGTGGAGGTGTGGCCGAGGGAGAAGCGCAGGGTGCCCCGGGCCAGGTCCGGGTCGGTGCCGGTGGCGAGCAGGACGTGGCTGGGCTGGGCGACGCCGGCCGTGCAGGCGGAGCCGGTGGAGCACTCGATGCCCTGGGCGTCCAGGAGCAGCAGCAGGGAGTCGCCCTCGCAGCCGGGGAAGGTGAAGTGGGCGTTGGCGGGGAGCCGGTCGACCGGGTCCCCGCCGAGGAGGGCGTCGGGGACGACGGCGAGGACGGCGGCGATCAGTTCGTCGCGCAGGGCCCCGATCTCGCGGGCGAACTCCTCGCGGCGCTCGGCGGCGAGCCGGCCGGCCACGGCGAAGGCGGCGACGGCCGGCACGTCCAGGGTGCCGGAGCGGACGTGCCGCTCCTGGCCGCCGCCGTGCAGGACGGGTACGGGGCTGTACTCGCGGCCCAGAAGGAGCGCCCCGATGCCGTAGGGGCCGCCGATCTTGTGGCCGGAGACGGTCATGGCGGCGAGGCCGGAGGCGGCGAAGTCGACCGGGACCTGGCCGAACGCCTGGACGGCGTCCGCGTGCAGCGGGACGTCGAACGCGCGGGCCTCCTCGGCGAGTTCACGGACGGGCAGGACCGTGCCGATCTCGTTGTTCGCCCACATGACGGTGGCCAGGGCCACGCTTCCGGGGTCGCGGGCGATCGCCTGGCGCAGGGCCTCGGGGGCGACGCGGCCGTACCGGTCCACGGGCAGGTACTCGACGGTGGCGCCCTCGTGCGTGGCGAGCCAGTCGACGGCGTCGAGCACGGCGTGGTGCTCGACGGGGCTGGCCAGGACGCGGGTGCGCCGGGGGTCCGCGTCACGGCGGGCCCAGTACAGGCCCTTGACGGCGAGGTTGTCGGCCTCGGTGCCGCCGGAGGTGAACACCACCTCGCTGGGCCGGGCGCCCAGGGCGGCGGCGAGGGCCTCGCGCCCCTCCTCGACGGTCCGCCGGGCGCGTCGCCCGGCGGCGTGCAGGGAGGAGGCGTTGCCCGTGACGGCGAGCTCGGCGGTCATCGCCTCGATCGCCTCGGGGAGCATGGGCGTGGTCGCCGCGTGGTCGAGGTATGCCATGGTGCATTGATTCTACGAGGGCGCGGGGGCGTGGCCGGATCACGCCCCTTCGCCCGGCGGCGGCCCTCGGTGCGGGTGCCGGTCCGGCCGCTCCGCCCGCCGCACCGGATCCCGGGGCGGCGGGCCGGATCCGGGCGGGATCGCCGCCGGGGCGGGACGGTCAGCCGCGCGGGGCGCGGGCCAGTTGGCGGGACTGGGCGACGAGCCGGTCCGCGCTGTCCCAGACCTCGGCGTCCTCCTCCAGGAAGCCGCCCGCGAGGTTACGGGTGGTGATGGCGACCCGCAGCGGGCCGGGGGCCGGGCGGCAGCGGATGTGCGTGGTGAGTTCGACGGTCGGGGTCCAACCCTTGAGGCCGAGCTCGAAGGAGGTCGGCGGCAGCGCGTCGACGGTGAGGAGCAGGGAGAGCGCGTCGGGCTCGCGGCCGTCGGCGAGACCGAACCAGCCGCGCATCTCGCCCTTGCCCGAGGGCGCTCCGACGGCCCAGCCGACCGTGGCCGGGTCGAGCTTGATGGCGAGCCGCTCGGTGATGGCGGACGAGCCGGGGATCTGGGGCGCCGGTCCGTCGGAGGGGCCGAAGCAGTTCTCGAGGGGGGCGATGGCCGGCGGCAGCGCGGTGGTGCGCACGTCGTCGGGGAGCGCGTCGAGGTCTCCGTACGAGGCGAGGACACGGATGCGCTCGACCTCGGTGCCGTCCTCGGCGTACTGGAAGAGGGACGCCTGGCCGGTGGAGAGGGTGCGGCCGGTGCGGACGGTCTCCGTGCGGATCACCGCGGGACCGGGCACGGACGGGGTGAGGTAGTGGGCCGAGATCGTGAACGGGTCCGGGTGGGGCAGGTGGTCGCCGAGGGCGCGGCCGAGCAGGGCGAGGAGGTAGCCGCCGTTCACGGCGTGGATGATCGTCCAGCCCGCCGAGAGGTCGGCGTCGTAGATCCCCGGGGAGCGGAGGGTGACGGCGGTGTCGCGGTCGAACTCGCTCGTCGCCGCGCTCGTCGCCGCGGCCGTCTCGATGCTCGTGCTCATGGCTCCGACGGTACCGCAGGAAACTACTGAGCGGTAGCTTTTTCGGGGTCCTCGCGGGTGGACGAGCGGCGGTTCCAGGCACGGGGGGCACGCCAGTGGAAGCGCATGGCGAGCAGGCGCAGCACGAAGGCCGTGATGACGGCGGCTCCGCTGGTGAAGGCGTTGAGGGCGTCGAAGCGGATGCACAGGACGACCATCGTGGCGCCGACCATGGCGGGCACGGCGTAGAGGTCACGGTCCCAGCGGAGCAGGGACGGCACCTCGTTGGCGAGGACGTCGCGCAGGACGCCGCCCCCGACGGCGGTGGCGAGCCCGAGGGCGGCGGAGGAGGTGAGCCCGAGGCCGTACTCGTACGCCTTGGTGGTGCCGGTGACGCAGAAGAGCCCGAGCCCCGCTGCGTCGAAGACGTTCACGGCGGTCTGGGTCCGCTCGACCTGCGGATGGAGGAAGAAGACCAGCCCGGTGGCGACCAGCGGCATCAGGAAATAGCCGAGGTCGGCGAAGGCGGCCGGCGGCACGGCTCCGATGATCAGGTCGCGCAGCAGGCCGCCGCCGAGCGCCGTGACCTCGGCGAGCACGGCCATGCCAAAGACGTCGAAGTTCTTCCGGACGGCGAGCAGGGCGCCGGAGATGGCGAAGACGAAGATGCCGACGAGGTCGAGCGCGTGTTGGACGGAGGGGGTGAACAGTTCGTGGAGCACCGGACAGTTCTACCCCGTCCGGCCCACCGCCCCGTGCCCCGCCCGGGGGCACCGGCGGTGAGCCGGACGCGCGACGCCGCTCAGGCCCCTTCGGCCGCGGTCTCCTTCGCGGCCGCAGTCTCCTTCGCGGGCGACTCGGACACCCCGGGCGACTCGGGCGACTTCTCGGGTGACTTCTGCCTCGGAACGGCCTTCTCCGCGTCGGCCGGGACGTCCTGGGCGGACGCCTCCGGCTCAGCCGACTCGGCCAGCGCGGCCGTCACCGCCTCGATGCCCGTCGCCCGGGTCCGCTCCACCGTGCCGGCCGCGATCTCGGCGGCGTAGTGGCAGGCCACCTTGTGCCCGTCACCCAGGTCCGTCAGCACCGGCCGGTCCGTGGCGCACAGGGTCTCCTGCTTCCACGGGCAGCGCGTGTGGAAGCGGCACCCCGTCGGCGGGTTGGCCGGCGAGGGGAGGTCGCCGTGGAGGAGGATGCGCTCGCGCCGGTCCTCGACCTCCGGGTCCGGCACCGGCACCGCCGACATCAGCGCCTTGGTGTACGGGTGCTTGGGACCCTCGTACAGCGCGTCGCTCGGCGCCTCCTCGACCAGCGAGCCGAGGTACATGACCCCGATGACGTCCGAGATGTGACGGACGACGGCGAGGTCGTGCGCGATGACGAGGTACGTCAGTCCCAGCTGCTCCTGGAGCTCCTCCAGGAGGTTGATCACCTGTGCCTGGATCGAGACGTCCAGCGCCGAGACCGGCTCGTCGCAGATGATCACGTCCGGTTCGAGGACGAGGGCGCGCGCGATGCCGATGCGCTGGCGCTGGCCGCCGGAGAACTCGTGCGGGTAGCGCGACAGGGCGTTCGTCGGGAGACCGACCCTGGCGAGGATCGCCTTGATCTTCTCCCGGCGCTCCTCCTGGTTCGCGCCGATCCCGTGCGCGGCCATGCCCTCGCTGAGGATCGACTCGATGTTCTGGCGGGGGTTGAGGCTGCCCAGCGGGTCCTGGAACACCATCTGGAGCCGTCGCCGGAACCGGCGCATCTCCTCGTCCGGCAGCTTGGCCAGGTCCGTACCGTCGAAGACGACCTCGCCGTCGGTGATGTCGACCAGGCGGAGCACGGCCCGGCCGAGGGTCGTCTTGCCGCAGCCCGACTCGCCCACCAGGCCGTAGGTCTGACCGGCCTCCACGCGCAGCGAGATGCCGTCGACGGCGTACACGTGGCCGACCGTACGGTTGAAGACCACGCCCTTCTTGACCGGGAAGTGGACCTTCACTCCCTCGAGTTCGAGCAGGCTCATGCCGGGACCTCCGACTTGTCCGACGTGGGGAGGACCGGGTTGACGCAGCGCACCAGGTGACCCTCGGTGCGCGGCTCGGTCAGTTCGGGGGTGCCGGTCAGGCACTCCATCGTGTAGTGGTCGCAGCGGGGCGCGAAGGCACAGCCGTCCGCCCAGGCGAGCTTGTCGTTGATGGATCCCCGGATCGGGTTGAGCGGCTCGCCGCGCGGGGCGTCCAGACGCGGGATGGAGCCGAGCAGACCGTGGGCGTACGGGTGGGTGGGGTGCGCGAACAGCTCGCGGCGGCCCGCCGACTCCACCGCCCGGCCGGCGTACAGGACGTTGACCTCGTCGCAGAGGCCGGCGACGACACCCAGGTCGTGGGTGATCATCAGCAGGGCGGTGCCCTCCTGGTCCACGAGCTCCTTGAGGAGTTCGAGGATCTGCGCCTGGATGGTCACGTCGAGCGCGGTGGTCGGCTCGTCGGCGATGAGCAGACGCGGGGCGCAGGCCACGGCCATGGCGATGAGCGCCCGCTGCCGCATACCGCCGGAGAGCTGGTGCGGATACTCCTTGAGCCGCCGGTGCGGGTCCGGAATGCCGACCCGGTCCAGCAGGTGGGCGGCCTCCTTGCGGGCGGCCTCGCCCTTGAGGCCGCGGTGGCGCTGGAGGATCTCGGTGACCTGGATGCCGATCGGCACGACCGGGTTCAGGGAGGACAGCGGGTCCTGGAAGATCATCGCGAGCTTGCTGCCGCGCATGTCCCGGAGCTTGCGCGGGGACATGGTGAGCAGGTCCTGGCCGTCGAATTCCGCGCGGCCGCCGACCTTCACGCCCTTGCCCGGGAGCAGGCCCATGAGGGCGAGCGAGGTCACGGACTTGCCGCAGCCCGACTCGCCCACGAGTCCGACGACCTGGCCCTGGTCGACGGAGAAGGAGACGCCGTCGACGGCCGTCGAGTCCTTGCGGCCCTTGGCGGTGAACGTGACGCTGAGTTCGTCAACAGTGAGTAGTGCCATGGGACTTCAGCCTCGCAGCTTCGGGTCGAGGGCTTCGCGCATGGCCTCGCCGAGCAGGGTGAAGCCAAGGGCGGTGATGATGATCCCGACGGCGGGGTAGGCCGCCATCATGGGCTCGTTGTCGAAGAACCGCTCGGCCTGGGCGAGCATGACGCCCCACTCCGGGATCGCCGGGTCCGGGTTGCCGAGGCCCAGGTAGGACAGGGCGGCGGCCTCGATGATCGCGGTGGCGAGGCTGAGCGTCGCCTGGACGATCACGGGGCTCAGCGAGTTCGGCAGGATCTGGGTGAGGACGATCCTCTTCTTGCGGATGCCGAGCGCCTTGGCCGCGAGGACGTAGTCGGAGCCGCCCTGGACCAGCATCGAGCCGCGCAGCAGCCGCGCGAAGATCGGGATCTGCACGACACCCACGGCGATCATCACGGTGGTGAGGGACTGGCCCATGACCGCCGCGATGGAGACGGCGAGCAGCAGCGACGGCAGCGACAGCATGATGTCGGTGAAGCGCATGACCACCGTGTCGACGCGCTGCCCGGCCTTGCCGCCGAGGGTCGCGGCCGCGCCGGAGAGCACGCCGACGAGCGCGCCGACGAGCAGGCCGATGAGCATCGACACCACGCCGACCATCAGCGTCTGCCGGGCGCCGACCAGGATGCGGGAGAACATGTCCCGGCCGAGGTGGTCGAGCCCGAACCAGTTTCCGTCGCGCGCGCCGACGAACTCGCCCCGGTTGGCGAAGACCTCGCCGCGCCAGGTCTGGGCGGACGGGCTGAACGGCGCGATCCACGGTCCGACGATCGCGAGGATCACGAACAGACCGATGATCACCGCGCCGATGATCGCCATCTTGCTGGCACGGAGCCGGCGCATGGCCTCGCGCCACAGGCTGGCGCCGCTGGTGGTCTCGGACGTCTGCATCAGCTCGGCGAGCCGATCGATCTTGTCGGCCTTCTTCGTCAAGGTCGTCACGTCAGTGCACCCGCACTCTCGGGTCGATGATGCTGTACGCGAGGTCGACCAGCAGGTTGATGAGGACGTACACCATCGCGATGAAGAGGATGAACCCGACGAGCACCGGGTAGTCACGGGCGTCGATGGAGGTGCGGATGAAGTTGCCGATGCCGTTGAAGGAGAAGACCGACTCGGTCAGCACCGCGCCCGAGAGCAGGCTTCCGGTCAGCAGGCCGACGGCGGTGATCACCGGCAGCAGCGCGTTCCGCAGCACGTGACGGCCGCGCACCGTCCGCTTGTCCAGACCCTTGGACTCGGCGGTACGGACGTAGTCCTCGCCGAGCACTTCGAGCACGCTGGCCCGGGTCATCCGCACGATGACGGCGAGCGGGATGGACGAGAGCGCGAGGGCGGGCAGGATCAGGTGGTGGATGGCGTCCCAGCTGGCGTCCAGCTCGCCGGTCAGCAGGCCGTCGAGCACGGCGAAGCCGGTGACGTCGGTGGCGTCGATGCCGGTGGTGAGCCGTCCGTAGCTCGGGAACCAGTTCAGCTGCACGGCGAAGACGCCCTTGAGGATCAGGGCGAGGAAGAACACCGGGATGCAGATGCCGATCAGCGACCCCGAGACGGAGGCGACGTCCAGCCAGCCACCGCGGTGCTTGGCCGCCAGGTAGCCGAGCGGGATGCCGACGACGACGGCGATGAGGATGGCGACGATGCTGAGTTCCACCGTGGCGGGGAAGCGGGTCGCGAACTCGTCCCAGACCGGCTGACCGGTCTGGGTGGAGGTGCCCAGGTCGAGCTCCACGATGCGCTTGAGGAAGCGGCCGTACTGCACCCAGACGGGCTGGTCCAGGCCGAGGGCCCGGTTGATGCGTGCCACTTCGGCTTCGGTCGCCCGCTCGCCCAGGATCGCTGAGGCGGGTCCGCCGGGCAGCCGGTTCAGCCAGAGGAAGAGCAGAACCGACAGGCCGAGCAGGGTGGGTATGAGCTGTAGCAGTCTTCGTACGACGAGTCGCAGCACCCCGCGTGCCCCTTTCTTACGTGCGTCGATGCGGGTCCGCCCGGCCACCGACGTTCCGTGGCCGGGCGGACCCGCTGATGTGCGATTACTTGAAGGAGACCTCGGCGAAGTTCTCCTGCGTCAGCGGGGAGACCTTCGGCGGGTTGACGTTCTTGGCGAAGGCGATGGCCGGCGGGGAGGCCGAGATCGGAACGCCCGGGACGTACTCCATGATCGCCTCGTTGGCCTTCTTGTAGGCCTCGACGCGACCCGCGGGGTCGGTGACCTTGGAGGCGGCGTTCACCGCGTCGAAGACCTTCTTCTCGTTGAAGCCCCACTGCTTGTCCGGCCCGGCGAACCAGGTGCCGATGAAGTTGTAGCCGTCGTTGAAGTCACCGGTCCAGCCGAGCATGTGCAGGGCGCAGGAGCCCGCCTCGGTGGCGTCCAGGTAGTCCGGGGCCCACTTCATGGCCTTCGGGGTGACCGTGATGCCGGCCTTCTCCAGGTCGGCCTTCATGCGCTCGAACATGTCCTGCGGGGCCGGCATGTACGGGCGGGTGACCTCGGTCGGGTAGCAGAACTCGATCGTGAGCTTCTCCTCACCGGCCTTCTTGAGGAGCTCCTTGGCCTTGGCGGTGTCGAACGGGTAGGTCTTCACCTTGTCCGAGAAGCCGGCGACCGTGTCGGGCATGAACTGGGTCGCGGCCTTGCCACCCTCGGGGAGCTGGGTCTTGACGATGCCCTCCCGGTCGATGGCGTGCGAGATGGCCTGGCGGACCTCGGGCTTCTTCAGCGCCGGGTTCTTCGACTGCGTCATGCCGACGTAGAAGATGTTGAAGACGTCACGGGTCGGGACCTTGTAGCCCTCGCCCTCCAGCGTCTTGACGTCGGCCGGCGCGACCAGGTCGTAGCCGTCGATGTCACCGGCCTGCAGCGCCTGACGGCGGCCGGCCTCGGTGTCGATCGTGCGGAAGACCAGGTTCTTCACCTTGGCCTTCTCACCCCAGTAGTCGTCGAAGCGCTCGAGGGAGACTTCCTTGTTGCCCTTGTTCCACTTCGTGATCTTGTACGGGCCGGTGCCGGCGACCGTGCCGGCCTCCTGGCTGTACTTGGGGTACGTGATCGCGTCGCCCTTGGCGGTCGCGTCCTGCTTCGCGTACTCCTTCAGGGCCTTCGGCGAGTGGATCGCGAGGGCCTGGAGGGAGAAGCCGCCGGGCAGGTTCGCCGAGGGCTCGTTCACCTCGATGACGGCGGTGTTGTCGTCCTTGGCCGTGCAGGACTTGTAGTTCGGCTTGGGGGCTTCCTTGTCCTCGTTCTTGGCGAAGCCGCCCATGATGGTCTGCCAGTAGTAGGAGACCGCGCTGGACTGGTACGTACCCTTCCAGTTGAACCAGTGGTCGTAGTTCGCGCAGACGGCGGCGGCGTTGAACGCCTCGCCGTCGTGGAACTTCACGCCCTTGCGGAGGTTGAACGTCCACACCGTGCCGGCGGGGTTGCTCTCCCAGGTCTCGGCCAGGCCGCCGACGAGCTTGCTGCCGCCGGACTCGTGCTCCAGCAGCGCCTCGAAGGCCTGCCGGGTCACCCGGAAGGTCTCACCGTCGCTGGCGAGGGCGGGGTCGAGGGAACCGGGGTCACCGGCACCGGCGAACACGAAGGTGTCCTTCGCGCCGGCCTTGTCCCCGTCCTTGCCGCGCTCACTGGAGCACCCCGTGGCGATCAGGGTGACGGCTGCCGCCACCGTGATCGCCCGGACCGTACGGGACTTGATTATTCGCATGGGTCCACCCCAGGTTCCGCCGTGTGAGAGGTCTTGACCGGCCGAACACTACCGACGGGGAACCAGCTGGAGAACAGTCCGGATAGCGGTGATACCTAGTCGAGACCCGGACACTTGCCAAACCGGGCAGATCCGGGACAAGTGCGCTGCCCCGGTTAACGCCCCTGTCATATGGACGAGTTCGCCGGTCAGGGCCGGGGCGGGTAGCCGTAGCCGGGAGCGGACGGAGCGGGGGAGGCGTGGGCGTCCCGGTCGTAGAAGGGGCGGGCGTTGGCCCGCAGCCACATCGCCACCGGGTCGTACTCGTCCGACATCGCGACCGTCGAGACGGGGAGCCCGTCGGGGACGGCGGAGACCGACTGCCGCATCATCGCCCGCACCGCGTCGACGGAGGCCGGGGAGGTGTCGTAGAGGTCGAGGCCGATGGCGAGGTACGGGGAGCCGAGCGCGGGCTGCACCCAGGCGCGGCGCAGTGCCCGCACGGCGGGGGTGCGGTGCGCGTTCTGCGTCAGCAGGGCGTAGAACTGGGGCAGCTCGAGTGCGGGTTCGCTCAGGCGCAGCGGACCCGCGGGCATCCGGTCGAGACCGGTGGCGATCCTGCGCAGATCGGCCCAGGGAATGCCGACCCCGCCGCCGGAGTCGTGCGGATTGAGCCAGATGCCCCAGTGGTCGGGGTAGAGGGCCCGGGCGATGTCGCGGCCGGTGACCACCTCGTGGGCGCGGTTCCAGCCGGAGGCGGCCAGCTCCTGGGCGGAGGTGACACAGGGGGCGTAGCCGAGGCCGTCGATCTCCATGTTGCCGTACTGCGCGTCGGGTGATCCGGCCTGGCCGTGCCAGAGGAGCATCCACACGTCGCCGTCCGCGAGGGCGTGCAGCAGCCGCTCGTACGCGTCGTAGCGTCCGGGTGCCACCTGGCGCAGCATGTGCTCGACCTGTCCGGCCGCGGCCGTGCCTGACGCGCTCACCTGTGTTCCGCCCCTCGTCCGTCCATCGGTCCTGTTTCCTGACGTGTCATTCCGTGGTGCCCCGCTCAGCCGGCGGCGCGCTGGTAGAACGGGCGCACCCGCTCCAGCATCCAGTCGGCCACGGGGTCCTGGGCAACGTCCAGGAGGATGAGATTCACGGGCCAGGCGGTCTCGACCCGGCCCAGCGCGCGGCCGAGCGCGTCCAGCGGCGCGTTCCGGTCGACGCCGTCCCAGGCGACGAGCCGGACGCCGACGAAGAGGGCCGGTTCGGTCCCCTCGACGCTGGCCAGGGCGCGCCGGGCGCTCGCCACGACGCCGGTGGCCTCGAACTCGGCGGCCGCGGCGGAGAGGAAGTCGACGGGGTCGTCCTGCCAGTCGGGCTCGAAGAGCCGGACCCGGCCGCCGCTCGCGGGGCCGTCCAGCGGGGTGCGGCCGGCCCGGCACAGCTCGGCGACGGCGGGGGGCGGCAGCGGGGCGCCGACGGTGCCGCCGGGGTTCACGGCGATGCCGAGCTGCGGGGGCAGTCCGCGGGCGAAGTCGCGGGCGGGTGCGACCGTGAAGGACATGTGGCTGCCGACGCAGGCCAGGAACTGCTGCTCGGAGCTGAAGACGGGGACATAGGGGAGGCCGTCGATCTCCAGCGTGGGAAGGTCGAGGTCGGTGCTCTCGGGGCTGCCGCCGTTGGGCAGCGGAACCCAGACCGGGCTGCGGCCGAGCACCTCGACGAGCCGGCCCCCGGCGGCGGGGTTGCCGAGCGAGGCGGACAGCACCTCTTCGAGCTCATTGCCCGGCCACGAAACGTCCACGGTCCTCGGTCCCCTTCTCACGCGCCCGGTCACGCGCCCTCGGGGCAGAACCCTAATGCCGCCCTCGCGCCGCCGTGGCCAAAAGCATACGGAGCGCGCCGGGCCGCGGCGGCGCCCGCGGCCCGTCCGCCGGGGGGTGCGCCGTCAGCCGACATCCCGGAAGGTGATCTTCCGCAGGGCGCCGGCCGCGTTCCTGTCGAGCAGGGTCGCCGAGGCGCAGCCGCGGGGCAGCCGGCCGGCCTCCACGGAGCGCAGCAGCCGGCCGACCGCCCGGCGGTGCCGGGCGAAGGCGTATCCGGACACGCCGCGCCCCCGGTCGCGCTGGCCCTCGCGGGCGGCGGCCGGGGTGACGTCGAGCAGGACCAGGTGCAGGGCGCGGCCTCTGCGGCGGGCCTCGCGGGCGAGCCAGTCGCGCACCCAGGACTGGGTGCCGCAGTCGTGGACGATCACGCTCCGCCCCGCGCGCAGCTCCCGGCGCAGGCCGGCGTAGTGCGCGACGCGGACGAGGGGGCGGTAGACCGCGTACGGCAGGAAGCCGGGCATCCGCGCCTCCCAGCGCTCCCGGGCGTCCTGCGAGTCGATGCCGCGGCCGTCGGCCGCACGGCGCATGAGGGTCGACTTGCCGCTGCCGGGCAGCCCGGAGACGACGACGAGGTCTCCCGCCGCGAAGGCGAGCACACGGGGGCCGTGCCCGTCCCGGTCGCGCAGGTCGCGCAGCAGGCGCGCGGCCGCGCCGTGCCGCCGGGTCCTGGCCCGGGCGCGCGGGGCCGGTATGCCGGTACTCGTCGCGTAGGCGCCGGTTCGTTGGAACGTCATCGCTTCTCCCCCTGTCGGGTCTCGAAGACCCTTCCCCAAGAAGTGTAAAGAGACGGTAATGAGGCACAAGCGATTTGCCGATCAGGACCCGCGTGCAATGATGTGCGCGCCAAGCGCACACAACCACATACCGGCCGTTCGAATCCGCGCGGGAGAGTTCCGGACACACCGCAGCAGCGCTGCGGGGGTCCGGGCGCCGAAGGAGCAAGACCCTCCCTTGAATCTCTCAGGCCCCGTACCGCGCGGATGAGGCAGATCTGAAAAGCGGGCGCGCCGTCGCGCCCCACCCAAGGTGCAAGCCGAGGATGCCCTCGGTGAACCTCTCAGGTTCCATGACAGATGGGGAGGAAAGTCCTCTCGTCATGATCTTTTTCGCCCTGGGACCCGGGAGCCACACCCATGAGCACTGCCCGTCTGACCGCCCTCGATGCCCTGCATCGCTCCCTGGGCGCGACCATGACCGACTTCGCGGGCTGGGACATGCCGCTGCGCTACGGCAGCGAGCGTGACGAGCACAACGCCGTGCGGACCAAGGCGGGCCTCTTCGACCTGTCGCACATGGGCGAGATCACGGTCACCGGCCCGCAGGCCGTCGAGCTGCTCGACTTCGCCCTGGTCGGCAACATCTCCACCGTGGGCCCGGGCCGGGCGCGCTACACGATGATCTGCCGGGAGGACGGCGGCATCCTCGACGACCTGATCGTCTACCGCCTCGGCGAGACCGCGTACATGGTCGTCGCCAACGCCTCGAACGCGCAGGTCGTCCTGGACGCGCTCACCGAGCGTGCGGCGGGCTTCGACGCCGAGGTACGGGACGACCGCGACGCGTACGCGCTGATCGCCGTCCAGGGCCCCGAGTCCCCCGGCATCCTGAAGTCGCTGACCGACGCCGACCTGGACGGGCTGAAGTACTACGCCGGTCTGCCCGGCACGGTCGCCGGGGTCCCCGCGCTGATCGCCCGTACCGGCTACACCGGCGAGGACGGCTTCGAGCTGTTCCTGAAGCCCGAGCACGCCGAGGGCGTCTGGCGGGCCCTGACCGAGGCGGGCGCCCCGGTCGGCCTCATCCCCTGCGGCCTCTCCTGCCGTGACACGCTCCGCCTGGAGGCGGGCATGCCGCTCTACGGCCACGAGCTGACCACGGAGCTGACCCCGTTCGACGCCGGTCTCGGCCGGGTCGTGAAGTTCGAGAAGACGACCAACGACGGCGACTTCGTCGGCCGCAAGGCCCTGGAGGCGGCCGCCGAGCGGGCCGAGGCCAACCCGCCCCGCAAGCTGGTCGGCCTGATCGCCGAGGGCCGCCGGGTGCCGCGCGCCGGCTTCGCCGTCGTCGCGGACGGCGTGGTCGTCGGCGAGGTCACCTCCGGCGCCCCCTCCCCGACCCTCGGAAAGCCGATCGCCATGGCCTACGTGGACGCGGCACACGCCGAGCCGGGCACCCAGGGTGTAGGTGTGGACATCCGCGGCACCCACGAGCCGTACGAGGTCGTGGCGCTGCCCTTCTACAAGCGCCGGAAGTGACGTTTCGCGGCCGGGACGATCCGGCCGCGCGTCCCGCCTTCGGTCCCACGTCGCGTCTCATCACGCGAGACCCACGTTCATCAGCACTCCCCCGATCCAGGAGAATCAGGTCATGAGCAACCCCCAGCAGCTGCGCTACACCAAGGAGCACGAGTGGCTGTCGGACGCCGAGGACGGCGTCGCGACGGTCGGCATCACCGAGTTCGCGGCCAACGCGCTCGGGGACGTCGTCTACGCCCAGCTCCCCGCGGTCGGTGACACCGTCACCGCGGGCGAGACCTGCGGCGAGCTGGAGTCGACGAAGTCCGTCAGCGACCTGTACTCCCCCGTGACCGGTGAGGTCACGGAGGCCAACGAGGACGTCGTGAACGACCCCTCCCTGGTGAACACCGCTCCGTTCGAGGGTGGCTGGCTCTTCAAGGTACGTGTCACGGGCGAGCCGGACGATCTGCTCTCCGCCGACGAGTACGCCGCGTTCTCCGCCGGGAACTGAGACCCCTGAGGGATCGATTCATGTCGCTTCTCAACACCCCCCTTCACGAGCTGGACCCGGACGTCGCCGCCGCCGTCGACGCCGAGCTCCACCGCCAGCAGTCCACCCTCGAGATGATCGCCTCGGAGAACTTCGCTCCGGTCGCGGTCATGGAGGCGCAGGGCTCCGTCCTGACCAACAAGTACGCCGAGGGCTACCCGGGCCGCCGCTACTACGGCGGCTGCGAGCACGTCGACGTGGCGGAGCAGATCGCCATCGACCGGGTCAAGGACCTCTTCGGCGCCGAGTACGCCAACGTGCAGCCGCACTCCGGCGCCTCCGCCAACCAGGCCGCGCTCTTCGCCCTCGCCCAGCCCGGCGACACCATCCTGGGTCTGGACCTGGCGCACGGCGGCCACCTCACCCACGGCATGCGCCTGAACTTCTCCGGCAAGCAGTTCAACGTGGTCGCCTACCACGTCGACGCCGCCGGGCTGGTCGACATGGCCGAGGTCGAGCGCCTCGCCAAGGAGCACCGCCCCAAGGTGATCATCGCGGGCTGGTCCGCCTACCCGCGCCAGCTGGACTTCGCGGAGTTCCGCCGGATCGCCGACGAGGTCGATGCCTTCCTGTGGGTCGACATGGCCCACTTCGCGGGCCTGGTCGCCGCCGGGCTGCACCCCAACCCGGTGCCGTTCGCGGACGTGGTGACCTCCACCACGCACAAGACGCTGGGCGGGCCGCGCGGCGGCATCATCCTGGCGAAGAAGGACTTCGCGAAGAAGCTGAACTCCTCGGTCTTCCCCGGCTTCCAGGGCGGCCCGCTGGAGCACGTGATCGCCGCGAAGGCCGTCTCCTTCAAGGTCGCGGCCTCGGAGGAGTTCAAGGAGCGCCAGCAGCGCACGGTGGAGGGCGCCCGCATCCTCGCCGAGCGTCTGGTCCAGGGCGACGTCACCGAGCACGGCGTCTCGATCCTGTCCGGCGGCACGGACGTGCACCTGGTCCTGGTCGACCTGCGCGACAGCGAGCTCGACGGGCAGCAGGCCGAGGACCGCCTCCACGAGGTCGGCATCACGGTCAACCGCAACGCGATCCCGAACGACCCGCGCCCCCCGATGGTCACCTCGGGCCTGCGGATCGGTACGCCGGCGCTCGCGACCCGCGGATTCGCCACCGAGGACTTCACCGAGGTCGCCGACATCATCGCGGAGACCCTGAAGCCCGGCTTCGACGGGGACAAGGCCCAGGCGCTCAAGGCCCGCGTCACCGCGCTGGCCGCTAAGCACCCGCTGTACCCCGGTCTGAAGTAGTTTCCTCCGTCGTACGCTTTAGTTCCAGGTTCGTTCGTACGACAGCTCCGGGGCACCGCGCACACTGGACAGTGAGCGCGGTGCCCCAGCCCGTGTTCCACCGCTTGTTTCCGCGCTTTGCTGCTCCACCCCGGCAGACAACGGCGTCTACCACCCCCACAAGGAGTTCCCCGTGGCCATCTCGGTCTTCGACCTGTTCTCGATCGGCATCGGCCCGTCCAGCTCCCACACGGTGGGTCCGATGCGCGCCGCGCGCATGTTCGCCCGCCGGCTGAAGAACGAGGGCCTGCTGGCCCACACGGCCTCGATACGGGCGGAGCTGTACGGCTCGCTGGGCGCGACCGGACACGGTCACGGCACGCCGAAGGCCGTCCTGCTCGGCCTGGAGGGTGACTCTCCGCGCACGGTCGACGTCGAGACGGCCGACGACCAGGTCGAGCGGATCAAGTCGAGCGGCCGGATCAGCCTCCTCGGCGTGCACGAGATCCCCTTCGACTTCGACGAGGACCTGGTGCTGCACCGCCGCAAGGCGCTCCCGTACCACGCCAACGGCATGACCATCCTCGCGTACGACACCGAGGGCGCCGTGGTCCTGGAGAAGACGTACTACTCGGTCGGCGGCGGCTTCGTCGTGGACGAGGACGCCGTGCAGGGCGAGAACCCGATCGTCCCGGACGACACGGTCCTGAAGTACCCCTTCCGCACGGGCGACGAGCTGCTGCGCCTGGCGAAGGAGACCGGCCTGTCGATCTCGGCGCTGATGCTGGAGAACGAGAAGGCCTGGCGCACCGAGGACGAGATCCGCGAGGGCCTCCTGGAGATCTGGCGCGTCATGCAGGCCTGCGTCGCGCGCGGCATGTCCCGCGAGGGCATCCTGCCCGGCGGCCTCAAGGTGCGCCGCCGCGCCGCGAACACGGCCCGCAAGCTGCGCTCCGAGGGCGACCCGGCGGCGCTCGCGATGGAGTGGATCACCCTCTACGCCATGGCCGTGAACGAGGAGAACGCGGCGGGCGGGCGCGTGGTCACCGCCCCGACGAACGGCGCGGCCGGCATCATCCCCGCGGTCCTGCACTACTACATGAACTTCGTGCCCGGCGCCGACGACGAGGGCGTGGTCCGCTTCCTGCTCGCGGCGGGCGCCATCGGCATGCTCTTCAAGGAGAACGCCTCGATCTCCGGCGCCGAGGTCGGCTGCCAGGGCGAGGTCGGCTCGGCATGCTCGATGGCGGCGGGCGCCCTCGCCGAGGTCCTGGGCGGCTCTCCGGAGCAGGTGGAGAACGCGGCCGAGATCGGCATGGAGCACAACCTCGGCCTGACCTGCGACCCGGTGGGCGGCCTGGTCCAGATCCCGTGCATCGAGCGCAACGGCATGGCGGCGGTCAAGGCGGTCACGGCGGCGAAGATGTCGATGCGCGGCGACGGCAGCCACCTGGTCTCCCTGGACAAGGTGATCAAGACGATGAAGGAGACCGGCGCGGACATGTCGGTCAAGTACAAGGAGACGGCCCGCGGCGGTCTCGCGGTGAACATCATCGAGTGCTGAGGACGTAGGCCCGGGGCCCGCGCGTCGCGACGCGCGGGCCCCGGCACCCTGCCTCGGGGCGGCCGTGGGCGCCCGGTCAGTCCTCGCCGGGGGCAGGCGCGTCGGCGAGGGCGAGGCGGTCGCGGAGAGCCGCGTTCTCGGCCTCGAGGAGCGCGATGCGCTTGCGGGCGAAGTACAGCTCCATGACGGCGTCCTGGAATTCGGACACGAGCTGTTCGGGGGTCAGTTCCATGGAGACCTCGGTGCTCGGACGGGCGGTCAGGCCGGCGCGACGGTGGTGACGGTGCCGGAAGGGCCGCGCCATTTGAGGGCGCCGCCCTCGGCGAAGAGGACACCGCCGTTCGTCGGGTTCTCGCTCGGCACCGTGGTGGCGTTGCGGATGCCGATCACGCCGTCGCCGCCGCCGTACGACTCGGCGCTCGTCACTCCGAACATGGCGTTCTGGGCGGCCAGCGCGCCGCTGTTGAGGATCCGCAGCTTCGCGACGCCCGCCCGGTCGCGGAACTCGGCCAGGCGGCTGGCGGAGTCCGTGTTCGCCTGCATGAGCAGCCCGATGGAGGAGGTCCGCTGGTCGATCTCCACCCGGCCCCGGGGAGTGGCGCCGATCGCGATGCCGATGCCCACCGCTCCCGAGCCCTTTACCACGAAGTCGTCCACGCCGTTGTTCCGCAGCGTGATGAGGTTGCCCTTGGTGGGGCCCGTGGTGTGGGTGACGAAGATGCCCTGGGCGGCGGTGCCACCCGACTTGTCCTCGACCCCGGTCGTCTCCAGGTAGACGGAGACCGCTGCGGCTCCCCCGTCCGAGGCGTCCACGTGGCCCCGGTGGGTGATCTTGAGCGTGCCGTGCTTCCGCTCCGCGCCGGACAGGTACATCGCCGAGTCGTCCGGGTTGTGGGAGACGACGTTCAGCGCGACGCCGTTGCCGGCCACGCCGGACTGGAAGGCGGTCAGCGCGTGGAGCTTCGACGTGGTCGCCGTGGACACCGCGAGGAACGACGACGTGGCGCCGCCGTCGGTCGTGAAGTTCCTGGCCCGCACCTCGCCCGGGTAGACGACGTCCCCCTCCGCCTGGACTGCCTCCGGCTCCGCCGCCGACGCGGTTCCCGATCCGGCGGCCACCGTCACGGCCCCCGCCGTGAACGCGCCCAGGAACAGCCTTCTCGTACTGGTCACTTCGACTCCTCGTCCCACCCCTATACGACAGGACGGCACGCTACGTGGTGAACTGCGGCTCGCGCCAGATCCGCCAGGAGGCGACCGGCCGGGGACCGGCCGCCCGCCGGCCGCCGGCCCCCGACCGTCAGCGCGGGAGGTCGAAGAAGGCGGCCGCGCGGCCGAGCGCCGCCGGATCGGCCTCGATGTCCCCGGCCCTGTGCGCGCGGGCCAGCAGCGCGCCCCGCCACTCCATGCCGAGGTAGTCCGCCGTCCGCCGGAGCATGCCCGTCAGGGGCTCCGCGTCCGCGGCCTCGCCGCGGGCGTACGCCGTGACCGCCCACAGGCTCTTGCCCCGCATGCGCTCGCGGAAGTCGACGTCCGGCAGGCCGAGCCAGCGGGCCCAGTAGTCGAGGTAGAGCTTGGTCGACGCGGACACGCTGTACCAGTGGAGCGGGGACGCGACGACGATGTCGGTACTGTCCAGGGTCGCGTCGAGCAGCAGCTTCTCCGTGCCGCACGGGACCGGCCCCGCCGGATGGAGGGGAAGTGACAGGTCACCGAGGTTCAGCCAGCTGCCGGTGACGTCCGGGGGCAGCCCCTCGGCGGCGTACCGGGCCAGGGTCTCGGTGTTCCCTCCGCTCCGGCTGCCGAGGATGAACGCGAAACTCCGGCTCCGTACCGTCTCGAGCGTGGCACTCACAGCAGTCCTCACAGCTCGTCGTGGTCAGGCGGGGCCGGCGAGGGACCCGTGGGCTTCGGCGACGAGGCGCAGGTGCCGCTCGGCGTCGCTCAGCAGCTGGGGCGAGTAGTCGATCCGGCCGCCGGTGCCGGCGTAGCGCCGCTTCTTCGCGCCGGAGGTCCGGCGCAGGATGGTGACGCTGTTCTGCATCAGCTTCTGGGACTCGAGCAGGCTGACGACCTCGAGCTCGCCGGGGTTGCGCTGCTGGAACTTCTCCAGGTACCGGCGGACGGCGTCGCCCTCGGGGTAGGTCATCAGGTAGTGCATGACGATCAGGCCGCCGTCGGGGTCGATCAGGTCCCAGAAGTGGTCGAAGAACCAGAGGCACTCCCAGGCGTCGACCCAGGCGAAGTCGATGGGTGCGAACCCCTCGGGCAGTTTGCCGAGCGAGTCCTTCAGGTCCGCGTTGACGACGGTCACACGGTCGTCGAGGCCCAGCTCGGTGAGCACCTCGCGGACCCGGCCCGCGGAGGAGTCGGCGATGGAGAGGTTGTCGACGGCGGCCAACCGGGGGCGGTACGGCTCCAGGTGCAGCGAGGGGGTCACCAGCGGCGGCTCGGCGAGCAGCCAGGCGTCGTCGAGCGCGCGGCCCGCGGCGAGGTGTTCGCGGGTCTTCGCCGCGAGAGCGAGGGACTCGGCGGCGACCGTCTTCTCCGCGTCGGCGAGCGCGGCGGCGAGGAAGGGGGTCGTGTACCCCATTCCCACTTCGAGTACGCGGCGAGGGCGCAGCAGTTGGATCAGGTTCGCGAGGAGGGGACCGACGACCTCCGTGCCCATTCCGGGCACGGACAGCCGGGCCACCGCGGAACGGAACTCGTCACTCTGAATCGTTTGCGTCATTTCCTGCCCTTGTCGATGCGGTGTTGTGTGGACGCGTGCTCATAAGGCGAAGAACCCGGCGGCACCAGGCGGGACCGAAACCGAAACGGTGAGGTCTCCTCATCGTTTCCGGCGGGACGCTGCGGCAACAACGCCCTGTCCTAACATGTGTGCGCAGCGCATGATCACGCAGGGGGGCGAATGGTGCAGATAGGTTGTGATTCCACGCAATGTGGACCGGGTCTGTGCGAGGCGGGACTGCGGCGGTACCAGAGCGCCGTCTGCTCCGGGACCGTGTCGGCGGACCCGCCGGTGCACTGCGCCACGAGACTGGGACTGCTGGAGCCGGTCGTGGGGGAACCGGGCCTTCTGGCTTCCGTCCCGCCCACGATCGCCGCAGGTCGGACCCTGACTCCGCTCGAGGAGACGCTCGCCGAGGGAAAGCGCCGGCTCGACGCCCTCGCCAAGACCTTCGAGACGGCGGAGGCCGTCTTCAACGGGTCCCGCCAGAACGTCCCGCAGACCTCGACCGTCCTGCGGGGCGCCCGGCAGATCGCCGAGACGATCGACATCGCGGTGGCGTGCTGCCGGTCGGAACTGCTCACCGCACAACCCGGCGGCCGCCGTCCTCCTGAGATCCTGGAAGAGGTGGTCAGGCGCAATCTGGAGCTCCTCGAAAGGGGAGTCGCCCAACGCACCCTCTATCAGCACGCGGTATGGAATCATCCGCCCACGGCCGAATACATCCGGACCGTCGCGGAAGCCGGTGGCAGCATCCGGACCGTTGACGAGATGTTCGACCGGGTCATCATCTGCGACCGTACGGTGGCTTTCATTCCGACCAGTTCCGATTATTCGGACGAGGCGCTCGAGGTCCGGGATCCCTCCATCGTCTGGTACCTGGCCAACGTCTTCGAGTACGCCTGGGCGCGTGGCACTCCGGTCGACCCGGCGGTCGCCAAGCGGCCCGAGATCGTCGTCTCCGAGATCGAGCAGAGCATCATGCGCTTCCTGGTCGCCGGTCACACCGAGGAGAAGATCGCCCGGGGGCTCGGCATCAGCCGGCGGACCGTCGCGGAGTACATCAGCCGGATCTCCCGGCGCCTCGGCAGCGTCAGCAGGGCGCAGCTCGGCTATCTGATCGCGACCAACGGGCTGCTCCAGGACCGGGAGTTCGACGGCCCCGACCGTCCGGGCCCGGACGGTCACGGGTGAGACTCCGGCAGGCGGAGCCCGGTGCGGGCCGGCCGGGCGCGGGGGCCCGGTACGGCCGGGCCGGACGGCGGAGCCGACATCGGCTCACAGACCCGCGGCCGCGCGCAGGGCGTCCACGCGGTCGGTGCGCTCCCAGGTGAAGTCGGGCAGCTCGCGGCCGAAGTGGCCGTACGCCGCCGTCTGGGAGTAGATCGGGCGGAGCAGGTCGAGGTCGCGGATGATCGCGGCCGGGCGCAGGTCGAAGACCTCCGCGACGGCCCTCTCGATCGTCGCGACGGAGGCCTTCTCCGTCCCGAAGGTCTCGACGAAGAGACCGACGGGCTCCGCCTTGCCGATCGCGTAGGCGA